>NC_020054.1:2043697-2140432 GCF_000331105.1 Fibrella aestuarina BUZ 2 | reverse complement strand
ACTCAGCGCTGAGTGGGACTTTCCTTTTTGTATATTGGTAGCTGTAACTCCTTCTTACTCTGGCCACTACTTGTGGCTAAGCCATTTGAGCAGCTTCTGACCGATCACCCAGATGCCAACTGGTACCAAGCGATTGCGGTGGCCGGCGTAGATCTCCACCACCCGGCCCTTCTTCAGGTTGGTTGTGTTGCGGTACAGCATCAGCGTGAGAATTTTACGTTGCTCAATCTGGAGCCCGGTTTCGAAGGCGCCCGCCACGACGTGCGTTTTTTGTAGCCTGGTAGCTAATTCCTGGGCTTTTCTCATCAGCATTAGATTCATCCGAAGTCGATCCCAGATCATTGCGCGCTCCCCGTCGATATAAAACCCGGCAATTTCCAGCAGGTCAGCGGCCGTCAGTCTGTGCCCGCGCAGCAGATCACCAACCTGATCGGGTGCTAACTCGGTAAATACCCGCAATGCTTGCCGTTCAAGCGTGCTGAAGGCAAACCCGCCAACCATCTGGTCGGCCTCATAATAGCCAATCACTACGTCGCATCGCTCGAGATACCCAACCGACATAGGATTACCCGATACCCGACAATACGCGGCGGCATATTGCTCAAACTGGTACCGTTCTGTCAACACCATAAAATAGCGGGGCCGTCGCCAGCCGAACACCTCTCCCCATTGAGGCGGTGGTAAAGCGGATAGTTGCATACGATCTGGTTAGTTAGGCTAGTTTTCAATAAAGTCTATGCAATTCTAATCTAATATTTCATAATTTCAAGATTAAAAGAACAATTTTTTTATATTATTTCATTACAGCGTCCGAACAGGTACCGATTGTTAAGAATTTAGAGTAACATATAGTACCATTGACAATAATTGATTTAATTCAGCAAAAGCATTTATAGTAGACTGATATCTATCATTCACGTTTATGTCTCCAGAGGAAAAGTTATCCATCTATCTCAGAAAACACATCGGTAGCGGCACGCAAAGCGATTTTGTCAAACAGGCTCAAAAATTTGGGGAACAGCTGGACCCGGCAGGCTTCAATCGGATTCTGAAGCAGCAGGTCAAAGCCAAGGATGATACCTATCGGAAGATTGCACAAATCGTGTTAGACCGCGCCGATGCTACGGTAGCTGACCTTTGGCAAGCCGTACACGCCTTCCAGTTTTCAGGCAGTCACACAGATACCGAACTACGGCTCGCCTCGGGCTTCACGTCTTATGCAGCGTTGCTGTTGAGCGCGTTGGGTGTCATCGGCGAGAACGGGCAATCGAAAGTGCCCAGCGGTATTCGGTTTGCTTTTTCGGGTAAAGAGGGCGGACCAAACTGGATCGAGAACCTCAGCGACCCAGCCGAACTTCAGGCGCAGACCCAAAAATTAGACAACGTTTATGTAGCCGACGATTTGGTAGAACTGCTGGAGAAAAGGCAGATCGACGGCGTCTTTATGCTGCGCGATACGTTCAACAAGGTCTTCGAGCCTGTCGCCAACAAGCCTATCCAGGTTTGTCGCATCGCCGTTGGCTATGGCACCTGCTGTTACCTGATGGGACTGTCGCTGCCCGACGTACCCAGTGAAACGGCGGCCCTGGAAGAGCCGATGGCGTTCTCGGCCGCTCGACAGCTTGAGTACGTTTATGACCAGCTGACACGCCATCACCTGAAGATTTTTCATTTGGCTAACCCGACGATCAACGAACACCTGCGCACGTTTATGTCGTATCGCCGCACCAAAGACGCGTTGGTATACGGCTACTCCGCAACAGCACTGAGCTTGTCGGCCGCCAACCGCGATGCTATGTTAAGTAACATCAGTGCGGCTATTCACGACACCACTCAGCCCACGATGGTCGCGCTGGTGGGTTTCGAGCCGATCCTTAATCGCATCTACCATGAAGTTGTGGCACTCCCTGGCAACGAATCGCTTCGATACCAATACCTTAACCTGTCGAAACTGCTCAACGAGGTGTCTACGTACTGCCTGTATTGCCACCCTGAAGTACTGAATGACCCCTTCAAGCTGTCGAAAATCAACGAGTTTCTTAACCTGATCAACGCACAGTTTACGTTTGATGTACTGACAGGCACCATCACGGCCGATATCTTATTTCCCGACACGGGTGCCAATGACATTCTGAAGCAATATCGACTTCAGCGCGTTTTTGATGAGCTGCACGTTCGGAATAATATGCTTCCGCTATTCAGGCTTGTATCGCAACAACTAGTTAACTTTCAATTGAGCAATGGCTAAGCAACAAGCTGTCTTGCTCCTACTGCCCCATTCGAAGGATGCCGCCCGGTTGAAGGCGTAACGTGCCGCTGAGCCGGATGCTTTTTGTCCAGGCGTGCTGATGCAACGTAACGACATGACGGGGCATGATCTGGGTAATAGCCGTCGGCGAAGGTAACATACCGCATGACCACAGACGAGCCCGGTACCAATCGCCCGATTGCAGACTGGCGAGTTGCCCACCCGGCTGGCAATTGACCGCGATAGACACATCGGCCAGCGCCTCAGCTGCCGTAGTAACGGCGCGCAACCGATATTGATAGCTTGTCTGGTTTTGGGCGGTTGAGTCGGTATACAGGGTAGCATTGAGGGGCAGGGCCGCTAACCGGCTGAACGCCTGTTCCTGACTCGTTCGGCGTTCGAGGACATATGCCTGTTCCGTAGGGTGATCGGCCCAGGTCAGTTTAACCGAACCATCTGTTTCTGACTTAGCCGCCAGACTCAGCAGCGGTGGCAACGGTGCTCCGATAGGTACGTTCCAGAAGCTAAACGCCCGTACTCCACGTTCGTTTTTCAGAAACGGCCCCGGAAAGGCCGACGCGAAGCCGGGCAAGGTGGGCTGGGTGGCATCCTGCGTGGGATAATTGGGGGGTAAATAGCCCAAATCCTGCTCAGACCGGCTGCCATTCAGCGTCAGGATCACCCGGTAGCCATCCACTCGCCCCGACACCACCGCCCCGGCTTTCTTGTTCAGAAAAAGCCATTGCCGCAGCTGATGCGTCACGCTATCGCCATACGGGTCGCTGACGGTTGTATCGCCGGGCCACCGCAGTTGTTGGCCTTCGTCGAACTGCATCACCAGTTCGTTGCGGGCTGGCGAGGTATAATACGCTTTTTTGATGTCGGGCGATATGATCTGAACGGTATCCGTGGAGCCGTAAAAATCACGCGCGACCAGCCGGAAAACCTCCAGCCCCGTTTCCTGATGCCCCTCGACGCCAAAGTGAATGCCATCGTAGGCCTTCGTACCCACCGTGGCGTGCGACCGAATGAGCGGCTGTAGCGATTGAAGCCGACGCTGGTAGTCGCGAAAACCAGGCGTTGCCTCGGCGAAACCCGCCAGCACGTGAATTTGAAACAAATAAAAACGCCTCAGATTGGGGTAGTCGCGGCGGACGTTGTTGAACAGGTAATCGAAGTTCATCATCCAGCCACTCGCCCAGCCACTGGTTTCGTTTTCGCCCTGCCGGTAGAAGTACGCCTTAATGCGGCCCGTTAGCCCGGCTTTGTGCACCCGGTACAATAGCCGACCGTAGTTGGTAGCCAAGTCCATCGGGTCATCATCGGTGCGGGCGCTGAGGACCTGAATAGGCGCCCCACCAGCGGCCCCGTTGATGATGCAAATGGGTATCCGATACTGCTCGGTCAGGCGGCGGGCCATTTCCATCCCCCAGGTGCCAATCAGCGTGGCCGACGAGCCGTTACCCGCCGCCCAGAGTGTATCGGCCGGGTTGTATTCGCCGAAGCCGGTATAGACCCCAAACGTGCGGATATACTCGCTTTGGTAGGTGTAGTACGGTGGGGCGTTGTAGGCGGTCGCGTTGGATTGGCCACTGATCACGTACGCATCCCCCGCCACGATGCGTTGCCGGTCGGCAATCAGGAGGGAGTCGGTAATGCCAGCGACGCCGCTATGCAGAAATATACGTACCCGGTACTGCGCCAGTTCGGCCGGAATGGTCGTTGTCAGCGCAACAGGGGCGCTACCCGTTGGGCTGTACGATAAAGGCAAACTGTACTGCCGATAGAGGCTCGAATTTCGAAATACCTGCACGGACACCCGCTCAAAACCCGCCGTATCGATGCGGCCTTCGATGGGAACAAGCGCCACTGATTGTTCATTGCGCGGGTATAGTTGCCCGTTGGCGGGTAATTTAAAAAAGGTTATTCGTTGTGCATAACTAGCCTGCTGGCAAATAAGCCAACAGACCAAAGCGACGTAACAGACTTTCATAGATGGATAAGACGAGGCTCTTCAAGATACTGCACAGTACCGATATCAAATAATAGACCAACCTAGTAAACTGATTAGGCACATTGACTACCCTTAGTTAAGTTAACCTAAAAAAAGAAAACCCCCTGCCAGCAGGGGGTTTTCGGTAACGAACGGCAACTGAGTGCGTTGCGCTATTCAATCCACTTCAGCACCGTAGCGCCCAGCGGCGGCAACGTCAGGCTGATCGATTGCTCTTTACCATGCAACGGGGTAGCCTCTGTCTGGATCGGGGCCGGGTTGAGCAGGCCGCTACCGTAGTAGCTCTGATCGTCGGAGTTGAAGATTTCGCCGTAGCTCCCCGCCGCCGGCACGCCAATCCGGTATTCCGGGCGCGGTACGGGTGTCATGTTCAGCACCACGATCAAGGTTTCTTCCGGTTTTTCGCCTTTACGGGCGTAGACCAGCACGCTATTTTCATGGTCGGAGGTGTCGATCCATTCAAAGCCATCTGCCGAGAAATTCCGCTCATACATGGCCGGTTCGGTGCGATACAGCTGGTTGAGAGCCTTCACGCAGGCGGCCATGCCCTGGTGGGGTGGATGGTCGAGCAGGTGCCAGTCGAGACTCTGATCGAAATTCCATTCGGCTGTCTGGCCAAATTCGCCTCCCTGGAACAGCAGTTTGGTGCCCGAGTGGGTAAACATATAGGCAAACAGAAGCCGCAAGTTGGCAAAGCGTTGCCATTCGTCGCCCGGCATTTTGCTCACCAGCGCGTGCTTCCCGTACACGACCTCGTCGTGCGAAAGCGGCAGCACGAAGTTTTCGGTAAACGCGTAGACCGTACTGAACGTCAGTTCGCTCTGATGGTATTTGCGGTTGATGGGCTCCCGCTCGAAGTAACGAAGGGTGTCGTTCATCCAGCCCATCATCCACTTCATGCCAAAGCCAAGCCCACCCGTGTAGACCGGCCGCGACACGCCGGGGAAGGCAGTCGACTCTTCGGCGATTGTCTGCGTTCCCGGAAACTCGCGGTAGATGGCTTCGTTGATCTCTTTGAACAGCGAAATGGCATCCAGGTTTTCGCGCCCGCCAAAGACGTTGGGTACCCACTCGCCCGCATTGCGCGAGTAATCGAGGTACAGCATCGACGCCACGGCATCGACCCGCAGCCCATCGGCGTGGCAGCGATCGAACCAGAACAGCGCGTTGCTAATCAGGAACGAACGTACCTCGGGGCGGCCGTAGTTAAAGATGTATGATTTCCAGTCGGGGTGGTACCCCATGCGCGGGTCGGGGTGCTCGTAGAGGTGTGAGCCATCAAACTCATACAGCCCGTTGGCGTCGCCGGGGAAGTGAGCCGGTACCCAGTCGAGGATGACGCCAATGCCCGCCTGATGCAGCCGTTCGACGAGCTGCATGAAATCCTGCGGTGCGCCAAACCGGCTGCTGGGGGCGAAATAGCCCGTTACCTGATACCCCCACGACGGCGGGTATGGGTAGTGCATCACGGGCATGAACTCCACGTGCGTGAAGCCCATCTCCTTGACGTAATCGACCAGCGAATCGCCGATTTCACCGTAGCTCAGTTCGCGCGTTGGATTACCGGGATCACGCTTCCACGACGACAGGTGTACTTCGTAGATCGAAATGGGCGCATTCAGGGCATTCTTTTCGTGGCGCGTGGCCATCCAGTCCTGATCGTTCCACTCGTAATACGTGTCCCACACTTTGGTGGCCGTCTGCGGGGGTATTTCCCAGAAGTGAGCGTAGGGATCGCCTTTTTCCAGTTCGCGCCCGTTTTCGTGGACGATGAAATACTTATACGTGGTGCCGGTAGCGACACCGGGCACAAAAATTTCCCAGATGCCCGACGAGTCCCAGCGCACATTCATGGTGGTGCTACCGCGATCCCAGCCGTTGAAATCACCAATCACCGATACGTACCGGGCCGACGGCGCCCAAACGGCGAAATACGTACCCGACACGCCGTTGTGCGTCACCACGTGCGAGCCGAATTTCTCGTAAAGGCGGGTGTGTTTGCCCTCGCGGAACAGGTAAATGTCAAGGTCAGTAAAGCGCGAATAGTGGCCGGGGGCCGAGCCACTGCTCGTTTCGTTGCTCCTTTGTGCGGCCTGCTCGCTCTCAGGTGTGGGAAGAGGCGTAACCGCCGCCAGTTCAGCAGCAGGTACGTCGGTATTGGTAGTCTTACGTTTAGCCATAGGTAATCTACAGTTCGTCGTTATTGCCGGTTGGCCGCTGTAGGTTGTGATTTGTTTATGCCGAGTGAGTCAATGGCGGGCAGGACACCATGCCTGTACCGCCATTGACTCACTCGCTACACCTTACAAACCACAAACCACAAACTATGTTAATGCCCGCTCTTACCGCTGGTCACGGCCTGATCGAAATCGATACCTTGTTTGCGAAGCACGGCCTGTACGCGAATGCCAAAGAAGAAGAGGTAAGCGAAGCAGGCGACCGCGACCAGATACGACTGCTGAATGCCGATGCTATCGGCCAGTTTACCCTGCAACACCGGCACGATTGCCCCACCCAGAATCATCATGATCAGGAAGGCAGCCCCCTGGTTGGTGTATTTGCCAAGACCCGCCGTACCAAGCGAGAAGATGCTGGGCCACAGAATCGAGCAGAACAGCCCGCCGCTGATGAGCGAGAACAGGGCCACTTTGCCCGTCGTGAGCACACCGATCAGGGCCAGCAGGGCACCGGCGGCGGTAAAGTACAGGAGAATGGTAACGGGTTTTTCGCGGGCGGCCAGGAAGGTGGCAATCATCACGAGCACGCAGACGGCATAGGGCAGCAGGTCGGTGACGTCGCCGCTATACAGCGCATTCACACCCAGCACGATACCAAACGCTACAAACGGCACCACAAACACCAGTATCCGCTTCATGGCCGGGCTTGGGTTGAAGTTGGAAATCGAGCCCGTCCAGCGGCCGATCATCATACTACCCCAGAACAGCGACACGTATTTCGACACCTGTGAGGCCTCCAGATTCTCTACTTTTTTGAGGTATTCGCCGAGGTTCGAGCCAATGGTTACCTCCACCCCCACGTAAACGAAGATGGCGGTCATGCCCAGAATCAGCTGCGGGAATTTCAGTACGCCCGTGCCCACTTCCACCTTCTCATCGTTGGTGATGTGGGGCAGTTTCGACAACTTGAAGAAGGCCGCCAGCGCCAGAAAAAGCGCACCCAGCACCAGATAAGGCACTTTTACCGACTCAACCGTCGCGCTCTTGGCGGCTTCAGGCGAGATCGATCCAAAGATGGCAAACGACACCAGTACGGGGCCGATGGTGCCCCCCAGGTTATTGACGGCCCCACCCAGGTTGATCCGTTGCGAGCCGGTTTCGGGTGGCCCCAGCGCGATCATGAACGGCTGCGTGGCTGTCTGTTGCAGCGAGAAGCCCAGCCCAACGATAAACAGCCCCGACAGCAGCAGCGAATAGGATTGCAACTCTGCCGCCGGATAGAAGAGCAACGTACCCACGGCCGATACCAGCAGGCCGTAGATGATCCCGTTCTTATAGCCAATTCGGTTTAATACGTCGGTCTTGATGGATGCCGATACCAACAGATACAGAATTGACCCCACGAAATAGGCCGCGTAAAAGGCAAAATCGATGTACTGCGCCTGCGTCTGCGACAGGTTGAATTTGTCTTTGAACAGCGGAATGAGGATACCGTTGGAGGCCGCTACAAAACTCCAGAAAAACCAGACAGTCATGAGCGTGTACAAGGCCGATCGGTTGTCGGTCTGCTCCGTGAGGGGTTGGCCCGAAGAGGCTACGGGTTCGTTAACCATGAGTAAAGGTTTGTTAAATGTAGGGGGCGCACCGGCAGCGCCCGATTGGCCAAGGTGTTTGACCATCGCAGCGCGGGCAGGTGCGGTCAACAAAACTAACCACATAAACGGTAAATACGCCTTTGCGAATACGGGAAAAAGGCGCTACCCTTGCCCGACAGGTCTATGTAGCTTTGATCATCCAACACCACTGTTACGCACGCACCACTTCCTTACCCACTTTACGCCTATGTCACGTCTTCCCATTCTTTTGCTATCAGTTGGGGTGACCGCTCTCGGCGGTTGCGCTACCCTGACCAAGTCGCAGGTTGAGGCCGTCAACCAGTTTGCTACGCTAGCCAGCACGGGCGGCAACCACGCAGAAAAAGTCTTGAACGAAGTGATCGATAACCGCTATCAGTCCATCATTCTGGAGCAATCAGCAGGCGTCAACCCGGGCACAGCGACTTCTCTGAACGGTGACACCTATAAGCAGTTGGCTAAATTTTACGCCGACAAACAGGCCGAACTAAAGCCCGTCAGGCAGATAAAGGCAAGCATGAACGTGCTAAACGAGTATGCGCTGGCGCTGCAACGACTCTCGTCGCCCGACTTTGCCACCAATGCCGCCCAATCAGCCAACAGCCTGGGCGAATCGATTTCAGATCTGTCTACGGCCATTCCGGTCATTCCCAACGTGGGTTCGTTACTCGGCAAAACTCTGACCGAACTCGGTGGCCGGTACATCGGCCAGAAACAGACCAAGGCCCTGCAGCAATTTGTCAATGAAGGCGATACGCTGGTTGCCGCGCTTTGCCGAAGCAATGAATCGCTGCTACGGGAAAAGGCGTCGGTGCTGATCGAGCAGAGCGAAAAAACCGATTCGCTAAGCGTCAATGCCTTATTCGACGCCATCAAAACGGATCGGCTGGGTCGGTATCAGGCGGCTGGCATGGGGGCTGACCTGGTCAGTAAATACCAGCACCTCAATCAGTTGAATAAGCAGTCAATCACGGCGTTGCAACAGATACGGACAACCCATTCCGCCTTAAAAAAGGCCCTGGCGACCAAACAGACCCTCTCGGGCATCAGTCAGCAGTTACTGGCCTTGCACAAGGCTATCCGCGATCTACAGGCTACGTATAAAGAGATAAAACTATAACCGATACACCGCCATGACTATTTCCTTAACGGCTCTGTTTGTGACCGTCAACGATGCCAAACGAACGTTGATGATCGAGAGTAACCAGCCCGGACATACCGACGCCGAGTTGACGCAGTTAGGCTTGGGCATCGAAGCCCTCGACCAGTTGGCTCACGATATTGTGGTGCTTGATCTGCAACAGAGCGCCGATCAGATAAAAGCCCAGGCAAGCGGCCTCAAAGACCTGGCCGACAGGATCAGCGCCACCTCCGACGCCCTCGAACATATTGCCACCTTGCTGGATAGCATCGCGGGAAAAATCAATGCCGTCGTAAAAGCGGTAACGACCCTGGGCAGCCTGGGCCTGCTTGCCTAGCCTGGCTGGCACCAGATCGGCACCCCTACCTGCCGGAAAAGTTTTCGGGATGAGCGTGGCTGGATTGTCGGGCGAATGTCGATTTTTACCGCCTCAACTCACTCCACTTGTCGGCATGCCAACCATCCAGATCAGCTACCTCGGCGACTTACGTACCCAGGATACCCACCTGCAATCGGGCACCCAGATTTACACCGATGCGCCCACCGATAACCAGGGCCGGGGCGAAGCCTTCTCCCCCACCGACCTGGTCGCCAACGCGCTGGGTACGTGTATTCTCACGACCATGGCCATTTTTGCCCGCCGGGATGGTATCGAACTACTCAACAGCGACGCCAGCGTGACCAAGATCATGTCGACGGAGCCGCCGCGCCGCATTGCCCGCATCGAGATCGCGATGACCCTGCGTGCCACCACGGCCGAGGGCACACCCCTCACGGATGCCCAAAAAGCGAAGCTTGAAAAAGTTGCCCACACCTGTCCCGTCGCCATCAGCCTTCACCCTGATCTGGAACAGGCCGTTACGATTACGTGGGTGTAATATCGTAAGGCGGGGTCATGATCATATCAAATGATACTATCAACAGTAATATCAACCGGCTTTCGCTAGATAAACTGTTTTAAGCAAATAGCCCAAACAAGCCTTTTTTGGCTTTAACTCGAACGGCTGTGCCGGGATGTTGCGCGTTGTAGGCCGCGATGATGTCGCCCTCGTATTGGCGAAAAAATTCGGGGTCGAAATTGGCTTGCGGGAGGTGTTCGAGCACGTAGCTGACGGGCCGTTTTTCTTCGATCCAGCGCGTCCAGACGTCCTGCCGCTGCCGGATGCCCAGCGCGTTCATCCCTGTTACGGCTCCCGTATCGGTACGGTAATTGACGCGAAACGCCTTTTTACCGTCGGGATGCGCCCAGTAGAACGACGCTAACGTACCATCGTCGGGGAGGCGGGCAGGTACGTCGCCGTAGGTCTGGTACTCGATGTCGAAGAATTTGGCCGAGTTGAAAAACACGCCGGGCCGATAGGGCGTGGGCTGCCCCAATAGGGTTTTGGCCACGGTTTCACCCATAATCCGGCCCGTGTACCAGATCTGCTCCACGGGTTTGCGGCCCGGCGGGGGCGTGCGGTGCTGCACGCAGTCGCCGAGGGCGTAGACGTCAGGTACGTTGGTACGCAGGTAGTCATCGACCAGAATACCCCGATCGGTTTCCAGCGACGTACCCCGCAGCCAACCGATGTTGGCTGAAACGCCAACCGAAACGCCCACAAATTGCGCGTCGAGGCGTTGCCCGGCCGTGGTCGACACCGCCCCGACGCGACCGTTTCCATCGTCGTGCAACTCGGCTACTTCGGTTTCCAGGTGCAGATCAACGTGGTGGTCGCGGATGTGACGCGTGACCAGCGCCGATTCTTCGGCGGGCAACACACTCGACCAGAAGCTTTTTTCGCGCACCAGAAACGAAACGGGAATCTGCCTCGACAAGAGCATTTCGCAGAGTTCGATCCCGATGAGCCCACCCCCCACGACCACCGCCCGGCTGATGCCCTCGGCTGTCAGTGCCTCCAGCTGTTCCAGATCGGGCATGCCGTAGAGCCCCTGCACACCCCGCAACGCCACGCCCAGCGCCGCCGGTCGGTTGGGCTGCGAGCCAAGCGCCAGCAGCAACACGTCGTAGCGGAGGGTCTGTCCCGTATCGGTCGTGAGTTGTTTCTGCTCAAAATCGACGCTGGTTACGTGCGCCCGTAGCAGGTCGATGCGGTTTTTAGTCCAGAACCCGTCTTCGTAGGGTTTGGTGTGGGTGTACGTCATGTGTCCCATGTAGATGTACATGAGGGCCGTCCGCGAAAAGAAGTGATCGGTTTCCGACGACACGACGCTGATCTGATCGTCACCGCCTTTGCGCAGCTCACGGGCTGCCGTAATACCGGCAATGCCGTTTCCAATAATGACGATGTGGGGCATGAATAGTGGCTTTGCCGGAATATACGAGAAAGTCGGGAAGAGTGATGAACGATGATCGGTGAACGATGAGCGATGAGTGGCGATGCCGTTCAGGTACGTTAGCAGACCCAAACCGCGGTCATTCACCGCCTATCAATCACCCCTCACCGTTCATCTCTTGGTCCTTATTTCTTCCCGCCCGGAATTGTGGGGCGGACTTCGATTTTGCTGGGCAGGGTACGCGGGTGCATCTTCAGCAGGTCAACTACCAGTTTGCCGATGTCTTCGGGCTGGATTTTCCAGGCGTCGGCGTCGCTGGGTACGTGGTCGGCAAACTCCGTCGCCACTGAGCCGGGCATGATGGTACTGACTTTGATGCCTTCGCTGCGCAGGTCGAGCATGATGGCCTGCGAGAAGCCAACCAGCCCGAACTTACTCGCGTTGTAGGCCGAGCCCTTCTCGAAAAAGTTGGTCCCGGCGAGGCTGGCGATGCTGATGAAATACCCTTCCGTTTTCTTCAGTTCGGCAATCGTCGCTTTGGCCGTGTTGAACACGCCCGTCAGGTTGATGTCGATCGTTTCCTGCCATTGCTCGGGCGTCAGTTCCTGAATGGGCGCGAAATGACCTACCCCGGCGTTGGCGATGACATAATCGAGCCGTTCCCACTGCCCAAGTAGCTGGTCGACCACCCGTTGCTGCGACGCCAGATCGCGCACGTCGGCGGCAAAACCCAGCGCGTAGCCTTCTTTCAACTGGTTGAGTTTGGCGGCGGCCTTGTCGGCGGCTTCCTGCGACCGGCTGGTGATCGCCACTTTTACGCCTTCGTTGATAAGCATTTCGGCTACCCCGTAGCCAATGCCTTTTGAACCACCCGTCACGAGGGCGGTTCGGATATGATTTTGAACAGTATCTGCCATAGCTCTAATAAGAAGGAAGACCAGCCTTAGGTTTCGGAAAAGAGCCTGTTTTTGTGGGAGCCGGCCGCGCTGCCTAACCTCGCCCTAATAACAAAGCAGACACCCCCACCGTTAGCGCTATAGCACTCAACGACTTACAAAACCATGATCCGTTCCTCAGTCTATATCGCCCTGACCGTGGCCGCAGCCCTGGGCTTCGCCGCCTGCCAGCGCACCGACGACCCCGCCTCGACCGAAACCAACCCCGTCACGCCACCCCAATCGGGCACAGGCACGGCAACGGCGGGCCTGCGCACCGAAACCATCCTGACGGGCTACGAAATCATCTGGGGCATGGATTTTCTGCCCAGCGGCGAGCTGCTGTTTGCCGAAAAACGCGGGCGTATGTACCGCCGACTGGGTCAGACCATCGCCGAACTGACCGGCTTGCCCACCGACATCAATACCAGCGGACAGGGTGGCTTGTTGGATCTGCGCGTGCATCCCAACTACGCATCAAACGGCTGGATTTACGCCAGTTACGCCGCCACGGTGCCAGGTACGTCGAACACGGCGCTAAAACTCATCCGCTTTAAACTCAACGGCAACGCGCTGACCGACGTGCAGCCGATTTTCCAGGCGGCCGCCACCAACCAGTGGAAAGGGCACTACGGCAGCCGCATTGTGTTCGATCAGGCGGGGCTGCTCTATCTGAGCGTGGGCGAAGGCGGACCCAGCAGCTACGGCGGCGCCAATTCGCCCAATAAAAATGCCCAGAACGTGCAGACCGAATGGGGGAAAGTCCACCGCATGACTGACGCGGGTGCTGTGCCCGCCGACAACCCGGTGCTACCCGGCAACTCAGCCCCGACTACAATCTATTCGTATGGCCACCGCAACCCGCAGGGGCTGGCTCTCAACCCGACGACGGGTGCCATCTGGGAGACCGAACATAGCGCGAAAGGCGGTGACGAAGTAAACATCATTCAAAAAGGCAAAAATTACGGCTGGCCGCTGGTCTCCTACGGCGTCAATTACGACGGCACGACCATTTCGGCGACGCCCACCATGGCGGGTGTCGAAAATCCAGTGTATACCTGGACACCGTCGATCGGCCCCTGTGGCCTGACGTTCGTAAACAGCCCGATGTTTAAGGCCTGGAGCGGCAACCTGCTGGCGGGCGGGCTCGCCTTAACGTACCTGAGCCGACTCGAACTCGACGGCAACACCGTCGTCCGCGAAGAAAAGCTGTTGCAAGGCAATCGGGTCCGCAACGTGAAGCAGGCCCCCGACGGTAGCATCTACGTATCAGTCGAAGGGCCGGGCCGCATTATTCGGTTGACGATGGAGTAATCACCCCGGCGTCGGCCCTTTCTACTACCATTCACTTTACTATATCCGCCCTAGTTACGGCATGAATTCGTCTTTCGTTTTACGTACCGCCCAAACGCTGGGCGGGTGGCGCCTGCTGTGCGTCGCGGTCCTTTTGCCACTGGCAGCCGCTGCCCAGCCTACCCTACCGGCGCTAATTCCCCAACCGCAATCCATTCAGTTAACTAAAGGGCAGTTTACGATCACGCCCCAGACGCAACTGGCGCTGCAAACACCCGTGGCCGAGGTACGGCAACTGGTGCAAACCAATCTGCCGGGTCTGCGTATCAACGATCTGGCCCGCCCCGCCAACAACATCACCGTGCGGCTGGCCGCCGTAGCCGGGCTGGGTAGCGAGGGCTACGAACTCGTCGTGACGCCAACGGGTATTCGGCTGACGGCCCCTGCGGCAGCCGGTATTTTCTACGGCTTGCAAACGCTACGGCAACTCCTGCCGCCCGACCGCGAACGGCCCGGTTTTCGGTTTGCGGGCAACGTACCTGCGGGCAGCACGACCCTGCCGGCCTGCACCATCCGCGATCAGCCCCGGTTTGGCTGGCGGGGTATGATGCTCGACGTAAGCCGCTCCTTTTTCACGAAAGACTACGTGAAGCGCTTCATCGACCTGATGGCCCGCTACAAATACAATGTGTTTCACTGGCACCTGACCGACGATCAGGGCTGGCGGATCGAGATCAAAAGCCTGCCCAACCTCACGCAGGCGGGCGCGTGGCGAGCCCCCCGCACCGGCCCCTGGAACAGCCGCGAGAACCCAATCCCCGGCGAACCCCAAACCTACGGCGGCTTTTACACGCAGGACGAGATTCGGGAGGTGGTGCGCTACGCGGCCGAACGGCAGGTGATGGTGGTGCCCGAGATTGACATGCCGGGGCATATGCTGGCGGCGATTTCGGCCTATCCGTCGCTGACGTGCAGCGGTAAGAAAGTGCCCATTTACCCCAATGGCAAGTTCTACAAGCTGGAAGACAACACGCTGAACCCGTGCAGCGACAGCACCTATCTATTTGTCGATAAGGTGTTTACCGAAGTGGCGGCGCTGTTTCCGGCCCCGTATATCCACATCGGGGGCGACGAAGCGTATAAAGGCTTTTGGGCGAGTTGCGAGGCCTGCAAACCGCTGATGGCCGCCAACGGGCTGAAGACGGTGGAAGAGTTGCAGAGCTATTTCGTGCGGCGCGTGGAAAAGATCGTCAACAGCAAAGGCAAGCGCCTCATTGGCTGGGACGAGATTCTGGAGGGTGGCCTGGCACCCGGCGCTACCGTGATGAGCTGGCGGGGCATGAACGGGGGCATTGCCGCCGCCAAACAGGGTCGCCCGGTGATCATGACGCCTTACCAAAATTGTTACCTCGACCTGTACCAGGGTGACCCTTCGGCCGAACCGAGTACCTACAGCCTGTGCCGCCTCAGCAATTCCTACGCCTTTGAGCCCGTTCCCGACAGCGTTCGGTCCGAGCTGATTCTGGGCGGACAGGCCAACCTCTGGACGGAGTCGATACCCACCACACGCCACGCCGAATACATGGTCTGGCCCCGTGCGTTTGCCATTGCGGAAGCCTTATGGTCGCCCAAAAGCAGCCGCAACTGGACCGATTTTATCCAGCGGATGGAGCGGCATTTTGTCCGGTTCGACGCGGCGGGGGTCAATTACAGCCGCAGCTACCTCAACCCCTTCGTGACGGTGCAACGGCAGGGCCCCGGCGGCTTACTCGATGTGATTATTACCCACGAACTGCCCGACACGGATCTGTATTACACCACCGACAATACCCTTCCCGACGCGCAGTCACCCCGTTACATGCAGCCGTTTGTATTCCCGAAGGGCGCCGACCGCCTGCGCGTGGTGGCCTACCGCAACGGACAACCCGTGGGTCGGATGCTGGATATTCCGCTGACGGATCTGGCCGCACGCGCTCGGTAAATACCCCCGCGGAATCCCGGTTACGGATGCCGTACTTTGCCTCATGAGGTACGGAAGTAAAACAGAAAAAGCAAGCTACAACAGGCTGAGCCGCAGTAGGTTCAACCTATTGCGGCCCAGCCTGTTGCTAGCATTGAAACTACTACTGCTAGCCTGCCATACCAACGATGGTCGCCGTAACGTACCCACCGGCAACGTACCTGCGGCCGTGCAGCTCGACCGGGCGGGGGAACCCCACGCGCTGCAGGCGGCGGTAACGTACCTGACCGAAACCGGCGGCCCACTCACCCTCGAACAGGTACGTCGGCAACCGATGATGCCGGTCGAAGCTGATCAGATCGATTTTGGGCATACCGATCGGGTGCACTGGCTGCGGTTTTCGATCAGCAACGGGGTAGCGGCGCAACAGCCAGTTTGGGTGCTGCGTGTGATGAGCCTGTCATCAACGGTCTGCGATCTGTATCTGGTCGATCCGACGGGGCGGGTTAGGCAGTGGCCCGCGGGTATCCGGTTTTCGTTTGCCCAGCGCCCGTTCGACGCCCTCACCTTCGATTTCCCGCTTCGGCTCACCGACCCGCGCCCCTACACGGCTTACCTGCGGCTGGCGGGGGTCAATTCGCAACAATACACCCTCGACTTGCTGCCGCTGCCCGTGGCCCACCGCTACGCCCGCGAGTTCGAGACCATCATGGCGCTCTACTTCGGGGCGATGCTGGCCATGCTGATCTACAACGCCTTTCTGTTTGTGTCGGTGCGCGACCGGGGCTACCTGCTCTACACGGTGTACCTGCTCGCCATGACGGCCACCCACCTGTGCATGTACGGGCTGGGCTTCAAATGGCTCTGGCCTGACAACCCCGACTGGGCTGTCCGGGCGCAGAACGTGTTTACCGGCCTGACCATCGCCACGGCGGCGGCCTTTGCCAATCATTTTCTGGCGATTCCGCAACGGCTCCCGCGGCTGCAGTGGGTGCTGTATAGCTTTATCGTCGTGGGGCTGGGCATTTCGGGATTAGCCCTGCTGGCCAATTCGGCCCAGATTACGCAGTTTGTCGCGCTATCGGTGGTACCGGTGATTCTGGTCACCTGGGTGGCGGCGCTGCTGATCTGGCGGCGGGGTTACGCGCCCGCTCTGTTCTACGTATTGGGCTGGCTCGTGCTGTTCGTTACGATCGGGTTGTTTTCGCTCAAAAACTTGGGCATCTGGGCCGGGGCCACGTTTGTCAATTTCCTGATGCCGATCGGGACGGCTACCGAAATGCTGTTGTTTTCGTTTGGTCTCGGCTACCGCATCAACCTGTCGCGGCGCGAGCAGGCGCAGCTCCAACAGCAACGAGCCGAAGCCGAGATGCGGGCGCTCCGGGCGCAGATGAACCCGCATTTTGTGTTCAATTGCCTCAACACGCTCGACTACTATATCCTGAGCCAGCAACCCGACCGCGCCTCCGATTTCCTGCAACGGTTTTCGCAGCTGATCCGCAACGTGCTCGAGCAGTCGCGCCACGAGTCGATTCTGCTGGCCGATGAACTGGCGACGCTCAGGCTCTACATCGAACTGGAACAGGAGCGCAGCCGGAGCCGGTTTACCTATCAACTCGATTGCGACCCCACCCTAAGCCACGTACCCATCGCCCCCATGCTTATTCAGCCGTTTGTGGAGAACGCCATTCTGCACGGGCTACGCCACAAAACCGATGGCACCGGTCAGCTCACGATCACGTGCCGGCACGAGGCGCCGCACCTGCTGATTACGATCGCCGACAATGGCATTGGGCGAACCGCGGCCGCGGCACTCCACCAGCCGCCAACGACCAACCGGCGCGAATCGCTGGGGATGACCGTTACGGCCGAACGGCTGGCGGCGCTGGGCGCGTACCTGACGGTGGCCGATGGCGCGCCAGGTACGTTGGTTACGCTCACCATCAAGCTCAGCTGACGTACCTGAAACCAGCGGCCAAAACTGGCTCAATTCGCGGTTTCTCGTTATTTTCAGGCCGATGAACGCCATTCTGATCGACGACGAACGCATGAGCCTCGAGGTGCTGGCGATCAAGCTGCAACGCGTGGCCCCCGCCATTCAGCTTTTGGCCAGCTACGACGACCCCGAAGCCGGGCTCTTGGGTTTACGGCAGCATCAGCCCGACGTGCTCTTTCTGGATGTCGATATGCCACGGCTGGATGGGTTTGCGCTGCTGAACCAGTACGGTCCCTACCCGTTTGAGGTCATTTTCACCACCGCCCACAGCCAGTATGCCATCGAAGCCGTGCGGCAGAGCGCCGTCGATTTCCTGCTCAAGCCCGTTAGCGAAGCCGAATTGGGCCAAGCCATCGCCCGGCTCGAGCAACGCCTTCAGACCAAAGCGCCCCCTACCCCTGCCTGGCCACTTCAGTTTCAGAAACTGCCCGTACCGTCGGGGCGGGGCGTGGTGTTCATTCCCATCGAACACATCATCCGCCTCGAAGCCGACAGCAATTACACTACCTTTTATTGCACCGACCGGCCGCGGCTGGTGGCCTCGCGCACCATCGGCCAGTTTGCCGATCTGCTGCTGCCGATGGGGTTTGTGCGGGTGCATCGGTCGGCGGTGATCAACGTGCGGCACATTGCCGAATACATCCGGGGCGATGGCGGCACCATTGTGATGGTCGACGGCAGCGAGGTCGATGTGTCGCGGCGCGAAAAAGCACAGGTGCTCGAACTCCTCGGCCTGGCCTAGCCACCGCTCCAACAGCGGCTCAATCGTCTCTGCCACTCGTCCGACAAAACCGGCCATTTACGCATTCTGGCAAGAGGTAACACTAGCATACGTCTAGGTTTGCAACACACCCATTCGTGCGGTGTGCGCCATACCATGCAACGTACCTGTCTGTTTTTTACCCTACTGCTCGTAGGACTAGGCTGCGCAAAAACCCCCGACGACGGTAGCGCCCCTACGCCCACAGACCCCGGCACCACGCCCACCGGCCTTGGCAAGGGGCAACCCGGCACCGTCGGGCTAGCGGGCCTCGATGCCTGGGATAAACTCGCTACCGTCGAAAAAGACCGCATCAACGGCTGGCGGGTACTGTTTCTGCACCAATCCGTCGGGCAGGATCTCGAAGAAGGCAGCCGCGCCAATGGCTATCGGTTCACTTACTACGGCCCCGACGGCAAGTTGAGCGACGGCCTCAACGGCGGCATTTTCGTCGACGTAGGCGGCATCGCCAACGGTAATCCGACCGACAAGATCCGGGTATTTAAAGACCATGCCTTGCGCAACAAGGCCACGCTCCAGATCGCCGTGTTCAAGTTTGGCTATGCCGACATCCGCGACGACAACCGGGAGGCGGTCAAAACGGCCTACAAAACCTTCGTCGATGACCTGCGCGCCCAGATTCCGGGGCTGCGGTTTGTGCACATCACGCCGCCGCTCGTTTACGATACCTCGGCCGATGGCGGCAATGCGGCCAAGCAGAACGTGGGCCAATGGATGAAAACCACCTTCGGCACAGTCGACGTGATCTTCGATTTGCAGGCGATCGAAACGAACGAAAACGCCTGTCAGCAGGGCGGCGTCGCCCGCATTTGTCAGGATAACCGTGCCAGCGCCGCCGATCCGTCGGAAGTAAATGGTATCGACTCCGACGGGCAGGGGCACCTGGGCAAACGGGCGAGTCAGCGCATCAGCAAAGCCCTGTTACTGAGCATTTATCAAGCCGGCAGCTAACCTATTCACTCTCATTTTCTCTACCATGGAACGTCGCGATTTTCTCGCCTCAACCGCATTGGCAAGCCTGTTTATGGGCGGGCCGCTACTCGCCTCAGCCGCGCAGCCCCTACCGGGTGCCGATCCGCTTCAGCCTTTCTACGTGCCGCCCGCCGAACCCCTCACGCCCGGCCCCACCGGCCTGAACATCCGCACCCGGGTGCGCCACGGGCAGACCAACGGGCAATTTTCCTGCGTCGAGTTTGCCGTGGCGCCGAAGAAGATGGGCCCGGCCCCGCACCTGCACAAAGACCTCGACGAGCTGATGTTTGTGCTGGAAGGCACCGCTATGGTGCTGGTCGGTGACACCGAGTACCAGGTGCAGGCGGGAGGCTGGCACCTGCGGCCGCGCGGGATCGTGCACACCTTCTGGAACGCCACCGATAAACCCGTGGTCGCCATCGACTGCTACTTTCAACAGCCATTTGAAGAGTATCTCGAAGCCTCGACGAAGACCATTCCCGAACTGGCCAAAAGCCGGGGCCTGGCCATGAACGCCCCCGAAATTCAGGCCATGTACCGCGACCTCCACCAGAAGTTCGGCATGGTGAGTTTTCCCGAAAAACGGCAGGCCATCGTCGACAAGTATCAATTGCGTTAGGGGATGGTCAACCAATTGGCCAAAGCGAGTCGATTGAGGCCCCAACAGTCACTAGCCTTTCTGACCAACAATGACTAATCGAAAAGGGTGTTTGCCCATTCTGGTCGTGCTGCTGCTGAGCGGTGCCACGTTTATGGTAATCCGCTTCTACGGCGGCAAGTTCATCGACCGGTTTCAACGGCCCTGGGCCTACAGCACCACCGAGCCGCTGCTCGTGGGTACGTGGCGGGGTACGTTCCGCGACCCCAACGGCGTAGCCAAAACCCTGACGCTCCAGATCGACCTGCCCGAAACCGACGACGAGCGCTGGGACCGGGCAGGCCGACGTACCCGGTCGAAAAAACGGGGCCGCAACAACGAAGCGTTCGACGGTCTGGCAACCGTGACGGGCCCGCGCGGGCAGGAGCCGTACACGCTCTACGGGCGCGTGAATGACGACGACTGGCACCAGTTGGAAATCATTCAGTTCAGTACGCCCGACGGCCAGAAAGCCATGCGCCAGAATTTCAACGTCCACTCGGCGGTGGCGGGCGGGCAATGGGCCGCCGACCGCCTGACGCTGCACCTCGCCTTTACTTACATCACCCCAACCGGCTCGGCCTTCTGGAACAGCGCCGACCCGCGCTACGAACATAAAGCGGCCATTACACTTACCCGGCTCAATCCATGAACAACATCATGAAAACGCTTCTACTCTACATCACCTCAGCTGCTATACTCTTCGCTAACGCAGGTGCCGGTTGCGGCAGTAAGTCAGCTACGGTTGATCCACAACCGGATGGGTTCCAGTCGCTGTTGGGTAAATGGCAGGCGCAACGGGCCACCTACGAGGTTACGGAGCAGAATGGTAACTACTTTGAATCGGGCCCCGATTTCATCAAAAACGGGGTCACGATCATCTGGGAGTTTTTGGGCGATGGGCGGCTAAGGTCGACCGTCGACGGGAAAAGCCGGGAGGTGCGCTGGAAACTGAATGTAACGCGGCTGAGCGGCCAGAACATCGACCTGGGTACGTTAACCATCATCGGCGACGACGAACGGAGCCTGGCCCAATCGCTGGGGCAAACAGGCGACTTAACGTACAACATCGGAACGATGGCCACGGGAAGCAGTGGCTTTGCGGTGATGTACCTGAGCGCCGACGTGACCAGTCAGGGGCCTTACAAAAAGAATATACTCCGTTACACCTACCATAAGTTGTAGCGTAGCTTTGGGGCATCTTCAACAAAGCCGTATGTACAGGCGCAACCTATCCACGGTCGTCTACGTACTGCTGACGGTTCCCCTGCTTCGTGATGCCCCAAATTGCTCCCCTTGCCACCACGCTTCCGGCGTTTATCGACGCTCAGGCCCCTTCGGCGCTGGCTGTTCTGGTCGATAACCACACAGCCCGCCACTGTTACCCACTCGTAAAATCCCTGTTGCCCAAACACACGCTGATTAAGATTCCGGCGGGCGAAACCAACAAGAATCTGGGTACGTGCGAAACCATCTGGGGCGCCCTCACCAACGCCAATTTCGACCGCCACGCGCTCGTGCTGAACCTGGGCGGCGGAGTCATCGGCGACATGGGCGGTTTCTGCGCAGCAACCTACAAACGGGGTATTGCCTTCGCTCAACTGCCCACCACGCTGCTCTCACAGGTCGATGCGAGTGTGGGCGGTAAACTGGGCATCGATTTTCAGGGATTCAAAAACCACATCGGCGTCTTCACGCAGCCCAACGACGTGCTGATCGATACGGCGTTTCTGGGTACGTTACCCCCGCGCGAACTACGCTCGGGTTTTGCCGAAGTGATCAAACACTGCCTCATTGCCGACGCCGCCGAGTGGGAACGCCTGCGGCGCTACGATCTGGAAGACCTCGACTGGAACACCGCCGTGGCGCACTCGGTCGCGATCAAGCAGCGCGTGGTGGAACAGGACCCCACCGAGAAGGGGTTGCGCAAGATTCTGAACTTCGGCCACACGCTGGGGCACGCCGTGGAGACGCATTTTCTGGAGCGCCCCAAGGGTCGCCTGCTGCATGGCGAGGCTATTGCCGCGGGGATGATTATGGAGGCGTTTATTGCCCACCAGAAAGGAATGATCGACGCCGCGCTGCTCGCCGAAATCGAAGAATACCTGTTTGCCGTATATGGCAACGTGCCGTTGACGGAGGCCGATCTGGAACCGGTGCTGGCGCATACATTGCAGGACAAAAAGAACCGCGCCGGTCAGGTCCGGATGGCGTTGATCGACGGGCCGGGACAGTGCGCCTACGATGTGCCGGTAACTAAATCGGAGATGCGCCAGGCCCTTGATTATTACCGGGGTTAGCTTATTGTAAAATTAGCGTCCACTGCCTTCGTTGTTTAAAACCTTAGTTCCTATATTGCTGTTCTAAGTCTGTCTTTTATCACCAAAACCAGAACATAATTAGTAACAACATTTACCAGCGAAATTATGAGCAAGTTCTTTGCCACGTCTCTTATTCTGGCCCTGTCCGGTCTTGGTCTGTTCTGTTGCTCGCCCAGTGGCGGCGGACGCCTGTTTGTTGAACACGATTATAGCTACGAAGGCCACTTCAAAGACTACAAATCGTTCAACTTTCTGGAATGCGAGTTCATCGACTCGACCCTGCTCTGCTCGGATATTCAGGATGCAATCCGGCACCAGATGGAAGCCCGTGGTTACCGGGTCAGCAACCGCAGCCCGAACTTGCTCGTTTCGTACAATATCTTCCGCAGCGACCTGCGCTTTCGGGGCTATCAGCAGCCTGTAATTAAAGACTGGGTGGTGCGCGAAGATGACGATGCAACCTACAAACGCATCGACTACAACCTCGACGAAGGCACGCTAATGATTTCGCTCATCGACGCCGAGTCGTATCAGGTGATCTGGAAAGGCTACGCGTCGAAAATGATGCGCAATCAGAACTTCAAGAACAATTACTTCAAAGGCATCGTCCGGTCGATCTTCGATCAGTACCCGCTCATGGCCACCAACAGCTCAAGCTCGGGCTACGGGAGGTAGCGTTACCGAATGAATACTGGATGATGTAGAATGAATAATGGGCTGGCGCAAGAGTAGACGCGCCAGCCCATTATTCATTCTACATCATCCAGTATTCATTCGGTAACTGGGTCATTCAGTAACTGGCAATTTGCTCGTGGGCGTAGCACCAGAGCCAGCGTTCGCCGGGTTCGGCAGAGATCACCACCGGATGATTCGTTTCGTGGAAATGCTTCGTAGCATGTCGATTGGGCGATGAATCGCAGCAGTGCGTGTGGCCACAGGTCTGGCAGGTGCGCAAATGCACCCACGAATCACCCGTCTTGATACACTCCTCACATACATAGGCCTGCGCGGGCTTAATGTCGGTTAGCGCAAGCAGGTCTTCGCAGGCTTTTTGTCTCATGAGTTAAAAATAATGCAGAATCGGTAATGTGTAGTAGTAATGAACAATGTACGATGTATAATGCACAATGGGGCTGACGCGTCTACTCTTGCGTCAGCCTCATTATTCATTCTACACCATACATTATTCATTCTACCCTACCTCCGGTTGCTCGTCTTGCTGGCCGCGGCGGTGGTTTTGTTACGTTTGGCGGCGTCACTGCGTGACCCCTCCTTCTGGCCCTGTTTGGTCAGGCTCAGGTTTGATCCGCCCTGCGACGGAGCGCCGTTTGCCCCCGTTTTCTGGGCTGAGCTAGCCTGCCCGGCTGCCGACGCCGACTGACTCTTGTCGTTGGCTTCCATGGCCGCCGCCCGGCTTTTGGGCTTCACCGAGCGCGTTTCTTTCGTTCGTGCACCAGGAGCGCCACCTGTGGAGGCCACACTGGCCGAGCCATCGGAGGTGCTGCCCTGCGTTTGTACAGGCTTGGTACCCGCATTGCCCACGTTCCCATTGCGCGTGCCCGACGCTGATTTCACCGGTTTCTGTACCGGGATATTCGGCTTTTCGGACTTGCTGGCGGTGCTGGCCGCTCCTTTCGTTGGGCTACTGTTAGCTACCGTACCGCCGCCCGATGCGTTCTTTTTGTCGCCACCCGGCGGGGCGACGTTGGTGGGCGACGTGGGCGAGAGGTTCGAATTGCCCGACCGCGATACGCCATCTTTCATTTTCTCGCTGCCGCGTGTGCCCACCTGCTCTCCGCCTTTCCGTTGCAGGCCTTCGGTCGACGAGGTATTGCGCTGCCCGCTCCTGGCGGTGTTAGCGGACCCGCTTGGTTGGTTTTGTGCCAGCGCGGCGGTGCTCAAAAAAAGCCCCAGCGCCAGACTGGCTATCCATTGTCGTTTCATAACGTTTCGTTTATAAGTCTATTAACTCAATAAACTATCAATACAAGTCTATGTTTCGCTAAAATGCCGCAGTGGCGAACGGGCCGAAATGGTTTGGCGTTTGCCGTTTGATGTTTGCTCGTGCGTAGCTCTGTAACGCACCACCGCAACGTCAGCCTGCTACCGTCAAACCACAGACCGCTTTTGACTAAACCGCTACCTACTTCGTCTGACACCACCCCAACCGACGCCCTGCCCCGGCGGTTGAGCCTTTTGCAGGGTACAGCCCTCAACATGATCGACATGGTGGGGATTGGGCCGTTTGTGGTGCTGCCTATTGTGATGAAAAGCGTGGGCGGGCCGCATTTTCTGCTGGCCTGGGCACTGGGCGCCGTCGTGTCGCTGATCGATGCGTCGGTATGGGCCGAACTGGGGGCGGCCTATCCGCAGGCGGGTGGCAGCTACAACTTCCTTAAAATTGCGTTTGGCGAACGGCGCTGGGGGCGCTTGCTGTCATTTCTGTACGTCTGGCAGACGCTCATTCAGGCCCCGCTGGTGGTTGCGTCGGGCGCCATCGGTTTCGCGCAATACGCCTCGTATCTGTATCCACTCGATGAATTGACGCGCCGCTGCCTCTCGGGCGGGGTGGTGCTGCTGGTGATTGCCCTGCTGTACCGCCGTATCGACGGTATCGGGCGCATCAGCGTGTTGCTCTGGGTGTGTGTGTTGGGTACGATGGGCTGGCTGATTGTGGGGGGCCTGTGGAACGGTAAACAGCCCGTAGGTACGTTGCTGGGCGACGCCTGGACGGCCGCCGGTGAGGTGTCGCCGCTCATACTGGCCACTGCGATCGGCAGCGCGTCGGTCAAGACCATCTATTGCTACCTGGGCTATTACAACATTGCGCACCTGGGTGGTGAAATCCGCAATCCCGAGCGCAATATTCCGCTGAGCATGTTTCTGTCGGTGGTGGGCATTGCGCTGCTTTACGGGTTACTCAACCTGAGCGTTGCCAACGTGGTGCCGTTTCAGGAAGCAGCCAACAGCCCGTTTATCGTCAGTACGATGGTCGAAACGCTGTATGGACCGGGAGCGGCGCGGCTGGCAACGCTGATGATCCTGTTGGTGGCGTTCTCATCGTTGTTTGCCGTCTTGCTGGGCTATTCGCGCGTGCCGTATGCCGCCGCTGCCGACGGGCAGTTTCTATCAGTTTTCGCCAAACTTCACCCAACGCGCCAATTCCCCTATGTCTCGCTGCTGTTTCTGGGCGGGCTGGCGTTTGTCTTCAGCCTGTTGTTCAAGCTATCGTCGGTGATTACGGCCATCCTGGCGATGCGCGTGGTCGTGCAGTTTATTGGGCAGGCAGTCGGGTTGATGCTGCTGCATCGTCGCGCCCGACGAACCACGATGGCCGACGGGCAACCCGCCATTCGGTTTCCGTTCCGGATGCCGCTCTATCCGTTACCGGCCCTGCTGGCGATTGGTATCTGGAGCTTTATTTTTTATTCGACCGGCGTCAGCTACATGATCTCCGGGATGGTCGTTACGCTGCTGGGTACGTTGGTCTACCTGATCACCGCCCGCGTCCGCAAGGTGTGGCCTTTCTAAGATGTTCAACGTTAGCTGACGCAAGCGTGTTACTGACGCGCCAGCTAACGTTGAACATTGGACGTTGAACCTTGAACCCCTTTTTACGCGAACGTACCGCTGGGCAGCAGGACGGCTTTCAGAATGCCGTCGGCGCGGCGGTTGAAGGTGTCGTAGGCGGTCATGCCCTGCTCAAGCGTGAACGTATGCGTGAACATATACGACGGATCGACCTCGCCTTTCTGGATGTGCTCAAACAGGCGCGGGATGTAGCGCTGGGCGTGAAGCTGCCCCATCTTCCAGGTCAAGCCTTTATTCATGGCAGCGCCCATCGGGATACTATCAACGAAGCCACCGTATACGCCCACGATCGACAGGTTACCGCCTTTCTTCGCCGCGATAATCATCTGCCGCAGCACCAGCGGCCGGTCGCTTTCGATCCGTACGTACTGCTTTGCCTTATCCATGTAATACTGGAACGAATCATCGACGGCCTCGGTACCAACCGCATCAATGCAGCAATCGACGCCGCGCCCGGCGGTCATTTCCTTCAGCGCCTGCAACACGTCGACCTTCGAGAAATCGATGATTTCGGCTTTGCAGTGTTGGCGGGCCAGTTCGAGGCGAGCGGGTTCGCGGTCGATGCAGATCACCCGCCCCGCGCCCATCAGCCACGCACTTTGCATCGCCATTTGGCCAACGCCACCGGCACCCCACACGGCCACGATGTCACCGGGTTTGATGTCGGCCATATCGGCGGCCATGTAGCCCGTCGGGAAGGCGTCGGCGCAGGCAATCGCCTGGTCGTTACGGATACTTTCGGGCACTACAAAACAGCCTTTGTCGGCAAACGGGACGCGCACAAACTCGGCGTGGCCACCGGCGTAACCGCCAAACGAATGCGAATAGCCGTAGAGCGCCGCCGGGGCATCGCCAAACATCGGCTCGACCATGTAGGCGTTGGGGTTCGAGTTATCGCAGAGCGACCACGACTCGTTTTTGCAATAAGCGCATTCGCCGCAGCCGATCGTTGCCGCCACCACAACCCGATCACCGCGTTTGAGGTTTTTCACGCCGGGGCCAATCTCAACTACTTCGCCCATGAATTCGTGGCCGATGATGTCGCCCGCCATCATGGTGGGGATATAGCCGTTGAGCAGGTGGAGGTCAGACCCGCAGGTAGCCGACCCAATTACGCGCAGAATAGCGTCCTGCGCATCGACGATAAACGGATCGGGCACGCGCATCGGGCGCAAGTCATACCGACCCTGGAAGGTGAGTGCTTTCATAGATGTTGAGTCTATAGAGTCGTTTTGACAGGAGTCCAGAGTCTGGAAAGTCGGTTTAGTATATGCACTTCCGTGGGCAACACGTAAACCAGCTTTCCAGACTTTGAACTCCTGTCAAAACGACTGTCCAGACTTTTAGATGATCGCGTTTTGGGCGTTTTCTTTGTCCGATTTGGGGCTTCTCGAATGCGTTTGGGGCTGGTCGAGGTGTTGGCGCAGGGCAGGGTTGATGCGTTCCGGCTCCCGACCCGACGGGCCTTCGTTGGACGGAATCAGACCCGTTTCCATGATGCGCTTGAATCGGCGGATGTCTTCTTTCACCATTTGCCGGAACGCCGGCTGGAACAGCTTGGCAACGGCCGTGCCCAACTGGCCCGCAGGCGGCGTGTAGCGGATGGTTACGTGGACCTCGGTGCCCCGGCCCGGAGGGGCGTCCTGAAAGCGCACCTCCCCCGCGTTATCGACTGTCGACTCGCTGACGGACCGCCACAAAAGCCGCTCGTTTTCAACCTCTTCAATGATTTCGGCATCCCATTCGATGTTGCCAATGGCGTCGATTTTCTCCGTGCCCGGTACCGGCGCTACCCAGTGCGAGCGCCGCTCGTCGAGCTGCGTCACCGACTGGAGGTGCTTCATGAATTTGGGCAGGTTTTCGAGTTTCCGCCAGTATTGATAGACTTCGTCGCGCGGCTTGTTGATCGTGATGCTCCGGCTGATTTCGAGCGGTTCGATGCGGCTATCTTCGGCCGTGTTCCGACCAACAGCCTGATTAATGGGACAAAAACCCGAAGCGCCCCGAAATGCCAGGTAGCCGCCGATCGTTGCCAGCAGCCAGCTTCCGCGCCGGGCGCCGATGGTTGTCAGTAAGGCGCCCGCCGCCGCTGAGATGATCCGCTCGTTCTGGCCAATATTGACCACGCTCGAACCGGTAGCAAAGGGCTGGATCGACGACATGCCTTTGATGTCGCCCATCGCAAACTGTTTGTCTGCCATGATGATTGGGTTGAGTTGATACTTATTCTACTAATCAACTCGGGTACCCATCATTCGGCGCAGTTTGTGAGGGAGCGGGACAACGCAGCGTTCTGAGTGTAACGCTCTGATTTTGACGATTGGCTGTTGCCCGTCGAAGGAACAGGCGACAGCCAATCGTCATCTGGTAATAAGCCATTTGTCGGCTACCCAGCCTACTTTACCTCGGCTAGCACATACGCCCGCAGCGTACTTGCGCGGGTTTCCGGATTCAGGAACGTACCCGACAGCTGACTAACGTGGTAATAGGGAAACGTGGCGATCCGACGTACCTGGAAACCGTGCTGCGCCAGCGAATCGGCGTAGGGCGCGCTCGTGAACACCTGCACCGGCCCCGCCTGCGTGGCTTGCTTCAACGTTGAATCCTGATACAAGTACTGCGTGGGCTGTTTGGTATAGTATTCATACGACCACGAGCTTTCGCCAAACGTATGCACGCCATACAGGTACGTCTTCCGTTGCAGCGCGGGTTTTTCGTTGGCAAAATCGGCGGCAACCATTCCTGCTTGGTACTGCATGATTGAGGGATACAGAATCAGGTTGATGACCCCGCCCAGCATCGCCATCAGGCCCACCATCCGACCCATCATCGTACCCATCGGGCCACGCTCGGCGGTTTGGTAGCGCCAGAACAGCGCCGCCGTCGTCACCGTAAACAGCCCAATCCAGAGCAGCCCTTCCAGCAGCCGGGCCGGTTGGTAGAACAGCACGATACCCGTCACAAACAGCGTTCCGACTACGCCCAGCACCGTTTGCCCGATCACCCAGCGCCGCAGAACAACCGGGCTGCGGGTAGTGAGGTAATGTGCCCCCAGGATGGTGTAGAACGGGAAAACGATGTTGAGGTAATGCGGCAACTGAAAGCGAGAGGCCGAAAACAGCACGAAGAGCGTGAGCCCCGCCCCCAGCGAGAGGTATTCCGGCAGTGGATTCTGTCGGCGGACGAGGCCCGCGATGGCCCGCCCCACGGCCGCGTAGAACGGCAACGCCCAGGGGAGCATCGCCCAGAGCAGGGTATGCGTAAACAGCAGCGGATCGCCGCTGCCGCGCAGGGGGCCGTTGTTCAGGAAGCGACCCATCTGACTATCCCAAAAGAAAAACCGCAGCCCCGACGTACCCGTCTGCCCATACACCACTTTCTCGGGATGCGCGTCGAATTGCTGATAAAGGCAATACAACTCGGGGGCCGTGAACACAAACGTCAGCACGATCGCCACGAGCCAACGTAGTTCAAATAAGGAACGTACCTGACCCGTCAGCAGCGCGTGGATCACGAGCCCCGCCCCCACCGTCACGACCGGCACCACGGGGCCTTTGGTCATCATGGCGCAGGCGGCCAGCAGTGAACCCGCCACGATATGCGGCCAGGCGTTGGTCTGTTTTTCCTGCCAGGCCCGCATGAAATGGTAGGCCGGGCCGATGATGAAAAGCGTCAGGAAGGGTTCGGCGCGCACGTCGGTATTCGACAGGATCACGTGGTAGGCCGTGCCGAACATCAGGGTCGCCACCTGCGCCACCAGCACCGAATAGTTGAGTCGAGCGAAGCGATAGGTGTAAAACAAACTGCCGCAGAAACAGAGCAGCGCGGGAAGTTTATAGGCCGCCGTGGTAACGCCCAGCAGCTTCATAAACAGCACGTTGAGCACAAACGGAAGCCGGGGTTTGTCGAGCCATTCGACGCCGCAGGAATACAGATTGACGTAGTCGCCGGTCAGAAACATTTCTTTGGCAACGGTGCCGTACAGGCCGTTGTCGGGTTCCATAATCGGCAAAAACAAGGCCGTGAAGTTGGCCGCCACCACCAGGCCAAGCAGACTAAAAAAGAGACGTTTGGAAAACATGGGCGCAAAGGTAAACGGCGTGGGGCAAGGGGCACGGGCTGCCAGGCAAAGAGTTGCGACGGATAGATTGCACCGCGCCCCTTGCCCCACGCGCCGCGCTCCTTATTTTTACCCCTATGCAAACGGCTAAACTTCTCATCGTTGACGACGACCCCGACGTGCTGCTGGCGGCCAAGCTGCTGCTGAAGCGCCACATCGGGCAGGTCGATATTGAAAAAAATCCCGATCGCCTTCCTTTTTTGCTGGGTAACACCAACTACGACGCCGTACTGCTCGACATGAATTTCACGCGCGATGTCAGCTCCGGCAAAGAAGGCTTCGACTGGCTCGACCGCATTCTCGACGCCGACCCAAGCACGCGCGTGGTGCTGTTTACCGCCTATGGCGACGTGGAAATGGCCGTGCGGGCCATCAAGGCCGGTGCCGCCGATTTTGTGCTGAAGCCCTGGGAGAACGACAAGCTGGTGGAGGTGATCAAAACGGCCATCGACAGCAAAAAAGCGAGCGAAGGAGCGGGTGGATCAGGTGCGGCGGCGAAAAAAGGCGGCGCGGCCAACGCCGGTCCGGTCATCGCGCAGAGTGCAGCTATGCGCCAGATTCTCGACACCGTAGAACGCGTAGCCCCCACCGATGCCAACATCCTGATCCTGGGCGAAAACGGCACGGGTAAAGACGTACTGGCCCGCGAAATTCACCGCCTCTCGACCCGCCGCGACAAACCGTTTGTGGCCGCCGACCTGGGTGCGCTGCCCGAAAGCCTGTTTGAAAGCGAACTGTTTGGCCACGTACGCGGTGCCTTTACCGACGCGCGCGACGACCGCGCCGGCCGTTTTGAAGAAGCGCAGGGTGGCACCATTTTCCTGGACGAGATCGGCAACGTCGGTTTGTCGCAACAGGCGCGGCTGCTCACGGTGCTGCAACAGCGGCAGGTGATGCGCGTGGGTAGCAACAAACCCCGCCCCATCGACGTGCGGCTGGTTTGCGCCACCAACGCCGACCTCAACGCCCGGGTGCTAGACCGCTCGTTCCGGCAGGATTTGCTGTATCGGATCAACACCATCGAGTTGCACATTCCACCCCTGCGCCAACGCCCCGACGACATTGGTCCGTTGGCCGAGCACTTTCTGCGGCAGTATCGCAAGCAGTACAACCGGCCCGTGGGGCAGATCAGTCCTGATCTGCTACGCCACCTGAAGCAATATGCCTGGCCCGGTAACGTCCGCGAATTGCAACACGCCATCGAGCGGGCCGTTATTCTGGCGCGGGGCAACACGCTCACCTCCGACGATTTCTTCTTTGGCTCGACACCCGCCGCGATGGGCCAGACCATGCCCGGTAACGACACCTTGCAGATTGAATCGATGGAACGCCGCATGATTCAGCAGGCGATGCAAAAACACGGCGGCAACATCACCGACGTCGCCCGCGAACTGGGCCTGTCGCGGCAAGCCCTCTACCGGCGCATGGAGAAGTATGGACTGTAAAAGGCAGTTTTCACCCTTTTTGTCATCCCTCCTGACGTCGGGATGACAAAAACAGCTCAAATCAGGCAGCCTCCAAACTGAAAACTTAAAACTCCCCAAACTCAAACTTTGTGAATCAATTTACCTGGGGTATATCGTGGCGAATGGCGAGTTTGTCAGTTATGGCCGGGCTGGCAACGTACCTGTGGCTGATCCGTAACGGCCTGGCTACGGGTACGTGGGTGCTACCCACGCTGACGATGCCTCTGCTCGTGATTGTGGGTGGCACGCTGCTTTGGCTGGGCACGAGCCTGTATACCTATACGACGGGCGTGAACCGCAAGCTGACCTACTTTCTGGAGTCGGTGCGGTATTCCGATTTTGCCGTTGGCTTCAACGCCGACAGTCAGCTGGGGCCGTCGTTTTCGCAGTTGAATCAGCAGTTCAACGAGGTGTTGGAAGCGTTTCGGCAGGCGCGAGCCGAGAAAGAAGCCAACCTGCAATACCTCAACACCATTGTCCAACACGTCAGTGTGGGATTACTGGCGTTCGACGCCACCGGACAGGTCGAACTGGTCAACCAGGCGGCGTTGCGGCTGCTCGATACCTACCGGCTGCGCATGCTGAGTGACCTGACCAATCAGTACCCCGACCTGCCCGCCCGCCTCACCGGCCCCGACCGGCAGGCCGCGTTTGCCTATACCACCGCCAACGGTAACGACCTCGCCGTGCGTACCACCGACGTGCGGCTACGGGGGCGGCTGATCACGCTCGTTTCGCTGCAAAACATCCGGTCTGAGTTGCAGCAGAAAGAAGTAGACGCCTGGCAGAACCTGACCAAAGTACTGCGGCACGAGATCATGAACTCGATGACGCCGCTCGTCTCGCTGACCGGCACCATGCAGGCCATTCTCGAACACGACATTGCCCATAACCTTCCGCCCGATCTGCCCGCTACGCCCATCCTGACCGAAGCCGTGGGCGACCTGCGCGACGCGCTCGGCACCATTGCCCAACGTGGCGAGGGGATCATGCGCTTTGTGGATGCCTACCGCAGCTTCACCACCATTCCGGCGCCACGCATGGCCGAGGTATCGGTGGGTACGTTGGTACAGCGGGTGGCCGCGCTGGTACGTCCTTCACTCGACGAACGGCAGATTCAACTCACGCTCGACGTACCCAGTACCGACGCGTCGGCCGAACCATTGCTGATCCGCGCCGACGAAGGCCAACTGGAAATGGTGTTGCTGAATCTGTTGAAAAACGCCCGCGAAGCCCTGGTTCAGACGCCCAAGCCAACTATTCGGCTGGCTGCGTACACCGACGGCACCCGAACGATCATCGACGTAACCGACAACGGCCCCGGCATTGAGCCTGAGGCACTTGAACAGATTTTCATCCCGTTTTTCACGACCAAAAAAACGGGCTCCGGCATTGGACTGAGCCTCTCGCGGCAGATGTTGCAACAGCAGGGCGGGCAGCTCACCGTCAGCACCGAAGTGGGCCGGGGCAGTACTTTCCGGCTTCAGTTCTGAGCGGCCGCACCTTAGCTGATGGTTGCTTTTTGTTGCCGCTTCGCCGCCGCTTTCGCCCGGTTTTCGGCAACCCGATACCGCACCATATCGCGGATCAGGTCGTGCGGAATGGGTTTATCGAATGGAAACTGGATCGAGCCTTTGCCCGTCTTGTAGCCCGCCAGACGCTCCCGGAATGCCTCCTGCCCCGACGGTGTGGCGTAGAAGCCGATGTGCTTCGCGAAGGCCGCGAAATAGACCAGATTGCCGTCGAGCACGTAGGTCGGCATGGCGTATTTGATGGTTTCGGTCGCTTCCGGGGCTGCTTCCCGGATGGTGGCACGTACCTGCGTCAACAGCGATTGCACCGCTGCCGGGAACGTGGCAATGTAATCGTCGATCGTCGTCGGTGTCGATTGGGCAGCGTTCATGTAGCTGGCTGGTTTGGCGTATTATAGCCTACCCAAGAACGCACTTTTCCCCGAAAGGCGCATCGCGCAGCAGTACATTTCCGGCCTCTACCGAACGAACGAGTCGACTAGCGCGAAGGCGTCCTTCGGTTCGTTGGCGCAGGTCGCGCAGAACGTACCCCGCCCATCGACGGGGCCTTCATACCCCAATGGAAAACGCTTCCGGTAGGTGCCATCCTCGCTCATCATCAGTAGTTGTTTACCCGCCCGGTTCGGAACAATCACGTAGGTTTTGGCCGTGCCGGGAATCTTCACCACTACCCCTTTTTGCCCGTTGATCATCCGGGTTCCCAGCTTTTGCAGGGTGTGGCCGCGTTCATTGGCCGCGTACGAATAGGTCATCGTCTTCGCCCCGTTCGTCAGATCAAATGCCAGCTTTTCCCAGTTCGGGCTGGCATAATTTCCGATCATAAAGAAAGCGGACGTTTTGGGTTGGGCGTAGCTGTGGCTGGCCATCAACAAAACCAGCGAGCATGAAAGCAGCGTTTTCATAGCGTTGTCGTCTGCATTATCAACGCGACAGTAGCCCGAAGGTTTGATTTAGTAATGCCCGGCTCCAGCCGGGCATTACGATTAGGGGGCTTTGCGCAGGTATTTCAGCAGGGCCAGAATACCCAGGATGCCCAGCGTCATGCCTACCAGATAAGCCAGTCCGTACAGCACCATAAACAGATAAGGGAGGTAGTGCATTGCGTTCAATGTTCGTATACGATTTGGCTGGAAAGCTACCTCCAAAGAAACAATTGACTGTAGTTAATAGACGAAGAAGGGATACAATCGCTTAACCGGTCTGTCGACAGGATGAACGATCGTATCCCTTCTTTGTCTCAGTCCCATCGGCCTTGGGGTTGTATCCTAAGCCGACGCTCATCAAACCACGCTACTTTCGGTAACTGACCCGGTAAATCACCCCGTTGTTATCGTCGGTGAAAATCAGCGAGCCATCGGGCAGGGTAGCAATCCCAACCGGCCGCCCAAACTGCGACTGGTTATTTTCGACCAGGAAGCCCGTCACAAAATCATCGATCCGAACGGGTTTGCCGTTCTCAAACTTCACCCGAACCACGTTGTAGCCCGATGGTTTGGTCCGGTTCCACGAGCCGCGCATCGTCACAAAGGCGTCGTTTTGATAATCCGCAGGGAAGGCCGCTGTGGCCGAGCTGGGTGCCGTGTAGAACGTCATGGCCAGCGGAGCGGCGTGAGGCGTGTAGCCAAGCGTCGGTACCGTAGTGCGCGCCCGAATCTGGGCGTACGTCGTGTCGCCCATCGGGCGTGGATGTGGGTTGTAGTTCCCATCGCCATAGATATAGGGCCAGCCGTAGAAAGCGCCCTGCTTAATGAGGTTCAGCTCTTCCTGCTGCTGCTCATCGCCCAGCCAGTCGATCCCGTGATCGAAGCCATACAGCTCTTTGGTCTGCGGATGCCAGCCGAAGCCAATGGTGTTGCGCAATCCGCTGGCGTAAATCCGCCGATTGCTGCCGTCGGGGTTCGCTACCAGCATCGTGGCATGTTCGGGATTGGGTTCGGCGCAGGCGTTACAGGTGCTCCCCACGGTGAGGTACATCAGGCCGTCGGGGCCAAACCCGATCGTGCGGTTTGGGTGCTGTCCGGCATCGGGCAGATCGCCAATAAGCTGCCGCAACGTACCCAGCGACCCATCGCCGTTGATAGGCGCTGAAAACACCTCCTTGATGGCCACCAGGTACATCGTTCCCGAATGGATGGTGATACCGTGCACGCTCTTGATGGTAGCGACCACCTGTTTTTCATCGACGACCCCATCCGCGTTGGTGTCGCGGAGCCGCGTCACGGTGCCTGCTTCCCGGTTTGTGACATACACATTGCCCGACTCACTGACGGCCAATTGGCGGGGCTTACCCAACCCATCGGCAAACTTGGCGATGGTGAAGCCAGTTGGCACCCGGAGCTGCCCAATCCGCTGATCGGTAGCGGCCACCAGCGCCGGTTCGAATACATTGCCTTCGACTGTCGAGGTCGTTGGCTGGTCGTTCTTCTCCGGAATCTGGGTGTTGAACGGCTCGTCTTTGTTACAGGCCAGCAACAGGGCCGTCAGGCTTACGCCCAGGAGCGTAGCAGGTCTAAAAAGTCGGTTCATGGTTGACGTTGAGCGTTAATCGCTTTTTAACGCTAACCGGCCCCGACACGAATGGTTTCCGGAAATCGACCCAATAAAATAAATCCTATAGATTTACTATTCTATAAAATCGTAACTCGCTGATTTACTAGCTATTAGATACCCCTAACATTGTAGCCGTTTACTGGGCGAGCAGAATACGGCTGTTGATGGTTTGAAACACCGGTTCTTTACCGAGTCGGCTCAGTTTATAGTCGACCCGCCAGGTATACACCGCCGACTGGCAACGCTGTCCCTTATACGTTCCGTCCCACACGAAGGGTGCGCTGCTTGTCTGGAAGATGAGTTCACCCCAGCGATTGTACACGGCCATCGTTGTGAACGTAATATCGCCGCAGGCAACGGGCTGAAAGACGTCGTTTAATCCGTCGGCATTCGGCGAAAAGGCGTCGGGCGCCTGTATGGTGCATTCGCAGCCGCTGTAATCGATGTCTACGACGTCGCTGACCGTGGCGCAATCGTTGGTCACCGACGCCCGAAACGAGCCCGATGCGTTCACCATCCGGTCGGTTTCGGGGAATGCATCCAGCCAGCGGAACGTCCCTTCGGCTACGGCAGGTTTGATCGTGTACACTTCCAGCCCGCAGAGCTGCTTATCGGGTCCCAAATCGAGCCGGGGCGGCAACACGTACCGCACCTGAATGGTATCGGCGACCGTGCAGCCCGCCCCGGTTACCTGCACCCGGTACGTACCTGGTCCGCGTACCTGATAGGTCGCCTGCCCGCTGCCATCCTGCCAGCGGAACGTACCCGGCACCGGCACACGCAGGGTCATCGAGGCCCCCTCGCACAGAGTGGTATCGCGCCCGAGGCTGAAATCGAGGCTGTAGTCGACGGTGATGGTATCGCTCAGGGTTTTGCAGGCCGTGGTTACGGTTACCCAATACTTACCCGGTTTGGTGACGGTCAGGGTTTGTGCCGTACTGCCCGTGTTCCATTTGTAGTCGATACCGCCGGGGGTGTTGGCGTTGAGCAGCAGCGTACTTTGCCGCCCGCACAGGGTGGTATCGCGGCCCAGATTAAGCCGAATGGGCCGCAGCGACACATCATCGATAAACAGGTAATAATAGCCCAGCAACACCGGCAGTTTGACGAAATTCCCGATGGTAACGTGACGTTCGCCGCCTCTTGCCACGAAACAGCCGCTCAGTTGTTCCCACTGTAACCGCCGCGGCAGCCGTTGCGGGCTGTTGTCGAGCACCTGCACCTGCCCACTGACGCTCAGCAGGTCTTTCAGGGGGGAGTTCAGCGGCTGTTGAGAGAAATACGCCCCAAACGAGCCCGATGGATACCGGGTTGGCGTTGCCGAACTGATGTACATCTCGAACTGATAAGCCTCGCCCGCATCGAGCGGTGTTTTGAGGGGAGTGGCCATGTATTCGGCCCAGCCCAAATCCATAAACAAGCGCCCTAATCCCTGCCCCGAACGCGGCGGCAGGTCCATTTGGCCGGTGTTGAAGCAGGTATGGTAAAAATCGGGAGTAGCCCGGTTGGGGTTATACCAGGGGGCGGCTTCGGAGAGCAGATTGTCCTGTTTGGGGCAGTTCAGGTACGTCTCAAAGCTACCGTTCGGAATCAGTTCCTGCGCCATCACCCCGAGGGGGAGCAGCAAGGCCACCAACAGCTTTCGAACAAACGCCCACTGCACTCGCATATAGCCTCCTATCAATCAAACAAATATCCTTATTTCCCGGACAAGTTGTACGATTTTTTGGCAGTCGATGAGGCGGTTCTAGCGAAAGCCTAAGTGTAGCTACGAGCAACGTACCTAGCCTGTCCCACCTTAATCGCAGGCACCGCTACGCATCAATCGGCCGCCGTGGTTAAGTTTACCGCATGAATTCCTCAATCGACCGCGATCTGGCGCAGATTGCCCATCAGGAAGCGCAGCTTCAATTCGACACCTTCGACGCCGACACGGCCTGGCAGCTGGGTACGTTGCTGAAAGAAGCCGTTGCCGCCCGGCACAAAGCGGTATCGATCGAGATCCGGCTGGTGGGGCAGCCGTTGTTTTTCTACGCCATGCCCGGCACCACGCCCGACAACGACGACTGGATTCGGCGGAAACGGAACGTGGTCGAGCGCTTTCACCGCAGTTCCTACGCGATGGGGCTGGAACTGGCCCGCAAGCAAACATCGCTCGACGACAAGTGGGGCCTTCCCGTTCGGGATTATGCGCCCCACGGCGGTAGTTTCCCCATCTGGCTGCGGGGTACGTTTGTGGGCACCATTACGATTTCAGGCCTGCCGCAGCGCGAAGACCACAGCATCGTGGTGGCGGTGCTGGCCGATTGGCTGAACAAACCGCTGGCCCAACTGGCGCTGACGGAGGCTGTCTGATGCCCAACAAGCCCATTACAGCCTGATGCCCTGAATCAGTACCGACCGCGCTACCGACTGCTCTTTCAGGTGCAGAAACTGCTGACGGCGGTCGTCGCGGCTGAAGGCGTGAAAATCGGCTTCGCTATCAAACTCGACCAGGTGGATTTCATACGGTTTGTCGATCTGATGCTCGATATAGGCCTCATCCGCCGGGCGGATCCGGGCCAGCAGGCGGCCGTTATGGTCGGCAATCAGCGGGATAGCAACTTCCTCAAACTGGTGGAATACAGCTTCCTGCCCTTCCTTAACGTAAATCAATTGCGTAAAATAGATCATCGTATTCTCAAGGCTTAGGCAGCCGGTTTAAAGTCGTCGGGTTTGGTAAAATACTCCAGGCCCAGCATCCAGATTACCCCAATCAGAAAGCTGATTTTCTGCATAATGGGCAGCAATTTCAGAAAGTGTTGGGTGTAATAGATGTAATTATTGGCGTAGAGAACCAGCAGGTAGCTAATCGTTACTAGCTTGAAGCCAAGCAGCTTCGATTTCATGATAAACACAAACACATAAAACAGCGCCAGTAAGCTCAAAAAACTAGCGATACCTATCATTAGATCATGGTAGGGGGTAATGACCAGAAAGGCGAACAGCATAGCGCCCACGCCGCCATAGGCGATGACAGCCGAAGCCGATTTCGACGGAATCCGCCGGGAAAACCGGACAAAAAACACCCCAAAGCTGATGCACAGCAGCAGCATACCGGCAATCGCCCACGGTCGGGCAGGGTTGGCTAACCCATTGACAGCCTGTTCTGAAAACAGATTACAAAGGTAGTTCGTCGTCCAATCGTAGCCAACCGAGTGTGCGTCCCAGTACGAACCGCCAGGATAGTGCGCGGCCGCTACGGCCAGCAGGAGCAGCGCCACGACGAGCCCGATGAGTGTCGTATGTTTTGTCAGCATAATCAGTTCCGTTGGCATAGTCAGGTACGTGACTGATACGGGGCGGCGCTCCGGGTACGTACCGCACAGCTTAAGCCATGGCCGAATCGGAACAAAGTTGGCGCGATCGGGCAAATGCCCTGTCCGTTTTCCACGAACGGTAATCGACAGGGCATTTTCGTGCAGAATCCCCTTCACTGCGTCCGGATAAGTGCCGCATCAGCGCGACGGTGACTGGCTTCAGGTACGTTGCCAGTGGGCATTGGGTACAAAAAAAGGTGGCCTGTTGTCAGACCACCTTTCTTACTCTTTACTTACTGATGACTAGGCCAGGTTGAAGCGGCCCAGATTCATCACTTTATCCCAGGCGGCGACGAAGTCACGCACGAATTTCTCCTGCGAGTCGCTGCATCCGTACACTTCGGCCACGGCGCGCAGCTCGGAGTTCGATCCGAAGATCAGGTCGACGCGGGTGCCGGTCCATTTGGGTTCGCCCGTTTTGCGGTCGCTGCCGACGAACACGGTCTGCGCATCCGAGGTAGCCCGCCAGGTCGTGCTCATATCGAGCAGGTTCACAAAGTAGTCGTTCGTGAGCGCTTCGGGTCGGTTGGTGAAGACACCGTGCTTCGAGTGGTCGAAGTTGGTGTTCAGCACGCGCATCCCGCCGATCAGCACCGTCAGCTGCGGGATCGTCAGCGTCAGCAATTGCGCCTTGTCGATCAACATCTCTTCAGCCGCCGACTTATGTTTGGCGTTGACGTAGTTGCGGAAGCCGTCGGCGCTGTGCTCCATCGCCTGGAACGACACCACGTCGGTTTGCTCCTGCGATGCATCGCCACGACCCGGCGTGAACGGCACCGTTATCTCATGACCGGCATTGCGGGCGCCCTGCTCCACACCGGCACAACCAGCCAGCACGATCAGGTCGGCCATTGAAATCTGTTTGCCGTTGGCCTGCGCCCCGTTGAATTCCTGCTGAATGCCTTCGAGGGTTTGCAGGACGGTAGCCAGTTGCTCGGGGTCGTTTACTTTCCAGTCTTTCTGCGGAGCCAGCCGGAGGCGACCGCCGTTGGTACCACCGCGCTTGTCGGAGTTACGGTAGGTCGAAGCCGATGCCCAGGCGGTAGTCACCAGTTGCGACACCGTCAGGCCCGACGCCAGGATCTTGCTTTTCAGCGCAGCGATATCGTCGGCGTTGACCAGTTCGTGCGTTACGGCGGGCACGGGGTCCTGCCAGATCAACTCTTCGGTGGGCACTTCGGGGCCGAGGTAACGCTCGATAGGGCCCATGTCGCGGTGCGTCAGTTTGAACCAGGCGCGGGCGAAGGCATCAGCAAACTCATCCGGGTTTTCGTAGAACCGCCGTGAGATTTTCGCGTAGGCCGGGTCGGTGATCAGCGCCAGGTCGGTCGTCAGCATCATCGGAGCGTGCCGTTTGGCCGGGTCGTGCGCGTCGGGTACCGTACCGGCACCAGCACCATTCTTAGGCTGCCACTGATGCGCACCGCCGGGGCTCTTGGTCAACTCCCATTCGTAGCTGAACAGGTGATCGAAATAATCGTTGCTCCACTGAGTCGGGGTCTTGGTCCAGGTTACCTCCAGCCCGCTAGTGATGGTGTCGGCACCGTGGCCACGGCCATACGTATTTTTCCAACCCGTGCTCATCTCCTCGATGTTGGCACCAGCGGGTTCAGAACCCACATACTTGGTAGGATCGGCCGCGCCGTGGGTTTTGCCGAAGGTGTGGCCACCCGCGATCAACGCCACCGTCTCTTCGTCGTTCATGGCCATGCGCCCAAACGTCTCGCGGATGTCGTAAGCCGCCCCCATCGGGTCAGGATTGCCCGCCGGGCCTTCGGGGTTCACGTAGATAAGGCCCATGTTGGCCGCACCCAGCGGATGCTCCAGCACGCGCTCCCCATTTTTGCTGCCGGCATACCGGACGCTATCGCCGAGCCATTCCGTTTCTGAACCCCAATAGATGTCTTCTTCGGGCTCCCAGATGTCTTCGCGGCCACCACCGAAACCGAAGGTTTTCAGGCCCATCGACTCCAGCGCGCAGTTACCGGTGAGGATCATCAAATCGGCCCACGACAGTTTCCGGCCATATTTCTGCTTGATCGGCCACAGCAGCAGGCGGGCTTTGTCGAGGTTGGTGTTGTCGGGCCAGCTGTTGAGCGGCGCAAACCGCTGATCGCCCGAGCTGGCGCCACCGCGGCCATCACCGATGCGGTACGTACCGGCGCTGTGCCAGGCCATGCGGATAAAGAACGGGCCGTAGTGACCGTAGTCGGCGGGCCACCAGTCCTGCGAGGTGGTCATCAGGTCGTAGATATCCTGCTTGACAGCCGCCAGATCGAGGCTCTTGAATTCTTCGGCGTAGTTAAAATCATCGTCCATCGGATCCGTCAGCGGCGAGTGCTGGCGGAGGATGTTTAGTTTCAGGGCGTTGGGCCACCAGTCGCGGTTACGCGTACCGCCACCCGCGCTTTTGTTCAGCGCGCCACCTGAAAATGGACATTTGCCCACCGTGTTGACATGGCTATCGTCATTCACGTCCCATACAGATGGGTCTTTGGTATCCTGAGTTCCGTTGTCTCTCATGTTTGGCAGAGTATTATTGGTTGACGGATCAAAAATAAACGAATCTCCTTTATAGTGTTTATTTATTGTTTTTATTTCGCCATAGATTATTTCTATAAATAGGTATTGGACTAACGTATAGGCTAGTAAGCAGTCATGGTGGGGAATCTCACGGCCAGATTGTGAGCGAACGGTAGCTCAGCTACACCACGCCTGCGCCGGTTGCCTGCCCCCGCATTTGTTCGGCTTCATCGGATTTCGGGTAAAAAGTGGCGCTGGTACCTTTATCTGAATTCCGGTATCACAGTCGAACCACGAGCTACTCGTCAGCGAATCGATGGCAGTCAGTAGCTCGTCAGACGACATATCCGTTAAGCTCATGCCCAGTTTTTCCCGCTCTTGTTTGTATCTGCCCGCCCTGTTGCTGCTATTGCGGCTAAACGGTCTGGCTCAGTCCGCGACGGCTCAGTCTGCGACAGCTCAGTCTGTAACGCCCGCCGCCGCCCCTACCGACACGACCTGGCGGCTCGTATGGGCCGACGAATTTGACACCGACGGCCCGCCCAACCCGGCCAACTGGACCTTTGAGCGGGGCTTTGTACGTAACCACGAACTACAGTGGTACCAGCCCGACAATGCCTTTTGCCAGAACGGCAGGCTCATCATTGAAGGACGGCGCGACCAACGCCCTAACCCGCAACACCAGCCCGGCAGCACCGACTGGCGCCGCAGCCGCCCGACCATCGACTACACGGCGGCCAGCCTGAAAACCGAGGGGCTGCACAGCTGGCAGTATGGTCGCTTCGAGATGCGGGGGCGCATCGACGTCAGCCCCGGTTTATGGCCCGCCTTCTGGACCCTGGGCGTTGCGGGGGAATGGCCGTCGAACGGCGAAATCGACATTATGGAGTATTACCGCAACGACCTGCTGGCCAACGTAGCCTGGGGTACGTCGAAGCGCTACACAGCCAACTGGCGCACCACCAAAACGCCGCTCGCCTCGTTAGGCGGGGCCGATTGGGCGAGTCGTTTTCACACCTGGCGCATGGACTGGACACCCGAAGCGATCCGGTTGTTCGTAGATGGGCAATTGCTCAACGAGGTCTTATTGACGCAGACCCTTAATGGAGATGGCTCGGGCAAGAACCCGTTCCGGCAACCACACTACCTGCTGCTGAACCTGGCGATTGGCGGCGACAACGGCGGCGACCCCAGCGGCACGACCTTCCCAACGCGGTACGAAATCGAGTACGTTCGGGTCTACCAGCGGTAAGCATAAACAAGCCTCAGGCCATTCACCAGCCGGTATATCTGGCCGTTTGTCGTCTTCAACCAGGAAAAGCCAGCCCCAACGTACCTGACCTCTCCTCGGCTGCAAATCGGCCTCTTACTACGTACCCAACAAACCACCGCCCATGAAACGCCGGATTATCTGTCTGCTGCTGATCGGATTGTGCGGGCTGATCGGCCTGACCGCGCCGCTACAGGCCCAGTCGAAACGAAACAGCCGGACCCGCTCGGGCACGGCACCTAACTTGACGCCAACTCGCACCGACCGCCAATACTGGCTCTACGAGATGGACCGGATGGTGCGGCCCGTGTTGCAGAGCCTGGCCCACGACAGCCTGCGTATTCTGATGCCCAAAGTAGTATCGAAACGGGTCGACAACCGCGATCAACGGCTGCAGGTGCAGTATGTGGAAGTGCTGGGCCGGGTGCTGAGCGGCATGGCGCCCTGGCTACAGGCCGAAGGTGGCGCCCCCGACGAAGTGGCCCTGCGCAACCAGTACCGGCAGTGGGTGCTCAAAGGCCTGTCCAACGCGCTCGACTCCACGGCCCGCGACTACATGCGGTTCGACATCGCCGGTCAGTCGCTGGTCGATGCGTCGTTTCTGGCGCTGGCGGTCGTGCGGGCGCCGTGGCTGTGGGATCACCTGTCGGCCACTGACCGCGACCGGCTCGTTACGGCCATTCGCAGCACGCGTAAATTCAAGCCGGGTTTTTCCAACTGGCTGTTGTTTTCGGCCATGAACGAAGCCTTTTTCTGCCGCTTCGGCTACGACTGGGACCCGATGCGCGTCGACTACGCGCTGCAACAAATGGAGCAGTGGTACGTGGGCGACGGGATGTACACCGACGGTCCCCGCTATGCCTTCGACTATTACAACAGCTACGTCATTCACCCTTATCTGGCCGCCATTACGGGCATCATCGGCACCAAAACCAACGCCTACGCGGCCATGACCGACAAAATTCGTCGGCGCAACGAACGGTACGCCGTCATCCAGGAACGGCTCATCAACACCGATGGCTCGTTTCCGGCCACGGGTCGCTCCATCGTGTATCGGGGGGCGGCGTTTCATCATCTGGCCGATATAGCCTGGCGAAAGTCCTTGCCAACATCACTGAAACCGGCGCAGGTGCGGGGCGCGCTGACCGCCGTGCTTCGGAAAACACTTGAAAGCCCCACCACCTATCAGAACGGCTGGCTGACCATCGGCCTGTATGGCGCGCAACCCGACATTGCCGACGTGTATAACAACCAGGGGAGCCTCTATCTGGCCACCAGTTTGTTCCTGCCGCTCGGCTTGCCCGCCACCGACCCGTTCTGGGCCGACCCGCCGCAGCCGTGGAGTGCCCAGGCCATCTGGAGCGGCAGCGATTTCCCCAATGACCACGGCGAAGACTTACGCTGACCTTTATGCGATCCTTTTTGCTGGCTCTGTTTTCGCTGACCGTGTCGTCGCTATGGGCGCAGGCGCCGCTGGCTCCGGTGGCGCTGCGTACCGATTTACTGCTGCATACCGACAAGGTCTGGCAACGCGGTTTTCTGACCACGCTGACGCCCGAAACAGCACCCGACTCCCTGCAAATGGCCTTGGTCCGCAGCGAACGACCCTCCTTTAGCTGGCAACTACCCGACACCCGCACTGGCTATCGACAGACGGCCTGGCAGCTAGTGCTAAGCTCGTCGCGGGCCAACTGCGCCGCCGGGCGGGGCGACGTATGGGATTCGGGGAACGTACCCAGCGATCAGAGTGTAGGCGTGTTGCTGCCAGCCGGACGGCGCTTACAGCCCAATCGGGTCTACTACTGGAAAATCCGGGTCTGGGACGACCGGCGACGGGCTAGCCCCTATTCGGCGATCCGGGTATTCCGCACCGCCCCCGAGTTGGCCGACTACGCCACGAGCCATTATCCGCTCGTGAAGGAGCAGCAGAAACCGGCCCGGCAACGTACCCAGCCCAACGGCGCGCGGCTGTATGACTTTAGTAACGACGCCTTTGGGCAGGTATGGCTTACCGCCCAAACGACAGCCACCACCGACTCGCTGGTGCTGCACCTGGGCGAAGCGCTCACGCCCGGGGGTGCGGTGCAGCGTAAACCGCCCGGCACCATCCGCTACCGGCGGCTCATCTTGCGGCTGCGCCCCGGCACGCACACGTACCCGGTGCCGATCCCGCCCGACAAGCGTAACACCGGCCCCAAGGCGATTATGATGCCCGGTTACATCGGCGAAGTGCTGCCGTTTCGGTACATCGAGCTCGAACGGCCCGCTGCTACGGTGCAGGTGGGGGAGTTAGTGCGTCACGTCGTCACGTACCCGTTCGATGATACCGCCGCGACCTTCGGTAGCTCCGACACCACGTTGAATCGGGTTTGGGCGCTGTGCAAACACACCATCAAAGCCACCTCGTTTACGGGCTATTACGTCGACGGTGACCGCGAACGGATTCCTTACGAAGCCGACGCGCTGATCAATCAATTGGCGCACTACGCGACCGATGGGGAGTATACCATGGCCAAACGCTCGCTCGATTACCTCATTTTTCACGCCACCTGGCCTACTGAGTGGTCCTTGCAAAACGTACTGATCGCCTGGAACGACTACCGCTACTCGGGCGACGCGCGCAACCTGACCCGCCTCTATACCGACCTAAGCGCCAAACTGCTGCTACCGCTGGCCCGGCCCGATGGCCTCATCAGCACCCGCACCGGTTTACAAACGCCTGCTTTCAAAGCATCGATTCACTACGAAACCTTCGACGGGCGCCCCACCCTTCAGGACATCGTCGACTGGCCGCAACAGGGCGTACTAGGCCTGGGCAAGAGAGAAGCGGGCGAAACCGATGGCTTCGTCTTCTGCGACTACAATGCGGTCGTGAACGCCTTCCATTACCAGGCCCTGCGCTACATGGCCGACCTGGCGGACCAACTCGGTCAATCCGCCGACGCGGCGCAGTTCCGGCAGCGCGGTGAGCAGGTTAAACGGGCCTATCAGGCTACGTTTATCGACCCTGCCACGGGCCTTGTAGCCGATGGCGACAGCACCCGCCACGCATCGTTGCACGCCAACATGATGGCGCTGGCGGTTGGGCTGGTGCCCGAGGCCAACCGAGCGCGGGTACTGGCGCATATCCGGTCGCGGGGTATGGCCTGTAGCGTCTACGGCGCGCAATTTCTGCTCGACGCCCTGTACAACGCGCATGAAGCCGACTATGCCCTCTCGCTCCTGACCTCGACCGCCGAACGGAGCTGGTACAACATGATTCGGACCGGTTCCACGATGACTACCGAAGCCTGGGACACGCGCTACAAACCCAACCAGGACTGGAACCACGCCTGGGGAGCCGCCCCGGCCAACGTAATCGTGCGGAAACTGATGGGCGTCGAACCGCTGACCCCGGCCTTTGGCGTCATTCAGGTAAAACCCCAACCCGGCGCGCTGAACCAGGCGTCGCTACAGCTACCCACCCTGCACGGGCCCGTGCGCGTAGCGTTCACCCAACGTACCCAGCGATGGTACATGCGACTGACGCTGCCCGCTAACTCGCGGGGCGTCGTGTACGTACCCCGCCTCAGCCCAACCGCCACCCTCTGGCAAAACGGCCGCCAGCTTACCCCGCCCGCCGACAAACACAGTTGGCAACTGACCAACGTACCCAGCGGCACCCATCAATGGGAAGTCAGGCCCTAAAATAGGTAGCCGGTACAGTATGAAACAACGCAACGTAGGTATTACCCGCCTACAGATTCCTTATTTTAAGCGAAAACCGTAGCTTTCCGCTATCAACAAACGAATTACTCATACATAGAAAATGCATGAGCCCCCTGCTAGCGGCTGATCGGCCAGCTGCTAGGAGACCAATACGGGTTTGCAGCCTTTACTAGTCTGGATTCAGCGTCGATACGTTCCGGTTTGAAACCGTCTTGTGAGGCTTTACTGTGGCTGGCAACCTAGGCCGGTAAACAGGGCAAATGCAACAAACCCAAATCGACGTAAACGCTACCGTAACTTGGCAACTGATCGCCCACCTCCCTTTGAAACGGACGCCCTTCTTTGGAAGGCGTTTACAAAAGGCAATACCCAGGCCTTTGAGCAGCTGTATCGTGCTCATGCGGGACCGCTGCTCACGTATGGGAAGCGATTACACCCCAACTCCGCTGCGGTAGCCGATGCGGTACAAGACGTTTTTCTGGAAATCTGGAAATACCGCGCCACCCTGACTACGCCCGCCAACATCCGGTATTATCTGTTGCGCATCATGCGCAATCGGCTGACAGGCTCCCTCTCCCTCCGGTCGGACCCATTACACCAAGCCGATGACCTGGACGGTGTTGAAAACCTGCTGAGCATTCCTTCGGTCGAAACGTTACTGTCGGATCTGGATAGGCGCGAGCTTCAGGTAAACCGCCTGCGTCGGGCTGTCGATACCCTACCAGCCCGGCAGCAGGAAGCCCTTGTGCTGGCCTATTACCACCAACTCAGCAATGAGGAGATTGCCTCCCTGATGGGTATAAACACGCAGTCTGTCATCAACAATATAAACAGGGCTATTCACGCGCTGCGCCAGCTGCTGATCAGCGTCCTGTTGCTGGCCAGTTGGTCCCTGATGACCTGAGTCGATCCAACCCGGCGTCATTTATAAAATTATTTTTAGAAATAATGAGTTAAAACCGATACAGTCCTTCTCTTGCCTTCGAGACGAGATTCAGAATGGACTATACCAACTATAATGCGGAAGACTTAGCGGCCGATTCTGCCTTCCGACAATGGGTCATGCAACCCAACCCGGCAACGGATCAGTTCTGGATAGGCCTACTCCAGGAAAACCCTCAGCTAGTTGCCATCGTAGTAAGGGCCATTCATTTGCTGCAACAGCTAAGCCGGGCCACCGATCCCGGGGCACTCTCTGTGGCCGACGCCGACCAGCTGGAGGCGATCTGGCAACACTTACGCAGCCGCATCGAGCAGGAAACCACGGAACCCATCCCCGTTGGGCGTATCATCCGGCATACACCATCCTGGCAGCGCTGGGCCGTGGCGGCGGGCGTGGCCCTGGTACTGAGCGCAGGCTGGTGGTTTACCCAAACCGACACAACCGCCCCCATCGCCGGCCAGTTGTCGCCAACGGCTTCTATGGACCAGGCCAGTCAGCACGAAGCGGTAAATACTACCGCTCACCCTGTAACCATCACGCTGAGCGACGGCAGTTCGGTACAACTCCAGCCCGGCAGCCGGTTGCGTTACGCCAAATCGTTTGCCGCCAACAGGCGCGAGGTTGACCTACAGGGCGAAGCCTTTTTTAACGTCACGAAGAATCCAGCCCGGCCTTTCCTCGTATTCGCCGGCGGCACCGTAACGAAAGTGGTCGGTACGAGCTTTCACGTACAGGCCTACGACCAGGATAAAACGGTTCGGGTGATTGTTCGAACGGGCCGGGTATCGGTGTTTGCCCGTCGCAATTTCGACCGGATGGATCAGGCCGCCACGTCGCAGGTAGCTGGGGTGGTGCTGACGCCCAACCAACGGGCCACGTTCGAGCGAACAACCGAACAACTGGCCAAAGACCTGATTGAGCAGCCAGTTCCCGTTTCTTCGGTTACTCAGCCGTTAAGTTTCGACGACAAGCCTGTCTCAGATGTACTGGCTATCCTGGAAAAGCAGTACGGGCTGGATATCGTGTTTGATGCGCAACTCCTGAGCCAGTGCCCGATCACAACAACCTTGTCAGCCAACGAAGGGCTTTATCAGCGTCTTGACCGCATATGCCGGGCGATTGGCGCCTCCTACGAAGTCGTAGACGGGCAACTGATCATCACCAGCACCGGCTGTACTTCCTAACCGCTAGCTGCCTATGTAACACCCTGCGTCTATTGCCAAAAAAGCCGGTAATGGTTCCAGCATTACCGGCTCATAACACGTTCCGCCGCTGATCAATGGCCTCACTGCTGAGGCACGGGGAGCTTTTGCCCTTACAAACCGAACAAAAACAAGTGAATGTATGCAACTTCTATCAAAATCGTACAGGCTACCGTACCTGGTCATGCGAAGAACCGTATATCAGCTTTTGATTGCACTGGTATTCGTGGGTATTTCCAAAGCCTACGATGCCCACGCTCAAGAACTCCTGAACCGTAAAGTCACCCTACAACTGACGAACCTGCCGATCAAAACGGTACTCTCTCAACTGAGTAAGCAAACTAACGTTCGGTTTACATACAGTTCAGCGCTGATTCGGGGGGAGCGAAAGGTATCCATCAACGTAAGCAATCAGCCCCTGGGCAACGTCCTGAACGAACTGCTGGTGCCGCTGAAAATCGAGTACCGGGTCGATGCCGACGAGGTGGTACTGAACCCAGCCCCCACCGGTAGTGCAACCGAGAGCCGCAGCCCGGTAAACCAGACCAATGACGATAAGCTCGGCACCAAGCCCGCCGACATCACGGTGACCGGCACCGTTGTCGATGAGAAAGGCGAAAAGCTACCCGGGGTAAGCATCGTGATCAAAGGCACTACCCGGGGTACGAACACCCTGGGCGACGGCACCTTTTCGATCAACGTACCCGACGCCGACGCCGTCCTTATTTTTTCATTCGTGGGCTACGTACCCCAGGAACTAACCGTAGGCAACCGGACGGCGCTCAACATTGCCCTCAAGCTGGACGATAAATCACTTGATGAAGTGGTGGTCATTGGCTACGGTACAGCCAAGAAGCGCGACATTACCGGGGCCGTAGCCCGAGCCGACCTCAACGCCTTCAAGGAAGCCCCCAACGTGAGCCTGCTCCAATCGCTGCAAGGCTCGGTACCGGGGTTAAATGTGGGGGCCACCACGCAGGCCGGACAGGATCCCACCATCAGCATTCGGGGGCGCAACTCCATCTCAGGCAGTACGGCGCCGCTCATCGTGCTGGACGGAATCATCTACCGGGGTAGCATCGTCGACATCAACCCGAATGATATTGCGTCCGTCGATATTCTGAAAGATGCCAGTGCCGCAGCCGTATACGGTTCGCAGGCAGCGAATGGGGTAATCCTGATTACGTCAAAAACCGGAAAAGGTACCAAGAAACCCACCGTTGAATACAGCGGCTCCTACTCCCTACAGGAAATCACGAACAAAGCCATGTTGCCCGATAATGCCGCTGGTTTCCTGCAAAAGAAAGCCGACCGCTACATATCGCTGAGCCGCACCGGGTCTGGCCTTACGCAGGAGAATCCGACCTGGGATGTCACCAAATTCGTATCGCCCCAGGTTCTGGCGGGTATTCAGAACGGCACCGATACCAACTGGTGGGAGTTGCTGACCAACAGACGGCCGTTCATCATGAACCATGACCTGAGCATCAGCGGACGCACCGAACAAAGTTCCTACTTTTTCTCGCTGGGGTATACGAAGCAACAAAACGTTGTCAAGAACGACGATTACCAACGCTACAACTTCCGGGTCAACCTGGACTCGAAAGTGACCAACTGGATGAAGGTAGGCCTTCAGTCGTTTTACGGCCTAAGCGACTATTCGGGCGCGGCCCCCAGCCTCGATGATGTACAGTATGAAGTGCCGCAACTATCGCCCTACGATGCCACCGGGGCGCTGCTCCGTATGCCGGATAACGCCCGGGTCAACCCGCTGCTTCAGATTGGGCAGCAGAATCTGGAAAAACGCAGCACCCTTTTCGGCCTGCTCTTCGCCGACATCAGTATCCCGTTTGTGAAGGGGCTGAGTTACCGACTGAACTTCTCCCAAAATCTAATCGACGGTAAAACCTATAACTTCAGTTCGTTTGCCCAGAATTTCAACGGCGAAGCGGCCAAACTGAATTCAAGTCAGTACCTGGCCACGCTGGACAATATCGTCACGTACCAGAACTCGTTCGGCCCGCACGCGGTCAATGCCACGCTGCTGTACGGCACCGAGCGACGTACCTTCGAAAGCACAAACGCGTATGCAGCGTTCTTCACCAACGATGTACTGGGGTACAACAAGCTGGACGCCGGCCAGGCTGGTCTGCAATCGACTACGTCAAACGCCTGGAAGGAAGCCAGCCTGTATTCGATGGCCCGCCTGATTTACTCGTTCAGGGACAAATACGTCGTTACGGGCACCGTGCGCCGGGACGGGTTCTCCGGCTTCAGCGAAACCAATAAGTTTGGGGTATTTCCCTCACTGGCTATGGCGTGGGCACTGAGCGAAGAGGGGTTCCTGAAAGACAAGATTTCGGTGCTGAATGAGCTGAAACTGCGGGCTTCGTACGGAGTTAGTGGCAACCGAACGCTGGGCCGCTACCAGACGCTGGCCAAGATGACCGCCAATGTAGGCAACGGGTATTTGTATGGCGATGGGGGCGCAGCCCAGCAGGGTCAATTTTTGAGTGCGCTGGCCAATAGTGATCTGAAATGGGAATCGACCCAGGCCGCCAACTTCGGGCTGGATTTTGCCCTCTTCAAGAACCGGCTGTCGGGTAGTTTCAACACCTATATTTCCAACACCTACAACCTCCTCTTCAACGTGGACCTGCCGGTTGCCAACGGCCTGACCAGCACGCCCGCCAACATCGGTAAGCTGCGCAATACGGGGCAGGAGCTCACCCTCTCGGGTCGCCCCATCGAACGGCCTGATTTCACCTGGGACATGACGGTCAATTTTGCCCGCAACCGCAACAAGGTTGTCAGCATTCTGGGGATCGACGCCAACAAAGACGGGGTTGAGGATGATCTGGTTTCGTCCAAGATATTCATCAACCAGCCGTATGGGGTCGCCTACGATTTCAACATCATCGGCATGTGGCAGGTGGCCGATGCCGAGGCCAACCGGATTCCCGCCGGCTTTACCTACGGCACCTATAAAGTGGAAGACCTGAACGGCGACGGTGCCTACACGGCCGCCGCCGACCGTAAGATTCTGGGTTACACCGACCCCTCCTACCGATTCAGCATTCAGAATAGTTTCCGGTACAAAGCCTGGGAATTCAGCTTCTTTATCAACTCCATCCAGGGGGGCAGCAAGTATTATTACGGCCAGCCGGGTAATGCGCTGCCCAACCCGGACAACATATCGAATGGTAATATTTTCAAATTCGATTACTGGACGCCCGAAAAGCCAAACGCCCGCTACCGGCAGATTGGCTACTACACCGTGGCGCTGGGCGAAACCTTCTCGCCCTACGTTCAGCGCAATTTCGTTCGGCTTCAGAACGTGACGCTGTCCTACAATCTACCGCAGACGCTGACTCAGAGAATGAAGCTCAACCGGGTCAAGTTATTCCTGAACGGCAAAAACCTGGTCACCCTGACCGACTGGGACGGCTGGGACCCTGAAACCGGTACGGGCCTGGACCGGTCGGCCTACCCCCTCCTGCGGAATTACACGGCTGGGCTGAACATCGAATTTTAACCTCTTCACTGCGATGAAAAAATTACTCACCTATTGCATGACCCTGCTCGTGGGTATGAGCCTGGTCATGTCGTGTAACGAAGACACCTTCCTCAAAGAGGAACCACTGGACTTTTACTCGCCTGACAACTCACTGGAAACCAGCGCGCAGTTCCAGCTGTCGATCAACTACCTGCACAATCGACTGCGCGCCATTGCCTTTGGAGGTATCGACCTCGATTCGTATTTCGCGTTGCGCTACGCGACCGACTTCGCCGTAAACGGAACCGATTATCAGCCCGCCGTAAAGCTGAACGACTACAAGAATACGATGGTCCCTACCTACAACGTACCCCAGGTTATCTGGCAGAATGTCTATCAGATCATCGCCAACGCCAACGTCGTGATCAACCGCTCGGCTACGGCTGGCAAACTGTCGGAAGCGGACAAAAAAATATTCAGAGCGCAGGGCCTGTTTTTCCGGGCGTGGGGCTATAACATGCTCGCCAATCTGTATGGGGGCGTGCCGCTGATAACGGAAGAAATTGCCACACCGCGCCGGGATCTGGTGCGCGCTACCCGCGATCAGGTGTATGCCCAGTGCAAAGCAGACCTGACCGAAGCCATTGCCTCGCTGCCCAACATCGACGTGGCGAAAGACGGGGCCGTCAACAAACAGATTGCCCAGCACATACTGGCCGAGGTGAACATTTCCCTGAAAGCCTACGACGAGGCTATTGCCGCCGCCACGCAGGTTATCAGTTATCCCGGCGTCAGTCTGATGACCGCCCGCTTCGGCACGCGTAAGGATAAGCCGGGGGACGTCTACCGCGATCTGTTCGAACTGGGCAACCAGAACCGGACCAGTGGCAACCGGGAAGGGCTGTACATCATTCAATCCGACTACCTCAACCCGGCCTCTGCCCAGCGCGATGCCCAGCAGTGGGCCGTTATGTCGGGGATACAGAACGTAACGATCCGCTCGTCGGTGGATGGTAAGAGCGTCAGCGCCGTGAAGGGACCGAACGAAAAATGGAGCGGGCGCGGGATCGGCTGGATGCGGCCCACTTCTTTTGTGCTGTATGGCATGTGGGCGAGCAGTGGCCGCGACGATATCCGCAATTCGGAGTATAACATCATTCGGGATTTTCAGATCGATGGCGTACCCACCACCTCGCCTGATTACGGCAAATGGTACGTGAAAGACGGCTACAAGGCAAAAGCCACCGGCTTTATCGACACCATTCGCTACTGGTTTCCTATTCTGAAGAAGAATACGATTTCGGCCGGCGACTTCCCCGATGCGTATTTCCAGAAAGATGCGGCGGGCAACGTACTTACGTCGCCGTTGGGTGGCCGGTTGCTGATCAACGGCAGTGATCTGTTCCGCGACAATTACCTGGTGCGGCTCCCCGAAACCTACTTCCTGCGCGCCGAAGCGTACATCAGGAAGGGCGACAACGCCAGTGCTGCTACCGACCTGAACGTGGTTCGGGCGCGGGCCAAAGCCCCTCCTATTACTGCCGCCGACGTATCGATCGACTTCCTGCTCGATGAGCGGATGCGCGAGCTGTATTCGGAAGAGTTCCGGATGGTGACGCTCACCCGCATGGGCAAGTTGTATGACCGGAACAAGAAATACAACGAAAAAGCGGGCTTGAGCATCGAACCCTATCACAACCTGTGGCCGATTCCGTTCAGCGAAATCAACCGGAACGTCAACGCGGTTCTGGAACAAAACCCCGGCTACAATTAACGTCTTACCTCCCACCGTGACGATAGCCCGTCGGACCCTCGTGTTGGGCGGGCTTCACTTTCTTTATTCTTCTTTATGCTGATGAACGCATTTCTTGTTAGCCTGGCCTTACTCTGGACGAACGCAGCGCTCGCGCAGGGCAGACGTACCGGCGCCAACCGGCAGGACCTAACGTTATGGTACGACAAACCCGCCGCCGCCTGGACCGAAGCCCTGCCGATTGGCAATGGCTACATGGGAGCCATGCTTTTCGGCGGTGTCGAACAGGAGCATCTGCAACTGAACGAAGGCACGTTGTATTCGGGCGATCCGTCAGGTACGTTCACAGCGATCGATGTGCGGAAAAAATTCAAGGCTGTTGACTCGCTGGTCAAGCAGGGCAACTACAAGGAAGCGCAGAACCTCGTGGCGGCCGACTGGCTGGGCCGAAATCACCAGGACTACCAGCCCCTCGGCGATTTATGGATGGCGTTTACCCATACTGGCCCGGTTACGAAGTATCGGCGTTCGCTCGACCTGTCAACCGGGATTTCGCAGATTCAGTACACGGTAGCCAATACCACCTACAGGCGGGAAATTTTTGCCAGTTACCCCGACCGGGTCATTGTGATCAGGCTACTGGCCGAGGGGAAAGAAACAATAAACGGTGAGATCCGTTTTTCAACGCCTCACAAGCCCCTGGCCCGCTATTCAGCGTCAGCCGATCAACTGATCATGGCCGGCAAAGCACCGGGATTTGTGCTGCGGCGCACCGTAAAACTGGTGCAGAAGTTAGGCGATCAGCACAAATACCCTGAGGTGTTTGCCAAAGACGGGTCGGTCTTACCCAACGCCTCGGACGTGCTGTATGGCGCTGATGCAACTGGCTGGGGCATGGGGTTTGAAGCCCGCCTACGGGCTACGCAGCAAGGTGGCACCCTTCAGGCTACCGACCAGACCATCAAAATCAGCGGAGCCCGTGAGGTGCTGCTTGTCCTGACATGCGCAACCAGCTTCAACGGTTTTGATAAGAGCCCGGTCACGCAGGGGCTCAACCCGGCAGCTTCCACGCAAAAATACCTCGCCTCGGTAGCTGGTCGGTCGTACGACGATTTGGCCAAAACCCATCTCTCCGATTACCAACACCTGTTCAGCCGCTCACAGCTACAGATCGGGACGGTGAGCGACCAGTCGGCCCGGACGACGGATCAGCGCATTGCGCTGTTTGCCAACGGCAAAGACCAATCGCTGGTTGGCTTGCTCTACCAGTTTGGCCGGTACCTCATGATCGCGGGCTCCCGCCCCGGTGGCCAGCCCCTGAACCTGCAGGGTATCTGGAACGATAAGGTTATTCCGCCCTGGAACGGCGCCTATACCGTCAACATAAACGCCCAGATGAACTACTGGCCCGCCGAACTCACCAATCTGTCGGAGTGCCACGAACCGTTTTTGACAGCCGTGCGCGAACTGGCCATAAACGGGGCCGTAACGGCCAGAGCCATGTACGGCAACAACGGTTGGGTCGTGCATCATAACACCGACATCTGGCGGCATACCGAGCCGGTCGATTACTGTAACTGTGCCTTCTGGCCGATGGCCGGGGGCTGGCTGACAAGCCATTTCTGGGAACGCTACCTGTTTCGGGGCGATACAACCTTCCTGAGAACGGACGTCTATCCACTTCTGAAAGGCGTCGTTCTGTTTTATAAAGACTGGCTGATTCCCAACAAGGATGGCTATCTGGTAACGCCGATTGGCCACTCGCCGGAGCATGCCTTCGTGTATGGCAACGGGCAAACATCGACGCTGAGTCCGGGCCCGACCATGGATATGGCCATCATCCGCGAGTCGTTTACCCGTTTTATCGAAGCGTCGGATAAACTGGGTACGTCGGAGCAGCCGCTTTATGACGAGATAAAGGCCAAGCTGGCCAAACTGCTGCCCTACCAGATCGGTAAATATGGTCAACTTCAGGAGTGGCAATTCGATTTTGAGGATGGCGAAAAAGAGCACCGGCACATCTCCCATCTGTATGGCTTTCACCCGTCGAATCAGATCAATCCGTACACGACCCCGGAGCTGACGGCTGCGGTTGCCACCTCCATGGAACGCCGGGGCGATAAGGCTACGGGCTGGTCGATGGGCTGGAAGATAAACGTTTATGCCCGCCTGCAAGACGGCGACAAGGCCCACAAGCTGCTGACGAATCTGGTGCATCTGGTGCAGGAAGACGGCACGAAGATGGTGGGCGGGGGCCTGTACCCCAATCTGTTTGATGCGCACCCACCTTTCCAGATCGACGGTAATTTCGGAGCCACCGCCGGCATTGCCGAGATGCTCGTTCAAAGTCATGCCGGTGACATTCAATTACTTCCTGCCCTGCCGAAAGCTTGGCCCAACGGCAAAATTACCGGCCTCAGAGCCCGAGGTGGCTTTGTCGTCGACATCGAATGGGCGAATAGCCGTTTAAGAAAAGCCACCATTCGGTCAGAACTAGGTGGCGTATGCCGGGTACGAACCAGCCAAAAAGCAACGGTGGTGGGGGTCAGTGCCGTGCCAGCGACGGGCCGCAATCCAAATCCGTTGTTCTCATTTATCGACCCCGGCAAACCCCTCGTTTCCAACGCAGCAAAGCGCCCGATTACGCCACTACCCGGCGGCTACGTGCAGGCGTTTCAGACCACCGCAGGGCAGGTGTACGAGCTCAATGGAACGCTCTGAACCGGGCCTTCGGGTGAGCCATCGGACGTTACGGATTTAGTGGGCGACGTAGTTCAGCAGGCTTTGCAGGTCCTGATTGATCGACCGCACCGAGGCCTGTAGCTGATTCAACATGTTGGCGCGGGTGTGCAGGTCGTCGGCCTGATACCTTCCTCCTTTTCCGAAAAAAAGCTGTTGCTGCTCGGCTGTAGTGTTCGGCACCACGTAGCGTTGCCAGCGCTGCCGGATATTGGCCCGAATGGACGTTTGTTTTGTGTTGCTGAAGCCCTTTTCATTCAATACGTACCAGATAAATGGCGAGTACGTGGCCGACTGGTCCGTCGGCGCCCAGATGTCGGCCAGCAGGTTGCGCTCGTGCAGAAACGGAACCGCTTTGTTCGACGAAAACGCCGCCGCGCCACCCAGCCCGGCGCTGACCAGGCCCCCACCAATGCCCACTGTCTTGTCGACGCCATCGGCCTGAATCAGCGACGTCGCCACCGTAGTCGCCGCCCCAATGACGACCGACAGCAACGTCAGGTTGCGGATACGTTTCTGGTCTTGCTGATCCAGGAACGTACCCAGCTGATCGGCCCGTTCGCCTTCACAATCAAGCTCGGCCGCCAGACTGGCAATCTCCGTCGATACCTGCAACAGCCGCTGCTGGATCTGCTGTTGAATAATCACTCGGTCGAGCTGATTCTGAAGACTGGCGCGCTGCGGCAGTCGGGCCAGGGCCTGCAACAGCGGAATGATGCCCGCCGCGTTGGCCAGCAACAGGTCGTGCGCCGACAGATGATTAGTCAGGCTGGTATCAGTGGGAAGCGCGGGCAAGGGCCGATAGCGCTCATTATACCGGTACGTCAGGGCCGGTTCGCAGTAATTACCAACCGCTCCCGTCGTCACCAGCGATCGATTAAGGGTGCAGCCTGCACACAGAAAAATAAAACAGAGAAATCCTGCACACCGCATATGAAATAACGTCGCCTTTTGTTGATCAATCGGCTTGGCTTTGCACCCAACCGGGGATAGACTGACGCGGTGGCCGTGCATTTTTGGGATAGCTTTTCGGCGCGGCTAAGCCTGCTTGTCGCGCCGAAAAGCTATCCCAAAAATGCACGGCAAAAGTAAGGGGCATCTCGGACAACGCCCACAAGGGCTGATGGCCGCAACGCTAATCACTACCAGGTACGTTTCTCTGTCCTTTACACCTTTTTTTGTTGGGTTGCCACATGACCTCGCAGTCTGCTGCCTGTCGACGGAGATCCGCCCACGCCAAGCAAACACAACCGATCAAGCTAACTGCAAGGAAGTAACGGGAAATGTCTCTTGCTGCAAAGTTCCTGTTGCATCAAACCATTGGCATTTAACTTGCTCTCTATCCTCCTCGAGATTAATCAGTATTTTACCGGCTCCGTATTTTTTCCCGTAGCCTGTGACTGTCATGTTAGGACTGCCTGATTTAAGTTTAACTACGCTACCAATCGAGATTTGTTCCATTGTGTTGTATTTCTTTTTTCATCAAGCACTAAGCTCAAAACTCACCAATCGGAGTGTTTAGTCTGTGTCAGCAGGTACGTGGCAAACCAGTAAAAAACGTTCTGTCGCACGGGATTTAACCTGTCGGACGAGACGCAGAACGCCCACAAAAAAGCACTTTGTCACAGGTATGTTACTTTGTCGCACGAAACGAGGCAGGCGATAACGGCTTATGCGAGCACCCAACACCCCAAAGGGCTGATGGCCGAAAGATAGGCCAAACGCAGGTACGTTGCCTTGACCTTTTCACCCTTTGCCAGTTGGGCTGCCGCATGTGCCTAATCGCGTGATTCATGTCCCAGGTAAGAGGCCCCCGCAGAGCTAACCAACAACGCACAGTACCGATTTCAAAGTTGGTTCAACCAATTAACAAACCAACCGCTCGGCAATTTTACAGTTGAAAGGTCTAACGATTGCAATTCATCGTAGGGAAAAGTGCCGATAAGGTACAGATCCCATTGGGCATCGATATCACCAAGTACGTTGATTGTCGCTTGATCAATATTTAATTCTTCAATGTCCTTATCACTAATATGAACATCAAAGTAGAATTTACTGCACCAATTAGTGAAGTCCTGATGAGAGTATGATAGTGTTTGATTAACAATTTCAGTCAGAAGTTTTTTGAGATTTTCTTTCGTATGCTGAAGCAGAATCTCTTTTGCTCCTGTTTCGGTCAAGATGCCTCCTTTTTTAAACTTGTATGGCATAATCTTGTACAGAAAAGTTAATGTCTATAGTGTTTCCCTTGTCGGCCGAAACGCCATTTTCGCGTTCTGTCAACCGGACATTGACCTGTCGGTAGGCACGTGGCAAACCAGCAAGAAGCACTCATTACCAATTGGCTATCCTGTCGACCGGAACGTGAAACGCCCACTTAAAGGACTGAATCACCCAACGACCGCAAAGGCTGATGGATGAAGCAAGATAGGCTAAAATCAGGTACTTTGCCACCTTTACACCTTTGCCCACGTTGGGTGCCGCTCGGGCTAGCCGGACAGTCTCCTGTCGCCCGTGAGTGGCCCCGGCAACGCTAACCAAAAACGCATGGAAGCAAATTAGCGGTAGTTCTTCTCTATGAAGCGGTTGTAAAGTTCCCCGTAAGGCGTATCTCTAAAAACGTACTGCCTCATGTTTTGTAAATCAATGACAGCCCAGCCAGGTACAAGGGCAATTCGACGTTCTTGCCCGTTTTTGATTATCCTTGCATAGTAACTAGGTCCTATTTTTTGTTGAAAGTGTCTTTTTGATTTGACCTGTCCAATTAAAAATTTCAACGTATCAACATCCTGCCTGTCTAATTGAATTTTACTGACATGCCTTATAGTATCGACTGCTTTACTATGATGCTTTAGGCTGGCTGTTGATCCTCCCAAAGCGTATCCTTTGTAGATGAAAACAGCATCCGCAAAGCCCTTATCGGCCTGTTGACTCTTAGCCGTTTGATGGCAGGCTGTCATCAAACAGAGGACTAAAAGACTCCTGATAAGGTATGGAAGATGGGAATAAGATGCCATAAGATGAGTCGAGCAATGATTCTGTCTCCGGTGGGTTGACTTGTCGTCAGGTACGTTGCACACCAACAAAAACGCGCTGTCAAAGTCTAATTATCTATTTTCATTGCTTTCCTGAAAGACTCAAGAAGGATCACTTGTACAATGGTATCAGTTTGGATAAATGTATCGTGAACAAAGCCGCTAGGGCCATGTACTGACTCAATAGGGCCTTTGTAGAAAGGTGTTTTTAGAGAAAGATTTGTTATTTCTACTTGATACTGGTCCTCCTTGACCTTTACTGACATACAATGACTAACGGTGACGCTAACTGGGAATATATAAATGGTAGACCCAAATTTAAACCATCCTTTACTAGTTAACTCGCCCGTAAGTGAGTCAATACCCGACAGTTGCAACTTACCATCCCAATCATACCCATTGGCAAACCATTTTCTAGAACGTTGGTATAATTGGGCAGCTGAGGCACCAGGTACTTGTTCGACAACTTGATAAATAGCATGCCCATTTTCATCAATAGGTAGAATATGCTTTTTACCATACCTGATAGTCATATTCTGGCTCAAGACTGAATATGACGTACCGCAAACAAGCAATAGAAGGTAAGCGAATCTCATTAAGTTTTCTTTAATAGCGTGAATGTGATTTTGGTGACCGCAGGCCTTGGTTAATCCAAATAAACGCTTATACTCGTTCTAAACACCAGACTTTGCTTTGTCGCTAGGAACGTGGCAAATTTACAAAAAACACTCACTATCAACTCGTTATCCTGTCGCACGAGACGTGACATACCTACTTGCATAGACGGTTCATCCAACGCCCGCGAAGGCTGATGGATGAAGCAAGATAGAGCAAACTCAGGTACGTTGCCACCTTTTCAACTTCGCCTTCGTTGGGTGCCGGTCAGGCTAGCCGGGCAATTTCCTGTCCGAGGTAAGTGGACCCCGCAGAGCTAACTAACAACGCACAAATCCGATTAAGCCGAGAGAGGCCGAATCTGGAAATTAAAGTCATTCGTTCAATTTCTGATAGTCCGAATCTTTATCTCCGCATGTGTTGATTGCCAGACGGAATAAAGCTAAATTATTGGTTACACTGATTCTTCCAGTCTTTATAGTAGTTCTGCAAACCCGTTCTTTGCCCGCCCTTGAAATGCTTTCCGTTGTTGAGGGTAATTATCAACTTTTCAACGTCTTGCGCATGTCTATTATCCCAATTTAGTTCTCTAACCAGGTATGCACCAACAAGATTAGAATCTAAAGCAGGTTCATACTTATGTAATGCCATTATGATTGTTTTAGCACGTTCATTGTCGTCTGGATGAACGATGCCAGTACCCATATTTACATAATCAGTGAGTTCTTCCAAGGCTTTTTTAACAATGCATGAAGGTTCTTGAACCTGATCTAGCGTGGACGTCTCGGTTCTAATATCTATTGGATTCCACGTTTGAATCCACTTTTGAACCTTTTCTGGTAACCAAGGAATAGCTATTATCGCCTTTACGCAGTAATAGTCATCTATCTTGAAAATATCTTCTTCATATAAACCACAAGTGATTACTATATCCCCAGCTTTAAAATTATCCTTATAAGTTTTGATTGTTTCGAATTTAAAAATAGGGATACAATTTTTAAATATTTTCCCTTTAAACAATTCTTTAACTATAGCCGGACCAAATAATCTATCAAACCATCCTGTGTTTCCTTTACTAGGAATCAGCAATATAACTTTAGTAAGTTCTGAGTCAGAGTTAGCTAATTCGCAAGCGAATTTCAGTGCTTCCTTGTAAGCCTCGTCATCATTACCTCGTGTTGGAATATAGAATCTCTGCTTACTCATTTTTTAGAAAAGTTTGGGACGCTGAAAAAATAATTATCTGGTAAAATAACACACAATCCACTTCTAATTTAATAATGATAAGTTTTGTGGAAAGGTGATTTACCTGTCGACCGAGACGCAAGACACCCTTAAAAGAACGCTCACTATCAAATAGTTATCCTGCCGCAGGACACGCAAAATACCCACCTACTTGGACGGGCCACCCAACGGCCACAAGGGCTGATGGAAGCCACTTTACTCACCGCAAACAACGTGCCCCTGACCTTTTCACCCTTGTTCGTGTTGGGAGCCACACGGGCCTGATCAGCCACTTTCCTGTCTGCGGTAAGTGGACCCCGCAAAGCTGACCAACAACGTACAATCTATTTATTGCAGCAAGTTGGAAGCCTTGATATTTTCAAAACATTTCGAACACACCAGTTTTATATCGGCAAAAGCCATGTTTTCGTCGTTCCATTCGCGGTCTTTTGCCCTCACTTCCTCGCATTTATCACACCATCCAGATAAAGTAGGTTTATCATCTTCATCGTATCCTTGATGAAAGCTAGAAAGTTCACCATGAAATAAATGTTGGCAGACGAAAGCTATTGGCAGGCTCCCATGCTCGTGGCATTCAATTAACTCAACTTCCATCCTAAAATAATTCAGTTTTCACCTCAAAGCGGTTGGCTTGTCAACCGAAACTAGCCAAACTTATTTAGGCCTTTCTATCTGGAAAAGATTGATCTGTCAACAAGTACGTGGCAAACCAACCAAAGCTTTCTGTCCAGCCGGACTTTGACCTGTCGAACAAAGCGCGAAACGCCTGCAAAGAACGCTCACTACTAATCACTTATCCTGTCAGCAGGGAGGTAAGTGCACCCCACAGAGCTTTAAATCATTTTAGTCTTATCAATTCAATTGTTCTGGAAATGAACGACGGATCTTTTTGATTGTAAGATGAATATGATTTATACAACTTGCTCCCAGTTACTTGCCAACCATAGTTCGATACCATTTCCAAAGCATCGCTAGGATCAAGAGACGATCTGGATGATTTATGCACTGTTCGGCTGTAATCTTCCTCCCCCGAGTAGTCTCTACCTATAGGACTTATATCGATTACCTTACCCCGATACCGTAGTACTGATAAGTATATGGCTGACGAGCTTTTGCCTGTAGTGTCCTGATTCAAGCTACTTTGAATAACGTTCGGGTTGTCGCCAGTAACTTGTAATGATTGACTGTCGGAAATGTTAACCGTTAGCGTTCCTGTTGTCAAATCTGAGGGTGCGATAGAACCTTTGGGGCTTAGTTTGAGTCGTAGTATCTGTTGTCGGTAAAAACTTTCAACCGAAGGACTAACGGTTTGTTGCAGAGGCCGAGCCGAGACAATATTACCGTTGTCTACACGCAACTGATAGACAATTTTACCTTCCCCGCCCAGCTCATCCTTGGTAATTTTGTTATTGCCAAAACTCCAGCCGGAAATGTTAACAGTTACTCCGTGCACCGCTTTGGCAACTTCCTTTTGAAGATTAGGAGATTGAGTAAAACCACAAAGTGGTAAACTGACCAAAAAGGCTGAAAAAAGAGTTCTTAGAAACATTGAAGGGCAAAATGTAATATAACAAAGGGTACATAAATGCGTTATTAGCGTTCTGTCGACCGTTGATTGACCTGTCCAACTAGACGAGAAATGTCCAAAAAAACGCGCTGTCAAACGGAAATCAGATTATCAGCTGGCACGTGGCAAACATATTAAATTTTTTCATTATCAATCCGTTAACATGTCGACCTCAACGTGGAATACTCACTTATATGATTAAATCCCCTCCTGAGTGCTTATAAGTGTACTGTAGGCAGACGAAGTATGGTGGTTAAAATCTTTTCAACCACAGCCTTGGTTGGCACAGGATGACAATGGCCGAAGATTATTCCTGTTCAACCCAACCATCAGAAATGAAATTTACTTTTTCACTTTGTCTATCATCTCACTAATGCCTTCTTTCAAGGTTTTAACTGTTTCAAATACTGAATCGCTTTTTTGGTCATCATGCTTTTGGCGTCTCTCGATTGGTGAACTAAAGATACCAGTAACCGCTTCCATGATCAACTTATCTTTATTCTCCACTATTGTCAATTTATTTGCATATTCTGAAATAGTCAAAGCAACGGCTGATTTAAAGGCATATTCTTCTTGAAAATTTCGTTCCTTCCTATACTGATTGACAGCAAAAAATGTTAAAACTATAGCCGGAATCGTTTTAAGCGTATTCAATGCAAAGAGTTGCCATCTTTGGTTTAGATCGGTGTATTCGTTGAAATGATAAAAAAGTGCAAAAATCCATATAATAGTAAAGATTGACGTCGCAGGCACTGCCCATTTCCAGAAATTCAATGGCTGCTTTAATTCATTTTTTCTTTGTTTAAACGTTTCAAATAGAGATGCTCCAACTTCTCTACCGATCAAGTTATCTAAGTAAACATTTCTTTCTTCAAAATATTTCGTTTTCCCTTCTACTATACCTAGCATTGCAGAAAACTGATCGCTCATTTTAGACAACTCAGATATATAATTATCATTTTGACTTTTTTGCGCATCAAAATCTTTAACTGTTTGATTTAAATCCAACTTTTTTTCATCTATAATTTGTTTGATTTCATCGTTTTTTTGTTGTTGTTGAGTAAATAAACTCAAAATCTTTTCATTATTTGCAATGCTTTGATTTAATAAAGCGGCTATTTCTTGAGTGTTATTTGTCGCTAAATTACGATTCCTCTCAATTTGGTCGAGTTCCGACTTCTTTTGATCAACAAATGAAGACAATTCATACTTAGCCTTTTTAATTGATTCAACTTCTTTTTCTATTATTACTTTAGATAAATCTATTTTGGTATACATATCCTTTATTTTAATTTCATCTGTAGAATGAATTTTTTTACTACTTCTATCCCAGAAACCATTTATAATCTGGTAGTAAATAAGCTTGCCTAGATATGTGCTCGTATTGTATATACTATTCGAACCCTGTATATTAGAAATTAGATTTTGTAAATCACTCTCTAAATAACCACTTCCAAATTCATTGTTATAGTTATAATTATTTGGTAAATATTTTCCATTTTCACTTTCTAATTCGTTTTTCAGTTGTTTGACAACTCTGTTGTATAAATTTATAAACTCGCTGCTAGTATAATCTCCAATACTCTCAACTTCATGTGTGATCAATATATCAGCAACACTCAGTGCTTTTGCTTGATTACATAACTCTAGAACGGAATCTATCTGTTGTGGAGACATTGCTTTGGTGGGATTTTTGAAGAGTTTTACGTGTACAGACACTTACAAGAGTGTGCTCAGAAATATATATAATTATCAAACAAATGACATATAAAATTAACTATTATACGCTCTTGTTTTAGACAGTTTAATATACCACTTTAGTCCAAGTTGATAATTGAAGTTGACATGTCAGACAGAGGTAAAACTCGTCGCAATTACATTCAGTTTCCTGTATAAATGTCGGGCGTGGATGTGAGTTTTCGCCAAGTAAGTTCTGCCAAGTCGATATTAAAATGTCTTTAGGTAAGTTGCATACATGCAAATATCTATCAATACTAGCGCATTATCCTGTCAACCGCAACCCGCCCACGCCATGAACGAATGGCCTAGTCACCCAACATAGTATTGGACGCAAAGTTGCGGAACTAGTTTATGTTGATAATCAACTATTTATAATTCCGCAATTTGTTTCTAGCGTCAATAACTAGTTGACATCGTTTACAAGGATCGGAATCGCTATTTTTACTTCCAACCTTTACTTGAAAAATCTTGAAAAAGAAGCAAATACTAGCTGTGGCTGACCGAGCCTGGGATATAGACGGGTACCCCAGTTACTTCTTCGATACGAAAGGTCGCTTGTATCGGTTCAACGCTCGCGGTGAGGTAGTCGCCCTTAAACGAACCGTAAAACGATACACGGTTGGGTATGTGCTCAAGAGCCGCTTTTACAGTTTATCTCAATTGCGGCGGATGCTGCGGCGGTACGTTCCCACCAATCCCCTATATGTTGTCTAACGGACTGCTGATTTTACTGATCTTATCAGCCGTGACGTGGGTGTACCGCATAGTGGTCAGGATGCTTTCATGCCCCAGCAGTTGCTGAATGTAACGTATGTCGGTGCCCGCTTCCAATAGATGCGTCGCGAAGCTATGCCGTAACGAATGAATGCCGCCCCGTTTGGTGATCTGTGCATACCGGGTTACGTCGCTGTATACGAGCTGAATTGTACGCGTGGCGAGGGGTTCGCCGTTCTCGAAGTTTTCAAGCAGGTACGTTTGCGGGGTATAGGCGGCTAAATACTCGTCCAAAACGGTCTCTAGTTTTTCTGTTAACATCACCACGCGGTCCTTTTTGCCTTTACCACCCCGCACCATGATGAGTCGCCGAATCCGGTCGAGGTCAGTTAAGCGCAGATGAGCCACCTCGCTTAGGCGCAACCCCGTCGAATACACTAGTTTGAATAGCGTTCGGTACTTCCGACTGGTTGTAGCGGCGAAAATGGCCCTTACTTCCTCGATGCTGTAGACGGTCGGGAGCTTGTGGGGAAGCCGGGCAAAGGCTACGTCGTAATAGGTCTTATCGCGGCCTAAAACCTTCTCCTGGTAGAACTTCCAGCCGGTCCGCCGCTGCGGTTAATGTGGACGTTGATAGTAGCCGCTCCCAACCGTTTCCTATCACGTAAAAACAGCAGATATTTTTGGTAATCCACTTTCTCAAAGTCTGCAATGTCTTTAGGTTGGGCGTAACGTATGAGCGATACTAGCGCCTGTTTATAGTTTTTGTATGTTTTCCGGCTATAGTGCTGAACGCACAACGCCTGGGTCACGGCCACGATGACCGGGTGGGTATCGAACTCGTTGGCAAGTGGCGCATAGCGAAATGGCTTGTGCAGAGAGCGAACGTGCAGTGGCGCGGTCCCGCGTCCGGGCCAGGGCGGATTGGTTGCCTGTTCGACCTCGGCAGTCGTTGCAGCGAGTTTGTAGAGTCTCACTATGGCTTCGTCGAATCGACAGTAATCTTTGCCAAATAATTGGCCCACTTTCACGACACTAGCGCGGGTGTTGGGTACGGTCCAGCAGCGTCGAGAATAGCTCCAGCGGCGGCCAGGTACGTTGCGGATGAGGTCGTTGCCGACGGGGTCTTGGGAAAAAGAAATGGTAAGTAGGGCTGGGTCACGCTCGTCGAGGCAGATGGTGATCATGATGTGGTGGGTGAATCATTGGCAAATAAGCCGGTTTACGCCTACTTCATCTTGCTATTGGTCTAATTTGGTGCGAAATTTGTCATCCTGTTTTCTGTACATGAAGCCGACGCACGCTTTTCATCGCTTTCTGACCCTCGCTCTCGCGGGACTGCTGTTGCTGTTGCACGGCAGTGGTGGTCAGTTGGTGCGGGGTGGTGCGCCGATGCAGACGGCCACGCAAACGGCCAAGAAAGCTCAGAAAACGGATAGCCACGAGGCCGTGGTTAAAGCCGCGACCGACGAAGCCGTGGTGGCCTCGGCGCTGTCGTTCGATTTCTCGCAGGTAACGTACCTGCTGCCTCTCCCCTGTTTCCGGTTTCTGGCGCTCAATCCGCCGCTGCTCCGCCGGATTCACGACGTCCCGTACTTCTATTTCTCGTACTTACGACACGTCTTCGGGCACGCTATCGCCCCGAATGCGCCTTAAAAGGGGTTCAATGTCCAAGGTTCCAAGTCCAACGTTTCTCTACGCCTGAATGGGCGTGCAGAACCACATTGGACTTGGAACCTTGGACATTGAACCCCTTTTTTTCTTTTTCCTCCAATTTCCAATTTCTCCATACAATGCAAAACAGAACCGTCGTAGTGGTTCTGACGGGGATTATAGCGGTGCTTTGCCTCTATTACCTGTCATTTACCTTCGTTTCGCGTAATATCAAAAAAGACGCGGAGCGCTTTGCTACCAACGCCCAGGGGCAGGTAGACATCAAACGGAAACAACAATACCTCGATTCGCTCTGGAAGCAGCCCGTTTACCTGGGCAACACGCTTCAGGAGGTGACCGAGCGCGAGTTGGGTCTGGGTCTCGATTTGCAGGGCGGTATGCACGTGGTGCTTGAGGTATCGCCCGCTGAAGTGCTGCGCAGCCTCGCCGGTAACACCCGCGATCCGCAGTTCAACGAGGCGCTGAAGCGCGCCAGCCGCGATCAGCAGAGCAGCCAGAGCAGCTATGTCGACCTGTTCGTGAAGAACTACAAAGACGTGGTGCCGGGTGCCAAATTGGCTACGGTGTTTGCCACGAGCGCCAACCGGTCGCGCATCAACTACCAGTCGTCGGATACGGAAGTGAAGCGCTTCCTGAACGACGAAGTGAACGGCGCCATCGACCGCTCTTTCCGCGTGATTCAGGCGCGTATCGACAAATTCGGCGTGACCAACCCGAACGTACAGCGTTTGCCCGGTTCAAACCGCATCCTAATTGAGTTGCCCGGTGCCGACAACCCCGACCGCGTGCGGAAACTGCTGACGGGTGCCGCCAAGCTGGAATTCACGGAGGTGTATCGCCTTAACGAAATTGCGCCCGCCATCGATGGGCTGGGTGCCTACCTGGCCAAAGCAGAAGTAGCCCGCAAAGCAGCGGCGGCTTCGGCGAAACCCACCACGACGGTATCGGGCACGGCGACCTCGGGCGACCTGGCTGCTCAGTTGGGTGGCGCGGCGGCCAACACGGCCACGGCGCAGGCGTCATCAGGTACGGCAGCGAAGGGCGACACCGCGCAGGCGCAGGCTGCCCTGACGAACCTGTTTGTGCCGATTTCACAGGACCAACTGGCCGTTGATCTGAAAGACACAGCTCGGGCCAACGCCATCTTCGCCGATCCGGAGGTACGTAGCCTGTTCCCCAATGACGTGGTGTTTGCCTGGGACCGCAAAGCGATGGCCATCGACGCGCAGGGTGGCAAACCCAAGCGCGAGTTGCTGCCGCTTTATTTCGTGAAGAAAGAAGGGGGCAAAGCGCCCATCGAAGGTAACGTGATCACCGACGCAGGCAACGACTACGATGAGCGGGGCCGGCCGGAAGTAACGATGCGCATGAACGCCGAGGGTGCCAAAAAATGGCGGGCCCTCACCGCCGCTAACGTAAACCGTCCCGTGGCTATCCTGCTCGACGGGCTGGTGTATACGGCGCCTAACGTACAGAACGAAATTCCGAACGGTAGCTCAAGCATTACGGGTAACTTCACCGTCGACGAAACCAAAGACATGGCCAACGTGCTGAAAGCTGGTAAGCTAGACGCCCCCGCCGTGATCGTGGAAGAAAGCATCGTGGGTGCTACGCTGGGTTCGCAGGCTATTTCGGCGGGTATCATCTCGTCGCTGGTGGGTCTGCTGATCGTCCTGATCTTCGTGGCCCTCTATTATGGCCGCGCCGGTCTGTTCGCCGACGTAACGCTGTTCGTCAACCTGTTTTTCCTGCTGGGCGTGATGGCCGCCGTACCCGGTACGGTGCTGACAATGCCCGGTATTGCCGGTATCGTGCTGACGATCGGTATGGCCGTAGACGCCAACGTCTTGATCTACGAACGGATCAAAGAAGAGATGGAGTTGGGCAAAACGCTGCGGCAGGCCGTATCGGATGGCTTCCGAAACGCCTTGTCGTCGATCATCGACTCAAACGTAACGACCCTGCTGACGGGCTTTATCCTGCTGATTTTCGGTACGGGTCTGATTAAAGGCTTTGCCGTAACGCTGATCATCGGTATTGCCACGTCGCTGTTTGCTGCGCTGCTCATCACCCGCCTGATGGTGGAATGGTACGTGGGCCGCGGTAACACGCTGACCTTCGCATCGTCGTGGGCGAAAAACCTGTTCAAAGATTCGAACTTCGACTTCGTATCGGGCCGCCGTACCTACTACATCATCTCGTCGACGATTATCGCCATCGGTATCGTGTCGGTACTGTGGAAAGGCTTCGGGCTGGGTGTCGATTTCAAAGGCGGCCGCTCGTATGTGGTCAAGTTTGAAAAGGCCGTCACGACCGATGAGGTCCGTGCTGCCGTGGCCCCCGCGCTGGGTGGCGATGAGCCGGAAGTGAAAACCTACGGTGGGTCAGGCATTGGCTCGGATCAGGTAAAAATGACCACGAGCTACCAGATTGAGAACAATGCTCCCGACGCCGACAAGCAGGTAGCTGCCGCCGTTCAGAAAGGGCTCGCCTCAATTCAGGGTAACAAAGGCACCATCGAAAGCTCGCAGAAAGTAGGGCCAACGATCGCCAACGACCTGATTTATTCGGCCATGTGGTCGATTCTGCTGGCGGTCGCGGTCGTGTTTGGCTACATCCTGATCCGGTTTAAGAAACTGGCCTTCGGCTACGGTGCCGTGGTGGCTCTGTTCCACGACGTGCTCATCATCCTGGCTATCTTCTCGGTCTTCAACGGCTGGCTACCGTTCTCGCTCGACATTGATCAGGCGTTTGTGGGTGCCCTGCTGACGATCATGGGTTACTCGATGAACGACACCGTAGTGGTCTTCGACCGGGTCCGTGAGTACCTGAGCGAAAACCGGGGTAAGAATGAAAGCATCGCCAGCATCATCAACAACGCGCTGAACAGCACGCTGAGCCGTACGGCCGTAACGGGTCTGTCGACGATGCTCGTGCTGATTGTGCTGTTCATCTTCGGGGGGGCCACCATCCGGGGCTTCTCGTTCGCCATGCTGATCGGGGTTATCGTAGGTACGTATTCGTCGCTGTTCGTCGCTACGCCGATCGTAGTTGACGCCCTGAACCGCAGCAACCTCAACGAAGACAACAAGCCTACGGCTCCCAAAACCGGTTACAGCGCGATTCCGACCGATTTCCCCGACACGGTAGAAACGCCCGACGAATTCCAGCAGACGCCGGGTGGCAAGGAGAAAAAGCCGAAAGCGCCCCTGCCAATTAAGCCAAGCCAGAAGTAACAAAGAGTGAAAGAGCGAATGAGTGAAAGCGCGAACGCGTGCAATCAGGGCCAGGTACGTTCTCTGAACGGCACTTTTATCGCTCTTTCACTCATTCGCTCTTTCACTCTTTGATTTTATTGAAAACCCAAATCACCAAACTATATTTCCTGCATGGAAACAAAAATGAAACAATCAGTGGACACCACCAGCGTTTGGCGTAGGAAGCCGCTGGCTGCGTATGAAGCCGACGTACAGAAGAGCGAGCTCAAACGGGTGCTGACCCGCTGGGGGCTGACCTCACTGGGTATCGGAGCCGTTATCGGCGGGGGGATCTTCGTATTGACGGGGATTGCCGCGCACGATTGGGCTGGCCCTGCCCTGGCCGTCGCCTTCATTATGGCGGGGGTCGCCTGTACGTTTGCCGCTCTCTGCTACGCCGAATTTGCGTCGATCCTGCCCGTTGAAGGCTCTGCCTACGCCTACTCGTATGGCACCGTGGGCGAAATCTTTGCCTGGTTCATTGGCTGGAACCTCATCCTCGAATACATGATGGGTGCCACCACCGTAGCCGTAAGCTGGTCGGGGTATTTTGAGAAGCTGCTCCACCTGTTTCATATCGACCCGCCCCTGTGGTTGATGAATGACCCCGTAACCGCTCAGGAGAAAGCCGCCGCCCTTCGCGCTGCCGGGCAGGCCGTACCCGACTTTTCGTTTGCGCTTAACCTACCCGCCCTGCTGATCGTATGGCTGGTTACCTATATTCTGGTGAAAGGCATCAAAGAAGCCGCCAGCACCAACAACATCATCGTGATCGTGAAAGTAGCCACGGTTATTTTCGTGATTATCGCCGGGGCCTTCTACGTCGACGTCGCCAACTGGACACCGTTTATTCCGAATCCGGTCGTTGATGAATCGGGGCAGACCCACTACGGTTTCGACGGGATCGTAACGGCTGCCGGGATCGTGTTCTTCGCCTACATTGGCTTCGACGCCGTGTCGACGCAGGCTGGTGAAGCCATCAACCCCAAGAAAGACGTTCCGTTTGCCATCATTGCCTCACTCGTTATTTGTACGATCCTTTACATCCTGGTGTCGCTCGTGCTGACGGGCATGGTCAAGTACGACCAACTCGACATGAAAGCGCCGGTCGCGCAGGCCTTCTCCGACGTGGGGCTGACCTGGGCCGTGTACCTGATCACCATCGCCGCTATTGGCGGGCTCACGTCGGTGATGCTGGTGATGATGCTGGGCCAAACCCGGATCTTCCTGGGCATGGCCAAAGACGGGCTGCTGCCGAAATTCTTCCGCGACATTCACCCCACGTTCCGCACCCCCTGGAAAAGCACCATTCTGGTAGGTGGTATCGTGTCGATTGTGGCGGCCCTGACACCCATCGACAAGGTATCGGAACTGTGTAGCTCAGGTACGTTGCTGGCGTTTGCCATGATCTGCGCCGCCGTCTGGATTCTGCGCGTTCGGGAACCGAACCTCGAGCGCCCGTACCGCACCCCGGCGCTGCCGGTTGTGGCCACTCTGGGCATTCTGGCCAACCTGTACCTGATGTATAACCTCCGCTTCGACACCAAGGTGACGTTTGTGGTTTGGGGCGCGCTGGGTATCATCGTTTACTTCCTCTACAGCCGCCGCAACAGCAATCTGAACAAGCAGCTATAAGCGGATCTGTGCCGTCGATGAGGCGGTTGATGAGTATTGTACTGAAAGAGGCAAACGCCCGGTTACGATGGATGTAGCCGGGCGTTTCTGCGTTAATAAAAACTATTTGGTATTCAAAAAATACAACGATTGCCTTTTTAAGAGGGCATTTTACTCGAAAAAATAGCATTTGGCACCATCCCTTGTAATCTTCCCCTTAGTTTTGCGTTTCTACAGAAATTGAGCAAGACACCGCGCATGACGAACTTTCGTGTACTGGCGTTCCTGCTGTTGGGGTGGTTTGTCGGCCCGGCATGCTGGGCGCAGGACTCTAAAACCATTCAACTCCTCTTCCCACAACAGACCGACTGGCAAAATATAGCGGAGGGGCAAACGCTCCGTTTCGATCTCAAATCCAACTGCCCTCCCGCCGATTCAGCCACGTTCAGTATTGAGCAGGGTATTGTTGAGGGAATGAGTTTCGATTCGCTCGGGCATTTTAGCTGGACACCTTCCTACGACCTGGCCGACCGAATCAAAACCGTACGGGTTATCCCGGTCATTTTCCAGGTACGTAACCGCCGTGGTGAATCGGCGACGCAACTGATCGAATTTAAGGTGCAGCACGTAAACCGCCCGCCGGTGGTTGAAGACCTGCCCACGTTCTACGTGCGGTTTCAGACCCAGAACGTCTATAAATTTGACGCCAAGCAGGTATACGATGCCGATGGCGACCCCATCGTGTTTATTCCCATTCCCGATCAGATGCCCGAGGGGAGCAAGCTGACGGCGCAGGGCGAACTCACCTGGACACTCTCACGCAACCAGTTTAACACCCTGCGGGGCAAACCACTGTACGTGGAGTTCTGGGTGGAAGACCAACCCACCAAGGCGCGCACCAAAGGCCGGCTCAAGATCGACGTGACCCAGATGGACCTGCCGCCGGTTATCTCGATTGTGCCGAAAGACACGCAGTACCGGATTCGGGAAAATGCCGCCATCAACCTGAAGTTCTACCTCTCCGACCCCAACGGCGACGACGACATCAGCACGTTCGATTTTCTGAGCACCAATCAGGCCATTACCAAAGCCGCGCTGGTCAAGAACACCAACAACCAGTACGAGTTTATCTGGACGCCGGGCTACGATTTTGTCCGCGACCCCTACGATACGGTGCGCGTCGACCTGACTTTTTTCGTGCTCGACAAAGCCCAGAACCGCGACGAGCAGACCATTCACATTACGGTCAGCAATACCGTCAACGAAGAAGCCAAAGACCGCTACACGTATGCGCTCTACCGGCAAGTGCTGGTACAGGCCTGGAACCTGGTCGAGCAACTCGACGAAAAAGAGGGCGAACTGAAACGCGACTACAAGCGGGCAAAAGGTGGCAAGCGCAACCGCTCGATGGCCAACGCCTCGCTGGGGGCGGTAACCGGCATTTCGCCAACCATTAAAGACCCTGGCAATCAGCGGCTTATTTCGGCCATTGGGGGTACAGCCGTGTTGACGATGGGTACGTTGGAAGCCACGGAAGTGATCGGCAAATCGATGAAAGACCTCTTGGATCGGTATAATTACGTATTGGGTAAGAAAACCGAATTGCAGAACAAAGGCGATGTTTTTGCTCGGGAGTTTGCCCTCAAATCGACTCGTCGTACGGGTGATTTCATCAAAAAGCTCGACGATTTCCGCAATTCGATGAACCTCAGCGGGCTGGTGGCACTGGAACTCGATGCCAACTGGCAGAACAAAAAAGAAGCCACCGACAAAGCCATCAAGCGGACGTTCAAAGACTTCACGCCGCTGGAAGAAGCACAGTAGCGAGCGGTAGCCGGTCTGATGGCTGGCAAAAAATAAACATGAAAATAGCTATCTTCTTTCATGTTGGCATACATCTGGCTGTAAACAGGTTACACTCATAAGTGAATTGTTGAGTGACGTACCCCGTGATTTACCGTCAGAAAAGGAGTAGCGGAATACAGGCCGTTTACTCCATACCGTAACGAATGAAGCTGTTGGCATGTAGCGGTCTCGCCCTGATTATATGGCTGGCCGACTCGGTGGCAGGTCTAGCAAACCCCACCGGAATCAGTACTGCTCCCGACGCTAATCGTAACTGTTACACAGCCTCCTGTTCGATTGGTTTTACCCCTTTACTGGACAACCCCTTCCCGCCGGTTTATTTCTGCGGTGAGGCGGTGCCCCTGCACGAAGAAGCCGTTGCCCGTCGGCTGATCTCGGCCTTATCGCGCAACGCCGTGCAGGCCCGGTCAATGATGCGCCTCCGTCAACGCGCGGCGGCCTTCTTCCCGCTTATCGAGCCCGTGCTGGCCCGGTACGACATCCCCGCCGACTTCAAATACCTGCCGCTGGTCGAGAGTGCGCTGGTAGGCACGGCAATCTCGGTCAAAGGAGCAGCCGGTTATTGGCAACTCATGCCCGATACGGCCCGTGAACTGGGTCTGACGGTGACTCGTGACCATGACGAACGCCTCAACCTGATGCGGTCGACGGATGCTGCCTGTCGGTATCTGCGGTTTCTGTACAACCGGTTGGGATCGTGGACGCTGGCCGCAGCAGCCTACAACAACGGCATCGGTAACCTGCTGAGCAACATCCGGCGGCAGCAGAAACGCAACTACTATTACCTGCGCCTCAACGCCGAAACGGGCAAGTACCTGTACCGGATTCTGGCGTTCAAGGAGTTATTTACGCACCCGGTCGACTACCGCGAACTCATCCCCGAACCCATGCTGGCTAGCCTTAACAAGCCCGTAATGGATGAGAGCGGGAGTCAGGCCGACGAGGTGTTGTTCGACGAGAAAGTGATGGTCAATCTGGAGCGCGAAGCTGTTTCGTCGCCGTTACCCCTACCCGCCCTGGGACAGGGCCTATCGGCGGGCGATCAGCGCCCCGAAGACCTACCGCTCCCCAACGCGGCCGATGTGTTCCGGGGCGGCATCAAGGCACGATTGCTGGAAGGCGGCCCTCTGGAGCGCGGCAGCGTGTGGGTTTTTAACCTGACCCGTACCGGCCTGGTCGATGACGTGACGGTATCGGAAGGGGATCGGCTGTACGCAGTCGTGGAGGACATCGACCCCAAAACGAACAAAGTGTATTTCCGAGCCGATAAAATTTATACCAACAGCCGACACGAAACCTTGAGCCTCCCGCTCATCGCCGTGGACGCCTCTACCGGCCGCATGGGTATTAAACTACCCGACCTGACTCAACTAAAGACCGGGTGGATCCTCACCTGGAAAGCCTTATAACCATCTTACCACAGCCCGGTTAAGACCCGTTCGGATGATCCTTCATCCTGGACGGGTCTTTCTGTTTGGTAGCGGCGGCACGAACTTCTAGCCACGCTCGTTAGTTACGTACAAGCACCCATCCAAATTGCCTTGAAACGAGAACGTCATTTCAGTAACACGATCATTCTAAGCAGTTTGCTCCTTTTGCTTCTTGCACATTTCTCCGTTGCTCAGTCACGGAAGAAACCAAAGAAGTCAACGGCTAAATCGGCGATACAGGCGCCTCAACCTGTGCAGCGCACCAACTTTGCAGGTGAACTGGTACCAACGGAGCAGGGGGTCGTATCGGCCAAACTAGCCCTGGCGCTAATGAGCACCTCGGGGTACGCCAAACGGGTACAGCTGCTGGTTCAGCGGGCTACACCCTATTTTGCCGTGATCGAACCTATTTTGGCCAAGCACCATATTCCGAACGATTTCAAGTACATGCCGCTCATCGAAAGCAACTTCAAGGCCGATGCCGTGTCGTCGGCCGGCGCGGTGGGCTATTGGCAGTTTATGGACGAAACGGCCCGCGATATGGGGTTACGTATCGACCCCGGCCACGACGAGCGTATGGACCTAGTGAAATCGACAGAGGCAGCGTGCCGGTACCTGCATGCCCTGCACAAGCGGCTGGGTTCGTGGACGTTGGCAGCGGCAGCCTACAACGGCGGCATGGGTATGATCGAGAAAAAGATCGTGCGGCAGGCAACCCGCAGCTACTACGAAATGGCGATGAACGAAGAAACGGGCTATTACTTGTATCGGATGCTCGCCTTTAAGGAATTGATGACCAATCCGGGCCGCTATGCCGGGATGAGTTCGGGTATGCTTGCCTACGCGGATGACCCGTATGAGCGCGAACGACAGCAGGCCCGCCGGATGGGCTGGCTGATCGACGAAGATCCCGAGCTGACCGGCGAACCCATTCAGGGCGATCTGCTCGGCTCACCAGCTCCGCAAAGTGAAGCGGCCGTTATGGATAGCATCCTGACGGACCTGCTGGCGCAACGCCCCAAGACACCCGCTATTTTTACCGGCGACGTTGAGGCCAAGTTGCAGAAAGCGGGCAAACCCAAACTTGGCCAAAGCTGGGCCTTTGTGGTCACGCAGCCCGCGCAGGTCGGCGAAGTCGATCTGAAGCCCGGCGACGCGCTTTATGCCGTCGTTGACGATGTCGATAGCCGGGGGCAGATCTTCCTGCGGGCGACCAAAGTTATCTCCGGCGCGACAAAAGAGGAACAGCCCTTGACCTTGTCGGCGATGAACCCGGCTACGGGGTTGCTAGGCTTGCCTTTGCCCAAACAGCTGAAAACAGGCTGGGTGGTGCAATGGAAAACCGAGTTCTAGGTACGTTGCTGGCGTCGCTAGCGATCACTATAGCCCTGCATTCCCTCGCCGTAGATGAGCATAAACGCGGCGAGCGCCACCAATCCCGCGACTAGCGACAATGCCACCGCCAACAAGCCCCGCCCCCAATTGGGGATTTGTTGCGCCAGGAAACCAACGGCCCGAACAATGGCCCAGCCCGTCACCAGCAAGGCTACCAGATACAACAGCAAGCCTACCTGAAACGGTTTGTCGTCCCACGAGGGTGGCAGGTACGTATATCCCAACCGCACCAGTAGCCACACCCCTACCGATAGCCCCATAGCAGCCAGACTTAGCGCAAACGTATTCATAACCGTTTTCAGGAATCGGCTCAAGATGGCGGCTCGTCGGGCTTAAGTCCAGAAAAGGACGCCAAGGCGCCTTATTTCCAGGTTGAGTGGCCGTCAACCGGCGCTGAGCCGTTATCGGCGCCAGTTAGTCGCGCTCAGGTACGTTCTGAGTGCATCGGTTTACGGCTGGATCAGGGGCACTTTGACGATAAATTCGCTGTCGGTCTCGATCACGTCAACCGCCCGGCGACTCAGGTAGTGGTACATGGATTTCATGCTGGCCAGCCCCTGCTTGTTGGAGGTCTCCACGAAGCCTTTCTTTTGCAGGTGATTGGCCACACAGAGGTAGTCCTCATCGGGGTAGATGCGAATGACCAACGGGTTGTCTTCATCGATACTGTTGTGCTTGATGGCATTTTCGAGCAGGTTTTGCAGCGTCACGGGTACAATCAGTTGCGTCAGGTACGTGTCGGGTACGGCGATGGTGATGCGCAGCCCCAACCCAAAACGCGCTGTTTGCAGGTCGATGTACGGCTGCACGAAAGCCAGTTCGTCGCGCAGGGGCACGAGTTCTTTGTCTTTGTTCTGCAGGATATACCGGTAGATCGCCGACAGCTTGCGCAAAAACTGAGAGGCCTCCCGCGGGCTTGTCAGGATGAGGCTGTTGAGCGACGTAAGGCTGTTGAACAGAAAGTGCGGATTGAGGTGGTTGATCAGGTTCTGGTATTGCAGCTCGGTCTTGTCGCGTTCGAGCCGGGTCGATTGCAATTGCAGGTTGTGAATTCGCTGACGCTGGGCTATTCGGAACCGGACAAAATCAACAACGAGCAGACCTACCAAACACAGGATCAGTCCCTTAAACCAGCTGGTTTTATAAAAGAGCGTGCCGATAGTCAGCGTGATTGTCTTTTCAGGCACGGCCCAATTGCCCGGCGATGCGCTCACTTTATAGTGAAACGTGTAGGTTCCACCGTCCAGGTTGGTATACGTTGCCTTGGGGTACTGGCTGTACACCCAATCCGGATCAACGCCTTCCAGCTTGTAGGCATATTGGGTTTGGGTAGGGTTAATGAAGTTGATGGCCTCGAGGGTAATGGTCAGGAAGTTCTCGTCAGGTTTGAGGTCTAGCTCGGTGTTGGACCGCCTGGGCAGTTTGTAGCTTTTGTTGAGCGCTTCGACGGTCGAGGCAAAGAAGTCGTACCGGCTCGGGCTGGGTACGTACCGCATCGGGTCGAAGCGCACGAAGCCCCGCAGCGTCGGCAGCATCATCCAGCCGTCTTTGGTCGTGTAGCCCGAATGTTCGGTAAAGGCAGCGCTTTGCATCCCGCTGTTTTCATCGAAAAGAGCGGCGGTTTTTCGCGGCTCATCCACCACATACAACCCATTGCCGGTACCTACCCAGAGCCGGTTTTTTGCGTCGACGGCCAGGGGACCGGTAAACGTCGATTTAAAAAACGACTGGTCGGTAAGCCAGGTGTACGTGTTCTGCCGCAGATCGATACCCGTTACGCCATTGAATGTACTGACCCAGATAACCCCTTTTTTATCTTCCTTGATATCGACAATCGTGTTGCCACAAATTGTTGCTTTCGTCGTACTCGTATTGAACCAGTAGCGCGTTATGCCCCGGCGTTCATCGAGCATAACCAAGCCATTCCCGTTATGACCGATCCAGAGGCGACGCTGGCTATCTTCAAAGACAATTCGGGCACCTAGGCCACTGTATTTTTTCAATAGAGGGTGCGTTGTCAGGCTGTAAAAGCGATGGGTTTTTAACGAGAAATAATACAGCCCATCCGCATCTTTCGTACCGAACCAGATACGGCCCTGGCTGTCTGCGTTGGCGCAATAATAAAAGGCGTTTGGAATGGAATCGGCCGCGGTGTAAAACCTGAACTTTGTTGCCCCACGGCTATAGCTGTTGATACCCTTGCCGGTAGCCAGCCAGATGGTGCCTTCGCGGTCTTCGGCAATACCACGAACTGAGTTGAAATAAATTACGGGCTCTTTACCCGTCTCGTTTTTCCAGACCACCGTTTGCTCTGAGTCAGGGTTATAGCGCACCACTCCGTCACCCGACGTAAACCACCAACGGCCGTCACGATCTTCGAGCATTGCCCGGGCAAAGGGCGAGGGGCCTTCGAATGGTTTTGGCAGCACGGTCGTAAACAAACCGTCGGCGGCCTGAAAATAAATGACTCCATCGGCGCACCCGATAAACAAATTCGCGTCGTTGCTCAGGTAAATGTTGCGCAGGTTTCGCCACCCATTTTTTAGCGATTCTGTTTTTGCATTGAAGAAGTAGTCTACGGCATGCGTCGATGCGTTGATTTTCATCAGACCACCCAACAGCGACGTCACCCAGATTGTATTCGTTTTGTCACAGACGAAATCGTTGTAGGCAGTTTCACGAACGGCCGCCCGGGGCAACTTCGGGTCTCGAAAAATGGCAAATTGCTTTGCTGCCGGATCATACGTAGCCAGTTGAAACCGGGCAAAATCGCTGAGCCATAAGTTACCAGTCTGATCAACTAAAATTCGATTGGCTTTGAAGTCACCGACGTTCCCGAAGGGGGTAAATAGCCATTTGTCGGTGTCAATCGCGTAGGTAACGTAGCCGTTCACCGAACCGATAAACAAATGCCCATTCCGCAGTTGCAGGGAGTGGGCGGGGTGCTTTGTCAACAGCGCGTTTATTTGGCTCAGGTTACGAGTCTGGCCCGTTTGGGTATCGTACCGGATCACCCCAAGGCTAGTCAGTAGGTAGAGCGTGTGCTGCCGGGCCGGCACAATCTGCTGGATGTATAGGCCTTTCAACGCCGGATGGTGGATAAACTTATTGGTGTCATGGTCGAACTCGTACAACCCCAGATCGTAACCCAGCCAAAGCCGCCCGTCCGCATCGTTGGCTATGCTCCAGGCATTATCGACAGGGGCCGAGGTACTGTCGCCAACAATGTGGCTGAATCGTTCGATCGAATGCCCGTTGTAGCGATGCAGTGCGCCCAGGGTGGCAAACCACATGTAGCCGTATTTGTCCTGGCACATGGCCATGATGGAGCCGTCGTTTAGTCCGTCGGCGACCGAAATATGGCGAAAGTTCAACGTCGTTTTCTGCGCCGGGCAGGTCACGTTCATGAACAGCGACAGAGCGCAGATAAGCAGGCACTTAGGCGTCATAGCAAGGTGAGTTCTGGGCTTCGCGGCACCATATTAGCAGGTTGCGGCGTCAATGTCCAGCCTGTGGACCGGCTACGATTTGGCCCGGCCCGGCACTGGTGGTAGTCGACACGATTCAGACGGCTTTATGCGTCGTTCATCGGGTGTTCAGGCGCATTAAATCAAGTATAGTTGACGATGACATCGGTGCCCGTATAGGTTTGTGCTATCCTTCCTCTCGGCATTGATTATGGCTACTGGCGACAAACTCTGGCTGCTTTTTTTAGGCGTATTTGCGTTGATCGGGATCGTATGCACCGGCATCGCCTATTCGCTCTGGAGCAAAACGAGGTATATGAAAACCCACGGCATCGAAACGCGCGGCGTCGTGATTGCCCATCATAAAAAACGGCAGATTACGCCCAGCACGGCGCAGGCGGTCGTTGTGCAATACACCGACCAGCACAACCAGTCACAGATCTATTACTCGACCACCTACACAACCCCGCCCATGTTTCAGATTGGGGAGGTCATTAAGCTGTGGTACATGAGCGACAGGCCCAACGAGTTGCTGATGGAAGGAAAAGACGAATGGCTGCTGCCACTGATTCTGGGCGGTTTCGGGCTGGTATTCAGCCTGATCGGGGTGCCGGGCCTTATTCGGTCGCTGCTGGGTACGTTGGCGCACTGATTGGGATGGTAGCAGCGTCTACCTTACATTGTTGAGCCTGTCCAACACCGTTTTCCCCTGTTTCGCAGCCGTTGTACGCACCTTATCGGTTGATGCGCTCGAAGATGAGTTGCCTGTTGAGTGCGTATTTCGTCACGTTTACCGACTTCGTACCGTCGATATCCGTGGTTGTTCTGATGGCGACTTCCTGCCCAGCTACTGTCGTTTCGATCGTCTTCAAATACTCGACCAGATCATCGTAATAAACCGGCACCCAGAACACAAGCCGCGGGCTGGCATCATACTGTACCAGCCATGCTTCGCGCTCGTTTTCGCTGTCTCTGGCCACAACAACGAGCCTACCCCGCCCGGTTGCGAATAAGGTATCCAGCACCCGCAGGCGGGTTCCAGGTACGTTCAGCAGGTCATCGGCAATAAGCGCATCGAGCCCCATCCGCCTGGCATCAGCGGGTGACATGGGCTGGTGGCTGGCTATCCGGCCGTCGATGTAGGCTTCGTTGATGGTTACCCTTTTCAGGTCAATTGCCTTATCGCTCAGGCCCATATCGCACTCAATATTGGCGATCAGCCACTTACCTTCTTCCTTCTTGAGTTCGACTGTTCGCTCCATGGGGCTACCATAGGCTTGCCCAACGAGCGTGGCAGTGACCCGATCCGGGCCATTGGGCCGGATTCTGACGGGCGATTTTAGCCAGAAGTCCGGTTCCCACTCCTGCGCGCAGAAGTACCTGTCAGCATCCAGACAGGAAGGCACATCGTCGATTGGCTCGTGCTGCCACCACTGGCTGCATTGCCTGTAAAACGCCACTTCGTTTGCGATAAACTCACGGCTAACAAAGTTGCTGGCGGCGAAACGGGCCAAGTAGCGCTCCAGTTTCTCCTGGTTAAGGGTCAGGTGCGGGCCGTTGTCGTCGGTGAAATCTATCTGGTTGGCCGCCTTTTGGGAGAAGGCCGTATACCATTTGTAGAAGCCATGTACCACATCGGCGACAGCGGCCGAATCCGACACGACGATGGCGCGTTGCGCAGCCTGTTCCGGTTGGGATTGCTGCTGGCAGGCAAGCAGTAAGCCTGCCACTACCAGCGTAGTAAAGAGATGGTACATATAAGACGGGAGAGAAAGAAAAAGTCAAGCGGCTCGGTTGCGGCGGCCCGTCGCGATCATCGCTTTCGGTGGTTAGCCAGCCACTGATCAACGACGGGGGTGATGTCGAAGCGCACGTCTTTGAACCGGTCGGGCGGGGTTGTGTTGAGCGCCGCTCTGAGCGTTTGAACGGCCGGATAGAAATCAACGCCCCGGTTCATAAACTGCTCATCGATGGCTCTGAGCGCCCGCTCGATCCCGTACGAATCGAAGCTCCAGTGTTGCAGGTTGTTGCTGCCGTTAATGTCGTTCCGCACCGTTTCAGCCAGCCAAAGCAAGCTCTGATTCAATGGGCGGGCAAACTGCTCGGGGTGCGTGACGGCATTACCATCCAGAAAGTAATAGGCCTGTTTGTAATAGTCTTTATTCGTCAGCACCGCCAGCAGGTCGCTTTCCCAGGCAGGACGCGCCTTGATCTTGGCCAATGCCGCTGCGCGTACGTCGTCAGCCTGAAAGCGGTTCGTATAGCTCAGCAGCGTATAAATCGGATCCTGCACCTGTTGCGCGGCGATCGTGTTCAGATCGTCCTGATGCCATCGGGCTTCATCGGCTGTTCGGGTAGCGATCTCGGCTTCTGCCCGCTGCGCCGATTCCCGAAAATAGCCCGTGAGTAAACCCGCCGTGAAGACGGCGCCGATCAGCATGCTGGTGAAGAACGGCAGTCTGTACAGCCCCGTAGGCTGCCCGGTTGCGCCGAGAGACAGAAAACAGGGCAGCAGCCACAACAGCGGAACCCACAGTTGCCCATGATGCACCCCCAGCCAATGCAAAAACTGCGGGTAAAGGGTATCGGAAGGCCATTCCCACTTGAAAGTCGCGCAGAAGAAAGTGGTGAGCGCCACCACAAACCAGGTTGCAAAAACAAGCGGTGTGCGCAGACCGGTTTCGGTAGTGACCCACTGGAAGCCGCCTTTCGAGTTGATCGCGATGGTTAACACCAGGCTGCTGATGGCAAAGCCGACGCCCAGAAAGAAGAAGCCCAACCCGTAGCCCATTGCGTTTTCGCCCGCCAGGTTAGGTTTAGAGGCCGTCAGCATGCCCAGACCCAAATAGAATACCGTCGTGATAACGACGAAAACGTAGCCCAGCACTGACATAGTTTTATGGGGTTAGTAACTGGTGGATGTGGCGCTGGATTAACTGATCTGGCAAACCATAGCCTGCTGTTAGACAAGCTATTGATCCGCCTAAAGACCTCGCCAGCCGCTGGCAAAAAAGGCTACGCTAAGCAAGTAGCACAAAAAAACGACTACCACTGACGCAGGAATGCCTTTGAACCGAATCAGGTACGTTATGAGCCGTGTTGGCGAGTGAGCTTTGCGCTACGGTTCATCAAGCATTGCGCGTCATCCGTTCGGTATCCACGGCCAGCCAGCCGGTTATAGTTGCAGCTAATCGGCCGCGATCTGTACATTCATCGATTATGTCGTGGCAGGATCAATACGAACAGGCAGCGCAACGGGAGCGCACTGGGTTTGACGAACTCCCCGTCGACACGTTGCTCAGGTACGTTGAGGCAGGTCAATACGGCGATTATTATGGCTTATGGCACTCAGTGGCACAACGGGCTACCCTCCAGCAGGCAGGTTGGGTATTGTTTCGGGTATTGCAGCGCGAGGAACTGGCCTTTCTGGTGCGCTGTACGTGTGCCGAAGCCCTGTTGCGCCTGCTAGGCCGCACCGACGAGCTGGCCCTGTTGAATGAGGCTGTGAACCTCAGCAGCGGTACAATGGCTATGCACGAACCCTACCGACTTGCCTTGCAACACGAACTGGCCAACCGGCTCAATACGCACTGAAACGGGCTAGCAGTCATCTATTTTTCGAGCCACTTTTTGAAGGCTGGCGCTTTATCGCGGCTGATGTCAACGTCAAAACCATGGTTGGGCAATTTCAGCTTTACGTTCAGCTTTAGATTGCCCATGCCTCTCACCTGCTGTATGGCGTTGATGTTGATGAGGCAATGCCGGTTGGCCCGGTAAAAACACGCCGGATCGAGTAGTTGCTCAATCTCGTCGAGCGTATCATAATCCACGATAAAGCGTTCCCCCGCATTCGTCACCATGAAATTGAGCTGATCGCGGGTGAAGTAGGCAATCTGAGCTACGTTTACGGGCACCCAACTATTTCGGGCATTGCCCAGAAAATGCACCTTGTATGTCGAGCGCGTCCCGGTAGGGCCGTTCAGGGATTCGATCAGTTTCTTGACATCGAACGTACTGACCGATCGACTCTTCATCACCGTTTTTGCCCGCGCAATCGCCCGTTGCAATTCGGTCCAATCCACAGGCTTCAGCAGGTAATCGATGCCGTTGACTTTGAAGGCCTGAATAGCGTATTCGTTGTAGGCGGTGGTAAAAATAACCGGACATGACAGGGCAAACTGATCGAAGATCCGGAAGCTGACCCCATCGGAAAGCTGAATATCGGCGAAGATCAGATCGGGTTCGGCATGCTCGGCAAACCAGTTGAGCGCCGTCTTCAGACTGCCAACCGTACCGATAATGGTGATGCCAGGATCGACCTCGGCAATGCTGGCCGCCAACTCGTGGGCAACCAGTTTTTCGTCTTCGATAATGAGCGCATTCATGACAGCTAACGGCCTGATCCCTGAGCGCCTAAATTCCGTAAAATCAACCAGTAAATGCAACGATTTTTACTCAGATCGCTTGCCTTATTGACCGAATGGTCTAGCTGAGCCAATCAGCCGTTATCGCTAGTTTAAAGCAACGGTCGGCCACGGTTAACTAATTGAATATGACGGTTCAACAATCGTAGATAGCGGCTGAAGTAGCTTTTTTTTGCTAGTAGCGACAAGGGGACGTAGTTGGTCGTTCGTTAACGTACTCAACTGATGACAAGCCAACAAATCGACCTGGTGAAACAGACAGGACGACTACTGTGGTCTATCGACCCGGCGCTTATTGGCGACGTGTTCTACAGCCGTCTGGCGCTACAATACCCTCAGGTACGTGCCTTGTTTAAAGGGCCGCTGGATGTGCAATACGGGCAATTTGCCGACATGCTTAACATCATCGTGGCCCGCCTCGACCGCCCGGGCGAAGTAGCCGTTGAGATTGCCGACATGACCCGTTGGCACGAAGCTTACGGGGTGCAGCCAGCCCATTATGCGGCCGTGGGTGAGGTATTGCTCTGGACGCTGGAACAAGGATTGGGTAAACAATGGAACGCCGACGTACGCGATGCCTGGCTAGCCTGTTATCAGGAACTTAGCCAGCAGATGCTGGCGAGGGTTTACGCTGGTGGTTACGCAGCAGAAGGGCACTAAAAAAGCCCACCTCATACCGAGGTGGGCTTTCGGGCAGCGGCGACTTTCCAGCAGGTGGTTTAGTCGCCGATAGATGTGACGATGATCGCAGCTGCCAACAGGGAGACGCTTAGGGCCTGAATGGGAGACAGCAGCGTTACAAGTAGTGAATTCATTGGGTTGTTTGTTTACTGATTCGAGCTATCGACGCAAACAGGGTGTTTAGCTGATCGTCTCGTTGTCGGTTTGACAGGCCAAAGTTGCAGCGGATCGTCGGTGGCGCACAGTAAAGGATAGCCTAAGCGGCTGTAAACGAGGGGGAGCCGTAGCAAAAAGCCGATGAACCGTTGGCACCTGCCTCTTTTTATCGATGCGCCAGCTGGCCTGACCGTGTAGCTTCTGTTTCTCAAACAGTTACGTGCTGACCGTGTTATTCAGTAAAAGCGGAGTCCTAAAACAAGACAAGTATGAAAGCCATCTGGAATGGGCAGACGATTGCCGAAAGTAACGATACGGTGGTCGTTGAGAACAACCACTATTTCCCTGTCGAATCGGTGAAAGCAGACTACCTGACCAACAGCCCCACCCACACCACCTGCCCGTGGAAAGGTGTAGCTTCGTATTACTCACTCAACGTCGATGGTCGGTCGAACCCCGACGCCGCCTGGTACTACCCGGACCCGAAACCAGCCGCCAGCCAGATCAAAGGCCGCATAGCCTTCTGGAAAGGTGTTTCGGTTGTCGACTGATCAGCAACGTACCCGATGCTACCAGCCCATAAAAAGAGGGCCGAGTGTTGACTCGGCCCTCTTTTTATGGATTGACGTTTAGCTGCTTACAGTTGAGGCTGCTCGGCAATCAGGGTTTCGTCAGCGTGGGCCGGTTTGCGATTGCGCATCACAAACCACAGAATACCAAACGCCACAATCAGGACCAGCGGAAAAATGACCATGTGGCCTAGTGTAGCCTGGCCGGTGGCCAAATCAGCCGTTTCGGCGGTCAGGCCCCGCTTGCTGGCTTCCTCATCGAGCCAGCCGCCGATAATGGGCTGGAAGATCGAAGTAGCAAACATGCCCATACCGCCCATGATCGACAGACCGAAGGCGCCCGCTTTCGGGATGTATTCGGCCACAAAACCGAGCATCGTGGGCCAGAAATAACAAACCCCGATGGCAAAGACAATGGCCGACAGATACACCATCCCGCCCGTGGCATTACCCATTAGGTATACGCCAAGCGCCGCCATGATCGATGAACCCCACAGGACACCGGTTGGGTTCAGGCGGTGCACGATCGGACCAGCGAAGAACCGACCTACAGCCATCAATCCCGTCACCAGCGCCAGGATAATCATCGGGTCGGCACCGGCGTTTTTCATGATGGGATCAATCCACTGCTCAGGACCGAACTCCGAAACAGCCGTCAGGGCCATACAAACCAGCATGAACAGGTACAATGGCGACGCCATCGATCTGAGATTTTCTCCCGTCGATGATGCCCCTTCTACTTTGCTGGCCGGGAACTGCTGTCCCAAGAAAAGACCGGCATAAATCACAGCCGGAATCAAGATAGCTCCGATCTGCAACTGCCAGCCGAGCCCGGCCTGTGTCATAAACTTCGAGAGCAGGCTACCAATTACGATGCCGCCAGGAAACCACATGTGGAGCCGGTTGAGCATCTTGGTCGTCTGATTACCACTATACATGTCTGTCACCAGCGGATTACAGGCGGCTTCTACCGTACCATTACCAAAACCCACGAAGAATGTCGAGATCAGCAGGCTCCAGAAACCCGACGCCGTGATGGTCAGCACCAGTCCCAGTACGTGCGTAGCAAACGCCACCCAGGCAATGCGCTTCGGACCAATGACGTTGTAGAGCGGCCCCCCAAAAATCATCGCGATGGGAAAGCCCAGGAACGCCATCTGGTTCACGTAGCCCAGTTCTTTGGCGGTCAGGTTGAACTCCGCCCCTAGTTGAGTCAGAACGCCCGCCCGGATGGCGAACGCCATGGCCGTAGTGATGATAGCAAAGCAGCTCGCGTTGAAAAGTCGGGAGCGGTTAACGGTTAGGTCCATGTGTAACAGAAGGAGTTGATTAGATAAGAGACGTTAGTTGTTGGCTATAACGTATCGGATGGGCCGAGATTCAGAGGTTGTCTGGCTTCCGATGTTCAGAGTCCAAAGCCATTTGAATCCCAATGTTACCCAATTTGCTTCTTTGCGCAATCCAAAATGAGCGAAATAAAAGTAAATCGGCCCAGTTTTCTTATTTCGTTAGGAAGTGGTTGCGTCTTCCGGGAGGTAGCCCATTACTTTGCGTAGAACAAGCATTACTGCCGTTGCGCTTATGACAATTACATCGGAAAACCGGCCTTCTCATTTTCCTTCAACCACACACCGTAAGCTCCGCATGGGGATGGTCGGTGGTAGCCTCGACGCTTTTATTGGTGCCGTTCACCGCCGGGCAGCCGCTCTCGATAATGAGATCGAACTCGTGTGTGGAGCGTTTAGCTCGAACCCCGAAAAATCGCGGCAAACCGGTCACGCCCTGTACCTGCCTCCCAACCGTGTCTATGATACCTTCGAAGACATGATCCGGCAGGAAAAAGAGCTGCCCGAGGGTGAGCGAATGGACTTTGTGACCATCGTGACGCCTAACTACATGCACTTTGCCCCCGCGAAAATGGCCCTCGAAAATGGCTTTCACGTGGTGTGCGATAAACCCATGACGCTCAACCTGGCCGAGGCCAAGGAACTGGCTCAGCTAGTGGAGAAAACCGGCCTGATCTTCTGCCTGACCCACAACTACACCGGCTACCCAATGGTGAAGGAAGCCCGGGCCATGATCAAAGCCGGTAAGCTGGGGCAGATTCGGAAGGTACTGGTCGAATACCCGCAGGGCTGGCTGGCGCAACTCGTCGAAGCGACGGGGCAGAAGCAGGCTAGCTGGCGCACCGACCCTGCCAAGTCGGGCGCGGTGGGTGGCGTTGGCGATATCGGCACCCACGCCGAAAACCTCGTCGAGTACATCACCGGCCTGAAAATCACCGAGCTCTGCGCCGACCTCACCATTTTCGTGGAGGGCCGCCTGCTTGACGACGACGCCAATATGCTGTTGCGATTCGACAACGGGGCCAAAGGCATGCTCACCAACAGCCAGATTGCCAACGGCGAAGAAAACCCGCTCAAGATTAAGGTATATGGAGAGTTTGGCGGCCTGGAGTGGCATCAGATGGAGCCGAATACGCTCATCTACAAGACCAACGAAAATGGCGCCCGCCTTATCCGAACCAACGTGGGTACGTTGTCGCCCGAGGCACAGGCCAACACCCGCCTGCCGGCCGGCCACCCGGAAGCGTTCCTGGAGGCTTTTGCCAACATCTATACCAACTTTGCCCACACGCTCCGCGCGCGCCTCAACGGCACCGAGCCCGACCCTATCCGCCTCGACTTCCCCGGCGTAGCCGACGGCGTTCGCGGCATGGCCTTTATCGACACCGTGGTATCGTCCGACAAATCGGATCAGAAGTGGACGAAGTTCATTTCGTAGCGACCAGTCCCGTTCGGACTCAACGCCGCCGCGGCAAATTTTGCGTCTTCTGGACGTCAGCAATTAGCACGATTAACCAATTTTCTCTCTCATGTCAAAAATCCAAGTGGGCGTCGTCGGCACCGGATTCATCGGTCCTGCTCACATCGAAGCCCTCCGTCGCCTGCCCAATGTTGAGGTTGTTGCCCTCTGCGAAGTCTCGCAGGAACTGGCCGAAACCAAAGCTGCTCAGTTAGGTATCCCCCGCGCCTATACGTTCGACGACTTGCTGAAGCAGGACGACATTCAGGCCATTCACATCTGTACCCCTAATTTCCTGCATTACAGCCAATCAAAGGCAGCGCTGCTGGCGGGCAAGCACGTCATCTGCGAGAAGCCGCTGGCGAAAGACCTGGCCGAAGCCGAAGAGCTGGTTCAACTGGCTGAACAAACGGGGCTCGTCAACGCCGTGCATTTCAACCTGCGCTACTACCCACTAGTGCGGCAGATGAAAGTGATGCGCGAGAAAGGCGAACTGGGCGACGTCTACAGCATTATTGGGTCCTACCTGCAAGACTGGCTCTTCTACGAAACCGACTACAACTGGCGCCTCGAACCCGACAAATCGGGCGATTCGCGGGCCATTGCCGACATTGGTTCGCACCTGATGGATATTCTGGAGCACGTGACGGGTCTGAAAACGACCGCCGTGCTGGCCGATTTCAACACCATCCACAAGACGCGCAAAAAGCCACTGAAGCCCGTTGAAACCTACTCGGGCAAGATGCTGCAACCCGACGATTACGCCGACGTACCCATCAATACCGAAGACCATGCCAACGTATTGTTGCGGTTCGACAACGGCAACCGGGGCGTCATCACTGTGTCGCAGGTATCGGCTGGACGCAAAAACCAACTCAAGATTGAGATTTCGGGCTCGAAGAAAACTCTTGCCTTCAACTCTGAGGCGCCGAATCAGCTTTGGGTGGGTAATCGCGATGGCTACAACCAAACCGTTACCGACGACCCCTCGCTGGTGCACGCCGAGGTACGTTCGGTGATTGGTTTCCCCGGTGGACATAACGAAGGTTTCCCCGATACGTCAAAGCAGCTTTTCAAGGAGGTATACGCCGCCATTGAGGCCGGGAAACAACCCGAAAACCCAACGTACCCAACCTTCGCCGACGGTTACCGCGAACTGCTCATCTGCGAGCGGATCCTGGAAAGCAACAAGGCGCAGAGCTGGGTTGAGGTGTAGAAGCCAAAGAGTGAGAGAGCGAATGAGTGAAAGAGTGGTTCTCAATTATGGATGCTATCAACGACGATTTGCCTGGTGATGATCACGTTGGTGAAGCACCAGCAGATTACGCCAGCTATTCAAAGAGCCAATTTTTGGATGATATCACTCGTCGGCTGAATAACCTTATGCTTCGTTGCTTGAACGTCTGTCGGTCGTTACCTGAAAGCTTTGAAGCTCAACATTTTAGTCGGCAACTCATTCGTGCGTCTTCTTCAGCAGCAGCCAATTTTCGGGCTGTCCGACGAGGCCGAAGTGGAAAAGAATATTTTGCTAAACTTAGTTTAGTTATTGAAGAACTAGACGAGTGTCTTTTCTGGCTGGAAACCCTCATCAATACGCAGCTTGTTTCCCAGTCCAGACTGTCTGATTTGATTGATGAGGGATACCAACTGTTGAAAATTTTATCTAAATCCCGAAAAACAGCGAGCGACTGAACTTAATGAATGAAAGAGCGGAAGCGTGAAAGAGTGGCTGTTTAGCTGGTAAACTTCATGTTTACATGTATACGAAGCCCTTTCACTCTTTCACTCTTTCATTCTTTCGCTCTTTATAAGAATGAAATCACTCAAAGGCCCTGGCATTTTTCTGGCTCAATTCATGGGCGATGCCGAACCCTTCAACAACCTGGATTCGATTGCCCGGTACATGGCTGACTTAGGCTACAAGGGCATTCAGCTCCCCACCTGGGACCCGCGCGTTATCGACCTTAAACAGGCTGCCGACAGCAAAACCTACTGCGATGAGCTAAAAGGTAAACTCGCCGACATTGGCGTTGAAATCACGGAGCTATCAACGCACCTGCAAGGGCAGTTGGTGGCTGTTCACCCAGCCTACGCGCCTATGTTCGATGGCTTTGGCCCGGCCGAACTGGCGGGCAAACCAACGGAACAGCAAGCCTGGGCAGTCGATCAGCTGATGCTGGCGGCCAAAGCCAGTCAGAACCTCGGCCTTACGTCGCACGTAACGTTCTCGGGTGCCTTGCTGTGGCCGTTTATGTATCCCTGGCCCCAACGCCCGGCCGGACTGGTCGAAACGGGTTTTGCCGAACTGGGCAAACGCTGGAAGCCAATTCTGGACGCTTATGAAGAGGCCGGTGTTAACGTCGGTTATGAGTTGCACCCCGGCGAAGATGTGCACGATGGCGTCACGTTTGAGCTATTCCTTGAGGCGGTTGGCAACCACAAGCGGGCGGGCATCAACTACGATCCCAGCCACTTTGTGTTGCAGTGCCTCAATTACCTGGATTTCATCGATATCTACCACGAGCGGATTTATGCCTTCCACGTGAAAGATGCCGAGTTCAACCCAACGGGCCGGCAGGGTGTATATGGTGGTTTCCAGGGCTGGGTAGAACGCGCGGGCCGGTTCCGTTCGCTGGGCGATGGGCAGGTCGACTTTGGCAGCATCTTCAGCAAACTGGCTCAATACGATTACGACGGCTGGGCCGTACTGGAGTGGGAATGCGCGATCAAACACCCCGAGCAGGGAGCCGCGGAAGGCGCGCCCTTCATCGAGAACCACATGATCCGCGTTACGGAGCGGGCCTTCGATGACTTTGCCGGTACAGGTGCCGACGAGGCCTTCAACAAACGCGTGCTAGGCCTCTAAACGCTAGAACCGACTGTTCATAAAAAAGCCCACTCAACGTACCTGAGTGGGCTTTTTCTATAGTTTCAAAGGCAATGGAGCCATTACGAAACCCGCTTGAGGGCATCCTCTTCGACAAAGGGCTGATTACGCAGCCGCTTACCCGTCGCTTTAAAGATAGCGTTCGCAATTGCAGCGCCTGCCGGTGGTAAAGCTGGTTCACCCAGGCCCGTTGGTTCGATGTCGTTTTTCACGAAATGCACTTCAACGTTCGGGATCTCGTTCATCCGAATGAGCCGGTACTCGCCGAAATTCTTTTGCTCAGTGGCACCATCTTTAAAGGTCAACTGCCCATACATGGCGTGGCCGATACCATCGACGATACAACCGGTTACCTGTTGCCGGGCGCCGCTCTGGTTGATAACCACGCCGCAATCAGCCGCCGCATAGACCTTTTGCAGCACGGGTTTTCCTTTTTGAACGACCACCTCGCCCACCTGCGCCACGTAGGAGCGGTGCGAGAAATACACGCTGAAGCCCTGCGCCACGTCTTTCTTTTTGCCCCAGCCTGCCTTTTCAGCCGCCAGTTCAATTACGCCACGCATCCGGTCGATGTCGTATTTGATGGCGCCGGTCGGCTTCTGCTTCGCGCGGTCGAGCAATTCCAGCCTGAACTGCACGGGATCTTTACCCGCCGCCTGCGCGACCTCATCCAGAAACGACTGCTCGGCAAACGCCAGGAAGTTGGTAATGGGTGCCCGCCACGCGCCAGTCGTAATGGGAGATTTGTGCTCAACGCTGTCGATCAGCAGGTTTTCTACCGAACCAGCGGGGAAATTGTCTTCCCGCGTCGGGTTGCCGGCGTTGATACCGACGCCCCGTAGTTTATAGCCAATCAGGTTATTTTGCGCATCCAGCGCCGCTTCGAACCGATACCGAACGGCGGGGCGATAGCTACCACCCGTCATGTCGTCCTCGCGCGTCCAGATCAGCTTCACCGGCGCATTCATCAGTTTCGACACCTGCACGGCTTCAACCACATAATCGGCCTTCAAACGGCGGCCAAATCCCCCACCCATACGGGTAAGTTCTACCGTGACTTTATCCGGGGCGATGCCGAGCAGCTTGGCTGTTTCGTTGCGGGCGAGTTCGGGCGTTTGGGTCGGGCCTACCAGTTCCGCACTCTCAACGCCATTGGCTCCCGAACGCACGTGCGCAAAGAAGTTCATTGGCTCCATCGGGCTGTGCGGCAGAAATGGACACTGATACTCCGCCTTAACCACCTTGGCGGCGTTGGCGAAAGCCGTTTTCACATCGCCATCCTGCCGACGTACCATCGCCGATGAGCTATCGAGTAGCTCGCTCAATATCCGGTTGTGGTCGGCGCTGTTTTCGAGCGTGTCCGTTTTCTCCCATTCCACCTGCAACGCGCTTTTGGCTTTCTGCACCTGCCAGGTTGATTTCCCAACCACGGCCACCCCATTATTGACGAGCATCACGTCTAGGATACCCGGCATTTTTTTCACGGTAGCCGCATTGGTAATAGCCTTAGCTTTATAGCCAAAAGCAGGCCGCTGAAGCATGCCAAACAGCATGCCCTCCCGGTAGAAATCGAGCCCAAACAGCGGCTTTCCGGTCAGGATAGGCGGGTTATCAACATTCTTAACCGTACTCCCAATCAATTTGAAGTCTTTACTATCTTTCAGCTTAACATCCGTCGGGACCGGAATCTGGGCTGCTTCGGCAGCCAATTCGCCGTAGCTTACTTTCCGATTGCTGGCCTGATGCAGTACAAAGCCCTTATCCGTCGTGCAGGTGGTTGCAGGTACGTTCCAGCGCTTAGCCGCCGCCTCAACGAGCATTTGACGCGCCGTCGCCCCCGCTACCCGCAGGCGTTTCCAGGAGTGAGGAATGGAACCGCTACCGCCCGCCACCTGTCGCTCGAACTTTTTCGTATCAAGGGGAGCCTGCTCAACTACCACTTTCGTCCAATCGGCATCGAGCTCTTCGGCTACGATAATCGGGAAGGCGGTTTTGATACCCTGGCCAACCTCCGGATTAGGCGACAGAATCGTGATGATACCCTGTGGGCTTATCGATAAATAACTGTTAAACGTGAGTGCCTGCGCTGGCACCGCCATGCTGACCGCGGCAGCTTCCGACTCGAGCCAGTTGAAGCCCAAGACAAATCCGCCGCCGGCCATAGCGGCCATCTTCATGAAGTTCCGGCGGCTTTCGTTAGTCTGTGTCTGCATGGCTATTTTTTCAGTTTTGTACTGGCCAACTGCACGGCTTCCCGAATCCGGTGGTAGGTACCACAGCGGCAAATATTTCCGCTCATAGCTGAATCGATGTCGGCAGCGGCTGGTTTAGGATTGCGCTTGAGAAATGCAGCGGCGGTCATAATCTGCCCAGCCTGACAATACCCACACTGGGGTACGTCCACCTCGTTCCAAGCTTGTTGCACCGGATGATCTCCTTTCGCCGATAACCCTTCGATGGTGACTACTTTCCCGGCACCGATAGCCGAAACTGGCAACACGCAAGAACGCGTCGCTTCCCCGTTGACGTGTACCGTACAGGCTCCGCACTGGGCAATGCCACAACCGTACTTTGTCCCGACAAGCCCAAGGTGATCGCGCAGTACCCAAAGTAGCGGCGTATCAGCCTCTACATCAGCCTGATGGGTACGTCCATTAATAGTTAGTTTGAAAACTGCCATCCTGTTTGTTGAATTAACTACCTAGCAATCGAAGGTACACAAAAACGGCATGCAATGGATTGCAGATAACAGTAACAGGATATAAATGCAAAAAGCCGTGTTCTTGTGGAACACGGCTCTCGCTGTTTCAGAGGTGGCGACCGCCTACTCTCCCGGATTCGACTCCAGTACCATCGGCAGTGCGGGGCTTAACGGCTCTGTTCGGAATGGGAAAAGGTGTTCACCCGCCCGTCGTTACCAACCTCCTTACTCTTTCGATTCAAACCAGCCTAAGCCAGTTTGATCAGTATCATTTCGTTCGTTCCCAATCGAGAAGAGAATATTTACAACACGTTTCGTTCAGCACGTAGCAAGCAGCTAGCACCTTTATTGTTCAGGACTAACCTTTCAGGCTCATTAGTACGGCTCGGCTCCATGTGTCTCCACACCTCCACCTGCCGCCTATCCACGTGATCGTCTCTCACAGCCTTTATTAACAGATGACTCATCTTGAGGTCGGTTTCGCACTTAGATGCCTTCAGCGCTTATCCGTTCCGCACGTAGCTACTCGGCCGTGCCGCGGGCACGACAACCGATCCGCCAGCGGTGCGTCCAACCCGGTCCTCTCGTACTAAGGTCAGATCCCCGCAATCATCCCACGCCCACCACAGATAGGGACCGAACTGTCTCACGACGTTCTGAACCCAGCTCGCGTGCCACTTTAATCGGCGAACAGCCGAACCCTTGGAACCTTCTCCAGCCCCAGGATGTGACGAGCCGACATCGAGGTGCCAAACCTCCCCGTCGATGTGAGCTCTTGGGGGAGATCAGCCTGTTATCCCCGGCGTACCTTTTATCCTTTGAGCGATGGCCCACCCATGCAGTACCACCGGATCACTATACCCTGCTTTCGCACCAGATCGGCCTGTTTGCCTCACTGTCAAGCTTGCTTCTGCTATTGCACTCCCCGACCGATTACCGTCCGGCCTGAGCAAACCTTGGGAAGCCTCCGTTACCCTTTCGGAGGCGACCACCCCAGTCAAACTACCCACCAAACACTGTCCCCCGATTAGGGGTTAGACCGCCAGTCTGAAAAGGGCGGTATTTCAAGGGTGGCTCCACGATGCCTGGCGACACCGATTCAACGCCTCCCGCCTATCCTACACATGCCAGACCAGCGATCCATGTTAAGCTATAGTAAAGGTGCACGGGGTCTTTCCGTCCCGTGGCGGGTAAGCGGCATCTTCACCGCTACTACAATTTCACCGAGCTCATGGCTGAGACAGTGCCCAGATCGTTACACCATTCGTGCAGGTCGGAACTTACCCGACAAGGAATTTCGCTACCTTAGGACCGTTATAGTTACGGCCGCCGTTTACTGGGGCTTCAGTTCAATGCGTCGGGTTGCCCCTAACATCCCCCCTTAACCTTCCAGCACCGGGCAGGTGTCAGACCCTATGCGTCATCTCTCGATTTGGCAGAGTCCTGTGTTTTTGGTAAACAGTCGCCTGGGCCTTTGCTCTGCAACCTCCCTCTTGCGAGGGTAGGCCCCCCTTCTCCCGAAGTTACAGGGTTATCTTGCCGAGTTCCTTGGCCATGATTCTCTCGTGCGCCTTAGGTTATTCACCCCAACCACCTGTGTCGGTTTGCGGTACGGGTACCCACTGACTGACGCTTCACCACCTTTTCTTGAAACCAACTTCGCCCCCTCGCTTTGGCCGAAGCCGCCGCTGTGACGCCCTATTCCCGCAGGACGTGTGGACTCCATCAATTTGTCAGTGATTGGCATCAGCGGGTAGTACTGGACTATTAACCAGTTGTCCATCTGACCTTCGCTGTCGCTAAGCCATTAGGTCCCGACTAACTCCGGGTTGACTGCCGTCGCCCGGAAACCCTTGGTCTTTCGGCGGACAGGGTTCCCACCTGTCTTCTCGTTACTTATGCCTACATTTGCTCTACGACACCCTCCACCAGGGCTCACGCCCCAACTTCGCCGGTTGTCGTATGCTCTCCTACCATCAGACACTACACGTGTGTAGTATCGATCCACCGCTTCGGTGATGTGCTTGATGCCCGTTTATTATCGATGCCCGCCCCGCTCGACCAGTGAGCTGTTACGCACTCTTTAAAGGAATAGCTGCTTCCAAGCTAACCTCCTGGCTGTCTCGGCAGCCGGACCACCTTTGTTCAACTTAGCACACACTTGGGGACCTTAGCGGATGGTCTGGGTTGTTCCCCTCTCGGAGCAGGACCTTAGCACCCTGCCCCTCACTGCCCTGCACCCTCGCCAGCATTCG
>NC_020054.1:962455-1043159 GCF_000331105.1 Fibrella aestuarina BUZ 2 | reverse complement strand
CATTTGCTGGAGCGGCTTTTTTATTGGCAAGAGCCACGTACCCAGCCACGGGAAACGTACCTGTATACACACGTAGTTTTACCCCGCCTGATGCTGGGCAAAGTACCTTCTTTCAAATCGTCTAGCGATTGTATAGCTACTGCAATTCCAGCTTTTCAAACGCCTTTTCGGCGGCCGACTGCTCGGCTTTTTTCTTGCTGTAGCCGCTGCCCGTTGCGAAGGGCTCATCATTGACCAGCAGTTGTGCGATAAACTCGCGGTACTGGCTGGACCCGTTTTCGGAAATAATTTCAAAGCGGAGTTCTTTGCCTTCGCGCTGCGCCCATTCGATAAGGCGGCTTTTGAAATTAGTATTGTTGCTGATGATCGAATCCAGATCGTAATGCGATAGCAGATTCTTCAGGATAAACCGGCGGGTGAAATTGAAGCCTTTATCGAGATAAACAGCTCCAACGAGCGCCTCCAGCGCATCACCATACATGGAGGTTCGGGCCGGCATGAGTCGACCGCGCTGTCCATCGTATTCGATCAGGTGATCGAGGCCAATTTTGCGGGATATGCCGTTCAGGCTTTCGCGGTTTACAATCCGCGACCGGATTTCGGTGAGAAACCCTTCATCTTTGAAGGGGTATTTTTTAAAGAGATACTCGGCAATGACCATGCCCAATACCGCATCGCCAAGGTATTCGAGCCGTTCGTTAGACTCTCGAAAACCTTTGATTTTCGTTTCCTTTGCCGCCGACGTATGCCGCACGGCCAACTGGTAAACGTCCAGGTTCGATGGTTGATCGCCGATTATGTGCGCGATCGCCTGCCGGAGCTGACGTCGTTGCAGTCTGCTGGGCGAAGGGCTAAACCAGGCGAAAAAAGGCTGCTTAAAGAAACGGGGCAACGCGAGCTGCACAAAAGAAGCGTCAGGGGTGTTCAGAATAAAGCAGGCTGTCGAGCGAGTGCCGGTAACGGCTAAGAATAGAAGGGCGAACAGTCATCGCGACGCGCCATAAACGAGAGTAAGCTGGCAGACGAAAGCTCCGTTGGGCAATCCGGCGGGAGGTGCGCCTGCCAGCTACGAGTAACCCGTGCTTAGTTAGACGCGTTGCTTTCGAGGTATTTAATCGCCTGACCAACCGTAGTGATCGTTTCGGCCTGATCGTCGGGGATTTGTACGTTAAATTCCTTTTCAAATTCCATAATCAGTTCGACCGTGTCGAGCGAATCGGCACCAAGGTCGTTGGTAAAGCTCGCTTCGGGCGTAACTTCCGAAGGGTCAACGCCTAATTTGTCAACGATGATTTGCTTTACTTTGTCAGCAGTCTGAGACATTTTGGTAGTCTTTGTTTTGGTAAAAAACTGTGCAAAGAAAACACTTTGCCAACGGATTGCCAAACAATTTTTAACCCAGCGGGTCGTTTATTACATTCATTTATTAGCCGATAACTCACTAATAATAAGTCTATTATCGCCTATCTGTCCACTCTAACCGCTCACAGACGGTCTGCACTCTACTCAGTTAATAGTGTAAACCGAAAACCAGGAGCGCACTCAGAACCCGTACCTTTGCCGCATAGGTCAATCCATCGTTACCATGCAGCTACCCAAACTCAAACATACCGACTCCAGCCTGACGAGGCCCGACCGTTTTTTCCTGATGGCGGGCCCCTGTGCCATTGAAGGCCGCGACATGGCGCTGCAAATTGCCGAGCGCATCGTAACCATCACCAACCGCCTCCAGATTCCGTATATCTTCAAAGGATCGTACCGCAAAGCCAACCGCACCAAACTCAACTCGTTTACCGGCATCGGCGATGAACTGGCGCTGTCGATTCTGGCCGAAGTAGGGCGCACCTTCGACATCCCCACGGTAACCGACATCCACGAGTCGCCCGAAGCGGCGATGGCAGCGGAGTATGTCGACGTGTTGCAGATCCCGGCGTTTCTGTGTCGGCAAACCGAATTGATCGAAGCGGCGGCCCAGACCGGCAAGGCCGTCAACGTTAAAAAAGGGCAGTTTCTGTCGGGCGAAAGCATGGGGTTTGCGGTCGAAAAAGTGAAAGCGGCGAACCCCGACGCTACCGTCTTCCTGACCGACCGGGGCAACTCGTTTGGTTATGGCGATCTGGTGGTCGACTACCGCAACCTGCCCGCCATGCAGGCCCACGGCGTACCCGTAGTGATGGACTGCACCCACTCGCTGCAACAACCCAATCAGGCGTCGGGCGTTACGGGCGGCAAACCGGCCCTCATCGCCACGATTGCCAAAGCCGCCATTGCCGTTGGTGCCGACGGCCTCTTCATCGAAACGCACCCCGATCCCGCGTGCGCCAAATCCGACGGGGCCAATATGCTCCCCCTGGATCAATTGGAGGCCCTTCTCGAAAAGCTCATCCGGGTGCGGGAGGCCATTTTGTAATGTACAATGAATGATGAACAATGGCGTTGGCGCTGCGTCAGCAGTTTGTTACTCGACCCGTTGTTCATTGTACATCATTCAGTATACATTCTTCATGAACGCCGCCAGTTTGGCTTCGTCCAGCTGGCCCTGGGTACGTACCCCGCTGCATAGATCGAGACCGAAAGGTTCGACGGCATCGATCGCCTGGCGGACGTTATCGGGGCGAAGGCCACCAGCCAGAAAAATCGGCACGGGTGATTGCTCCCGAATCTGGCGGCTGATGGCCCAATTGTGTACGCGCCCCGTTCCGCCCAGTTCTTTCACGGCCAGATTGGGATTGCCGCTATCAAGCAGCAACGCATCCACGTGCGGCGCAATTTGCAGGGCCTCGTCGCGTGACCGTTCGTCGATCACGTGGATGACCTGCACAAGCCGGATACCGGGCAGCGCCGCGCGGATATCGGCATAGGCCCCGTCGGTGAGGGCATCCACCAGTTGTACGGTATTGGTATTGACTCGCCGCTGATGGGCGATGATCCGGGCAGCGGCGGTCTCGCTTGTCAGCAAAAAGGTAGCGATCGGCGGCGGCACCGCTTTGGCAATGACCGCAATTTCATCGTCAGTGATGACGCCGGGTCCGCTGGGCATGGGGCCAACCAAACCCAGGGCGGCAGCGCCGTAGCGAATAGCCAATTGGGCTTCGGCGGGGGTACTGATGCAACAGATTTTAACGCGTGGAGCAGACATCGTGCAGGATTTTAACGGAAATCTAAACAGAAAGACTGAGTAGTATAGGCTCCAAAGCTGCTACTTATTGGGTAGGTGGGCGAATTACGCGTCCCGCTTAAACTCCCCTTCCCGGTTTAGGGTTGTAGGAACAAACCCCCGTCTGCTTGAACTTTTCGGCGATCGTGCGGGGATTACAAATTGTTTTGGTACTAATTTCGCCCGCTGCTCTATAAACGGGCATACAAACCGTTAACGCTCTCCCACGCACGTATGGCAAGTAATGCTGAATTCATCGTAGATGGCAAGTCGTACAGCTTTCCCACCTTGGAAGGCTCTGAACATGAAAAGGCTGTAGATATTTCCGTTCTCCGCGATCAGACGGGGTACGTTACGCTCGACCGGGGTTACAAAAACACGGGAGCCACCCAAAGTGCCATTACGTTTCTGGATGGAGAAGAGGGAATTTTGCGGTACCGGGGCTACTCAATTGAAGAGCTGGCGGCGAAGGCGTCGTTCCTGGAAGTATCGTATTTGCTGATCTACGGCGAGCTGCCCACACAGGAGCAGTACGACTCGTTTGCCACGGCGATTCGTCGGCACACGCTGGTCAACGAAGACATGCGGAAGATTTTTGACGGCTTCCCGGTGAGTGCTCACCCCATGTGTGTGCTCGGGTCGCTGGTCAACGCGATGGCCGCTTTCTACCCCGATTCGTATGATGGCAGCAACAATACCGACCTGCACATTACGCGGCTGATGGCCAAGTTGCCCACGATCGCTACCTGGTCGTACAAACGCTCACTGGGACACCCGACCAATTACCCCAAAAATGAGCTCGATTATATTCCGAATTTCCTGAATATGATGTTTGCGCTGCCGGTGGAAGACTACAAAGTTGACCCCGTCGTCGCTGAAGCGCTGAACGTGCTGCTGATTCTGCACGCCGACCACGAACAGAACTGCTCGACCAGCACGGTTCGGCTCGTGGGTTCGTCGCAGGCCAACATTTATTCGTCGATCGCAGCGGGCATCAATGCCCTGTGGGGACCGCTGCATGGTGGCGCCAACCAGGAGGTGATCGAGATGCTGGAAGAGATCAAAGCGGGTGGCGGCGACGTGGCGAAGTACATCGACATGGCGAAAAACGCGAAAACGACGGGCTTCCGACTGTTCGGGTTTGGTCACCGTGTGTACAAAAACTTCGACCCGCGCGCCAAGATCATCAAAAAAGCCGCCGACGACGTGCTCAACAAGCTCGGCGTGAACGACCCGGTTCTGGAAATTGCCAAAGGGCTCGAAGAAGCCGCGCTGAACGACCCGTACTTCGTTCAGCGTAAACTCTACCCCAACGTCGACTTCTACTCGGGCATCATCTACCGCGCCCTCGGCATCCCGACGAACATGTTTACCGTGTTGTTTGCTATCGGTCGCCTGCCGGGCTGGATTGCCCAGTGGAAAGAGATGCGCGAGCAGAAAGAGCCCATCGGTCGGCCGCGTCAGATTTACACGGGCGCTACCCTCCGCGAATTCGTAGCCATCGGCGACCGGAAGTAATAGTAAGACCTGATTTTTGTATCCAAGGCCGTTGACCACTCTGGGTCAACGGCCTTTTTTTTTGATAATGCTGAAGCGCCAGCTCCGGTAGTTGATCATTTTTACACAGCTCCAGTTTCGAGCTGGCTAATTGGCGCATAGGCAGATTGGACAGGGTTATTTAGCACGTACCTGACCAATGTGCGCTAATTTCGCGGCCGAAGCTCCAGCTTCGGTATTACTATGAGTCAACTTCCTCAACGAGACAAGGCCGTCATTTGGCATCCATTTACCCAAATGCAGACGGCGCCGTTGCCGGTGCCCATTGTGCGGGGCGAAGGCTCGGTGTTGCATACCGCTGATGGCCGCGCCATTCTTGATATGATTTCGTCGTGGTGGGTAAACCTGCACGGTCATGCCCACCCCCACATCGCCAGTCGTATCAGCGACCAGCTACACACCCTCGAACACGTCATCTTTGCCGGTTTCACCCACGAGCCCGCAGTTCAGTTGGCGGAGCGACTACTGCCCATTCTGCCCGACAACCAACGCCGGGTTTTTTACTCCGACAATGGGTCGACGGCCGTGGAAGTGGCCCTGAAAATGGCTTTCCAGTACTGGCATAATCTCGGGCAGCCCCGCCGCAAAGTCATCGCTTTTGAGGACGCCTACCACGGTGATACCTTCGGCGCGATGGCCGTAGGTGGGCGGTCGACGTTCACTACGCCGTTTGCTCCGTTCCTGTTCGACGTCACGTTTCTGCCTACGCCTATACCAGGCCGCGAAGCGGAGGTGCTCGAACTGGCCAAAGCGGCGTTCACCGACGACGTGGCGGCGTTCATTGTGGAGCCGCTGGTGCAGGGGTCGGGTGGCATGAACATGTATGCACCCGCCGTGCTGGATCAACTCTTTTCGATGGCGCGGGCCAAGGGTGCGCTGCTCATTGCCGACGAAGTGATGACCGGCTTTGGGCGCACGGGTAAGCTGTTTGCCAGCCATTACCTGACCGAAAAGCCCGACCTCATGTGCCTGTCAAAGGGGCTGACGGGCGGCACCATGGCGCTCGGCGTGACGACCTGCACACAAGCCATTTACGACGCCTTCCTCTCGACCGACCGGATGAAGACGCTCTTTCACGGGCACTCGTTCACGGCCAACCCGTTGGCCTGCACGGCGGGCCTAGCCAGCCTCGACCTGCTGCTCACGCCCGACCGCATGGCCGACATTGAGCGCATTGCTGCCCAGCACGCCCTGTTTGCCGACGAACTGCGCAGCACGCCCCGCGTGGAAAACGTGCGGCAGTTGGGTACGTTGCTGGCCTTTGATCTGGTTACGGATGGGCAAACTTCCTACTTCAACACCATCCGCGACGTAGCCTACAATTTTCTGCTTGAGCGCGATGTGCTGATGCGCCCGCTGGGCAATGTGCTGTACCTAATGCCCCCCTACTGCACCACCAATGCCCAACTCGATCAGGCCTATGGCGCCGTGCGGGCACTGCTGGGTACGTTGTAAACAGGTCACCGTCTTCAGTCCGCTGTTGCTGGGCTGTCGCGGCATAACCGAAGACGGTGACCTGATACTTACTTTTGTTCTATGTTTTCCACTCACATACCGGCGGCGGCGGTAGCGTATTGTCGGGCGCTTCAGCAACAGTATCCGTTCCGGTTCCGGGTGTCGCGACCTCGTAAAACGCGGTTGGGCGATTTCCGGGCGCTGCCAGACCGATCTACGCATATCAGCGTCAACGCCGACCTGAACCCGTACGCCTTTCTGATTACGCTGGTCCACGAGATTGCCCATTGTGCCGTTTACCATACCTACAAGCGACCGGGCAAGCCCCACGGACGTACCTGGCAGACGACGTTTCAGAGGCTGATGGCTCCCTTGCTGACCGAACCCGTTTTTCCGGCCGACGTGCTGCTGCCACTACGTACCTACATGGCAAACCCTGCCGCCACCACATCGGCCCAGCCCTTGCTGATGCAGGCGTTACGGCAACATAACCCCACGTCGGCCTCACTTGCCCTGCCGGGATTACCCACCTTGCGCCAACTAGCCGAGGGTCAGGTGTTTCGGTTTGGGAAAAAATCCTACGTTCGGGGTAAGTTACGGCGCACCCGCGTCGTTTGTAAAGACATGCAATCGGGTCGATCCTACGCTATTCTGGCCGATGTCGGCGTGGAAATTGATGGATAGTGCAGACGAGTAAGGCAACACGGAATGAGGAACCTATACAGTTGGTATAAACGGGCAAGAACAGACAGGCAATTCGTGGCCCTGCTGACTGTGTGCTTCCTACAGGCAGCCGTGTCGATTCCGGGGCTGGCGCAGTCGGTGCTGGCAACGGGGAAGTGGTATAAAATTGGGGTGCTGGGCACGGGGGTCTACCAACTCGACTACGCCAAACTAACCCAGCTTGACCCCGCCTTTGCCAACGCCGACCCACGCCTGTTTCGTTTGTATGGCAATGGCGGGGCACCGCTCCCTCAGCCCAACAACGCCCCTCGCCCGGCCGACCTGACAGAGAACGCCATTCAGGTACGTGGCGAAACCGACGGCCGCTTCGACGCGGGCGATGCGTTGCTCTTCTACGCGCAGGGGCCGCGCACCATCAGCCGCGATGCCAGGACCGGCCGGTTCCGGCACCAGTTCAACCCCTATACCGACACCACCTTTTATTTTCTGACGATCGGGACGACCAACGGCAAACGCATCGCCACCCGCCCCGCCGACGTACTCACCAGTGGGCCAATCAGCAGCACCTTTACGGATTATGCCGTCTACGAACGCGACACCACGAAGGTGCCGGGCGTAAACTCGGGCCGCGATTGGCTGGGCGACAGTTATGGGCTCTACCCGCAACAAACGGTTTCGTTCCGGCTGCCAGGACGAGTGGCCAACGTACCCAGCCTCGTGACGCTCTCGGCGGTGGCGGTGTCGCTGCAACCGTCAGCCTTTGGCGTGACGCAGGGAACGCAGTCGGTCGTGAAGGCCTCCTTTCCGGCCATCAGCAGCTACATCTACGCCCCCCGCGGCGCCCCCCAGCTTGTGTCGGGGCAGGCCGTGTTGTCCAATACGGGCGATGACCTGGCGTTTACGCTGACCTACGATGCACTAGGAGCCAGTGGCGCGGCGGCTTACCTCGATTACCTGACCGTACAGACCAGCCGCCTCATTGCCCAATATGAGCAACCGATCTGGGTACGTAGCGGACCAGGACGATACGCGGCCACACAGGCCACCAATGACCTGCTTATTTGGGATGTACAGCAACCGACGAACCCCGTTCAGCAAACCTACGCGCTGGCCAACGGGCAGGCCAGTTGGTCGGTGGCCGATAGCGCTTCGTTTTACCTGTACACGACTCGCAACCTGGGCACGCCCGCTACTATCACCCGGCTGGCGAACCAGAACCTGCGCGCCCAGCCCACGCCCAACCTGCTCATCGTCTCTCCCGATGCGTGGCGTGACCAGGCGGAACGGCTGGCGCAATTTCGGCGCGATAACGACAAGCTGACGGTCCTGGTGGTATCGCCGCAGCAGATCTATAACGAGTTTTCGACCGGGCAGCAAGACCCAACGGCCATCCGCGACTACTGCCGGTTCCTGAGTGGGCGGGCAACGGGGCAGGCCAACACGTTGCGCTACCTGTTGCTGATGGGCGATGCCTCCTACGATTTTCGCAACAAAGCCGGTTTGTTACCGGCCACACAGCAGGCGAACCTGGTGCCGACCTACGAAAGCCGCGAATCGCTCGACCCGGTACGCAGCTTTAGCTCCGACGACTATTTCGGCTTCCTGAAAGACACCGATGGTGACTGGGCTGAGACACCCGCTGGCAATCACCTGCTCGACATTGGCGTGGGGCGACTCGCCGTGAAAACACCCGCCGAAGCCCGCAACGTGGTCGATAAACTCATCCGGTATGCCACCGACAAGCGCCTACTAGGCGACTGGCGCAGCCGACTGACGCTCGTGGCCGACGATGGCGACTACAACATTCACAACCAGGATGCCGACCGGCTGGCGGCGATGGTCGAGGCCTATCACCCCGAATTTCGACCCGAACGGCTGTTTCTGGCGCAATACCCAAAAGACACCACCGGCAAGGACGCCCTCGACCGCCCTATCGAGAAAGCCCCGCAGGTGAATCAGGCCATCGGGCGGGCCATCGACGACGGGCGACTGATTATCAACTACGCCGGGCATGGCGGCACGAACGGCTGGGCGCAGGAACAGATTCTGACGGTGGGTGACATTCTGGCCTGGAGAAACAGCCGTCTCCCGTTGTTCGTCACGGCGACCTGCGCGTTTGGCCGCTACGACAACCCCGTGGAAGTATCGGGGGCCGAACTGGCGCAGCTCGACCGGGCGGGTGGAGCCATTGGCCTGCTCACGACGGCCCGACCGGTCTACGCCAACACCAATTACCTGCTCAACGAAGCCTTTTACCGAGCTATTTTCAAGGCGATCGAAAGCAATGGTCAGGAAGCCGCCGGTACGTTGCCCCGCCTCGGCGACGTAATGCGTGACACCAAAAATAACAGCCTGTCTGACGTCCTCAACCGAAATTTCACCCTGCTCGGCGACCCGTCGATGCGGCTGGTGTATCCCCAAAACAGTGTTGCCTTTACCCGGCTGAATAGTCGGGCGCTCGTAGCAACACGCCCCGACACCATCCGGGCCGGGCAGCGCGTCACGCTCGATGGGGAAATCAGAGCGGCGGGCGGCACAGCGGTGCTCAGTACGTTCAACGGCACGGCCCGAGTGCTTATTTACGACAAAGCAACGCGCCTACGTACCCGTGCCACCCCCGATGCTGACTCATATGCTTACAATGCGTTCCAGAGTCTGTTGTTTGCCGGGCAGGCCACGGTGCAGCAAGGCCGCTTTTCGGTCAGCTTCACGGTGCCCGCTGATGTGGTGCCCAACTTTGGTTTTGGCCGGGTGCAGGCCTATGCTGTGCAGACCGACAGCACAGCCGACGCCGTAGGGGCCTATGCGCAGCTAGTGATGGGCGGCACAGCTACCAGTTCGGGCACCTCCGATACGCGCCCACCCAGCTTGACAATGAGCGTGGTAGGCAGTAACCTCGCCGCCGAGCGCCCAACTGTGGAGGGGCCGGTGGTGCAGGTACGCCTGCAGGTCGCCGACGAAACGGGTGTGAATCTGACCCAGACAACGGCCAACCGAGGCCCCACGCTTCAGCTCGATAGCAACTTACCTTTTCGCATCGCCGACTATTATACGGGGGCGGCTGATGGGCAGCAGGGTCTGTTCCTGATTTCGTTGGGTAATCTGGCGGCAGGTACGTATACGATTCGGGCTCAAGTGTTCGACTTAAGCAATAATTCAGCACAGGCGACGTTGACTTTCGTAGTCTCCGACAAGCCGGGTTTAGCAATTCAGCGGCTGGTTGCGGCGCCAAATCCGGTGCAGGCGCAGAGTAATTGGCTCATGACACACAATCAGGCGGGCCAACCGCTGAGCTGGACATGGCGGCTGATCGACGCCTCAGGCCGGATTGTTACTGAACGGCAGGGTTCTTGTTACGACTGCGCCGAAACCGTACAAATTGGCCGCTACGATGCGCAAACAATGCCCCTTGCCAGAGGAATTTATATACTACAGGTGCAGGCACAGAACCCCGAAACGGGTGAGCAAGCGGCGGCTAGTACCCGGCTTTTAAATCAAAACGACTAACCATTCCCTTACTCTGGGTTAGCAATACCAACTTGTTGTAGAGCGTAAATCCGGTAAACCTACTAATTTTGACCACCGCTATCGGGTCATTTCACGAGGCGGTATTTCGCACTGATTATGAAGCGTATTTTTTCCTGCTTCCTGCTTGGCGCAGGGTTTGTTGCATCGGGTACAGTAGCCACAGCTCAGGCAACGCAGCCAGGGTCCCTCACTAACCTGAATGGTGGTATTAACGTACCCAACTCGGCGGTTCCTTTCCTCAACTTCACCCCCGACGCCCGCTCGGGTGCGCTCGGTGACGCTGGGGTAGCCCTCGACAATCCCGACGCCAACGCCATCTTCTGGAACCCGGCGAAACTGGTCGATGCCAAGTCGGATGCCGGTGCAACCGTATCGTATACCCCCTGGTTACGGGGTATCATCAACGATATGTACTATGGCTATTTCTCGGGCTATAAGAAGGTGGCGAAAGATCAGGTGATCGGTCTGTCGCTGCTGTATTTCGATCTGGGCTCTATCGATTTCACCAACGCGCAGGGCATTTCCACGGGTACGTTCAACTCGCGGGAGTTTGCCTTCACGGCCAACTATTCGCGTCGGCTGTCGCGGACGTTTTCGATGGGTGTCAACCTCAAATACTTAAACTCAAACCTGGGCGCAGGCGCGTCGTTCTCCAACGGCACCCCCTTGCAGGCAGGCTCGACTGCTGCGGCTGATATCAGCGCTTATTACGCCAATTCGAGCATTGACGCCGCATCGGGCCGGGGCATTAGCTGGGCGTATGGTCTGATGATCTCAAACATCGGTGGCAAAGTCAACTATGGCAGTACAGATCAGTACTATATACCCACCAATCTGCGGCTAGGTGGCCGGTTTAGTTATCACGCCGACACCTACAGCAAGTTCAACTTCATTGTCGACTTTAATAAGCTGATGGTACCCACCCCACCGACCTACGCGCTGGTGAACGGATCACGGGTAATTGTAGCTGGTCAAAACCCCAACCGGCCTTACCTCAGCGCGGTGTTTGGCTCGTTTGCCGATGCACCCGGTGGATTCTCGGAAGAATTGAAAGAAATCACCGGCTCGATCGGGGCCGAATATTGGTACAACGATCAGTTTGCAGCTCGGGTTGGTTTCTTCGGTGAATCGGTCCAGAAAGGTGGTCGGCAGTATGCAACGGCGGGGATTGGTGCCCGGCTCTCGAACCTTGGCCTCGACTTCTCGTACCTGATTCCGACGCGGCAGGGTAGCCCGCTGGCCAATACCCTCCGCCTCTCGCTGATCTTCAACTTTAATAAAGGCGACCGCGTTGCTGAAGATGCCGACGAAACGGCAGACGATGCCCGGTAGTTATCTGTCGGTTTGCTGATCCGTCTCCCCACCTGACAGTGGCCCGGACGATCAGCAAACCGGCCCTCTTATAGATCGGCAACCTGTTTTTGACGGGTTGCCTTTTTCGTACAAGCCATCTGGATTACATGACACTCGACCGCACTCTTGCGCCTGATTTCCACCCAGTTCAGGATATTCAATCGGTGGCTGTTGACACCCAACAGCTCGACAACGGCGCGCCGCTGTATGTCGTCACCTTCGATCAGCAGCCCGTTATGCGGCTGGAAGTCAATTTCGACGCCGGTACGTGGTATGAAAACGCATCGGCGGAAGGCCGCCCCGGCGCCTCGTTTTTTGCGTGGAAAATGCTGGCCGAAGGTACCAGACAGCATACATCGGCCCAGATCAGCGATGGCTTCGACCGCTATGGCGCCTTCCTGGAATTGAACAACGGCTTCGACCGGGGTAACCTGATTGTGTACTGCCAGCCCAAACATCTTGGCAGCGTATTACCGCTGGTAGCTGAACTGCTCACCGAAGCTACGTACCCAGAGAAGGAATTTGAGGACCTTCGGACGATTACGCTACAAAACCTGAAGGTCAGTTTCGAGAAAACGGCCCACATCGCCAACGTACGGCTCCGGCAAAAGCTCTACGGCTCCGACCACCCCTATGGCCGCAGCCAGAATCCCGACATGGTTACCGCCCTGACCCGCGACGATGCCGTTGCGTTTTACGACCAGCATATCTGCCAACGGCCATTCCGGGTGCTGATGGCGGGGCAGGTGGGACTTACCGAAATCGCGCTGGTCAATCAAGTACTGGGTCAGTTGCCTATGCAGCCCCTCGCCAGTCCCGCAGCCACGCCAACGGTACAATGGCAGACGGACACCACCGCTGAGCTGATCGACAAAGCCGGTAGCCTGCAATCATCGATTCGGATGGGCCGGATACTCTTCCGCCGCGACCACCCCGACTTCCACAAGATGCTGGTGACCAACGAGGTGCTGGGGGGCTATTTTGGCTCGCGACTGATGAAGAATATCCGGGAAGAAAAAGGCTTCACCTACGGCATTTCATCGAATGTGGGCGCTTTCCGGCACGCGGGCCAGTTTATGATCGGCACCGACGTGAAGCGCGAATTCACCCAGCAAACTATCGATGAGGTCTGGAAAGAGATTCACCGCCTGCAAACCGAACCAGTCCCGACCGACGAACTGACGGTGGTGCAGAACTACATGGCGGGCGAATTTGTCGGCTCGCTCAACACTCCTTTCGAGATTGCCGATCGCTACAAACTGATCCTGCTCGACGGCCTGCCGGTCGATTTTCTGAGTACCTACATCCGCCGCATCCGCGCCGTCACGGCCGCCGATATTCAGGAGATGGCCCAGACTTACTTTACCCCGGAATCGATGATAGAAGTCGTTGTGGGGGGGAAAGTGTGAGGACTGAATACTGTATGATGTACAATGTATAATGGGCTGGCGCAAGCATATACACGCGCCAGCCCATTATACATTGTACATCATACAGTATTCAGTCGGATTGTCCGTTGCCTCTTTTTTCTTCTATAAATTATCCTTTTTGGTGTAGCTTTGTCATTCTGATTCCGCCTTGTATCCTAAATAAATACAATTTTCCGTCAAATCTGAATGACGTTATTGATAGTGGGCGCCACCGTGATGGCTTACCTGTTAGGATCGATTCCGACTGCTGTTTGGTACGGACGCGCCTTCTTCAACCTCGATATCCGGCAGCACGGCAGCGGTAACGCGGGTGCCACCAACACCTTCCGTGTCTTGGGCAAACGAGCTGGTACCATTGTCCTTCTGGTCGATGCCCTGAAAGGATACGCCGCCGCTTCCCTGGCTTTTTTCGTCAATACCATCTATCCCCTCAGCGACAATGAATTGCTGAGCTACCAGTTGCTGTTCGGCTTTCTGGCGGTCATTGGGCACCTGTATCCCTTGTTTGCGCAGTTTCGGGGGGGCAAGGGCGTGGCTACGTTGCTGGGTATGGTGCTGGCGATCCGGCCCGACGTGGCGGCCGTCTGCATCGGCATTTGGCTGGTCGTCGTGATTGCCTCGCAGTTTGTCTCGCTGGGGTCATTGCTGGCGGCACTGGCGTTTCCGGTCTTGCTGCTCCTGCGCGTGTTCGGTCAGCCCGAAAACCCCATGCTTATTGGTTTCGGCTTTCTGATCTTCCTGATCGTGGCCATCACCCACAAGAAAAACATCGGTCGCCTCATCCAGGGCAACGAAAACCGAACTATCTTGATTAAGTTGAAGAAAAAATGATGGAACGCGGATGACACGGATTGACCGGATGCGCGCCGATTTTTTCAGTTGAATCGATACAATCCGCTGCATCCGTTTTATCCGCGTTCCCATCCTCATGCTATGCTAGCAACGTACCTCAGCGAGAATAAGCAACGGTTCCTCGACGAACTGTTCGAGTTGATTCGGATTCCGTCGGTATCAGCCGATTCCAAGTTTAAAGATGATGTACGGCGGGCAGCCGAATTCGTCCGCGACCGGCTGACCGACGCGGGCCTCGACGATGCCGAAGTCATCGATACAGCGGGTCACCCCATCGTATTTGCCCAGAAGCTCATCGACCCGGCCAAGCCGACGGTGCTGGTCTATGGCCACTACGACGTGCAGCCGGCCGACCCATACGAGCTCTGGCACACGCCCCCTTTCGAACCAACCATTCGGAACGAACGCATCTACGCCCGTGGGGCCTGTGACGACAAGGGGCAGTTCTACATGCACATTAAGGCTCTCGAAGCCATGCTCGCCACCGACGCGCTGCCCTGCAACGTGAAGGTGATGATCGAAGGCGAAGAGGAAGTGGGCTCCGACCATCTGGGTACGTTCGTGGCCGAAAACCGCGACAAACTGGCCGCCGATGTCATCCTGATTTCCGATACGAGCATCATCAGCAACGACGTGCCATCGCTGGAAACGGGCCTGCGGGGACTCTCCTACGTGGAAGTGACCGTGACGGGACCCAACCGGGACCTGCACTCGGGCGTGTATGGGGGCGGGGTCGCCAACCCGGCCAACGTCCTGGCCAAAATGATTGCGTCGCTCCACGACGACCAAGGACGAATCAACATCCCCGGTTTTTACGATGACGTAGCCGACCTGAGCGAGGCCGAACGCGCCGAACTGGCCAAAGCTCCCTTTGATCTCGACGAGTACAAGCGCGACCTCGGCATCGACGATGTGGCGGGCGAAGCGGGCTATTCGACCAACGAACGGACGTCAATCCGCCCGACGCTCGACGTGAACGGCATCTGGGGTGGCTACACCGGCGAGGGAGCCAAAACCGTGCTGCCCTCAAAGGCCTCGGCCAAAATCAGCATGCGGCTGGTGCCCAATCAGCATCCCGATGTGATCACCGATCTGTTCGCCCGGCACTTCAAAGCCATCGCGCCAGCGTCGGTAAAAGTGACGGTGACGCCGCATCACGGCGGGTTCCCTTACGTGACGCCTACCGACTCGGTCGAGTTTGAGGCAGCCAGCCGGGCCTTTGAGTTGGCCTGGGGCAAGAAGCCCATCCCGACGCGTGGCGGCGGCAGCATCCCCATCGTGGCCCTGTTTGAAAAAGAGCTGGGAATCAAGACCATCCTGATGGGCTTCGGGCTGGATGCCGACGCCCTTCACTCGCCCAACGAAAGCTACGGCCTCTTCAATTTCTACAAGGGGATTGAAACGATTCCTTATTTTTATCAGGAATACGCCCGGTTAAAGGGCAAAATATGACTTAAAAACTATGAGATATGAATTAAACTTCATAATTCCTGCCCGGATTGTGAAATTTGTTTAATTCACAGTGCCTAGTCGGCACAGCTCATCTTTTTTACTTCATACGGCACAACAACTCAACGTTATCTACCTTCATGACCGCAACGCTTGCCACTGAGCCTGTTCAGGTCTCGGTTGTTATCTGTGCTTATAACGAACAGGACGCCATACTGCCCCTGCTCGATGCGGTGCGGCATGCGTTGGCGGACATGATTTATGAGTTAATCGTTGTTGACGACGGCTCAACCGACCAGACCCTGACGCGGCTCCGGCAACAGGGTGGCGCCCCCCTGACCATCGTCGAACTCAGCCGCAACACGGGGCAGAGCGCCGCCATGGCCGCCGGGCTGTCAATAGCCACCGGCGCGTTTGTCGCGACCCTCGATGGCGACGGCCAAAACGACCCCGCCGATATTCCGCAGTTGCTTCGGGTTGCCCAGTCGACGGGGGCTGATCTGGTTGCCGGTATCCGGGCTAAGCGGCAAGACGGCTGGCTGTTGCGCCGTTTACCCAGTCAACTGGCCAACCGGCTCATTCGTCGCCTGACGGGCATCGACCACTCCGACTTTGGCTGTACGCTGAAGCTGTTTACGCACGACCTGGTCCAACGCCTGCCGCTCTATGGCGACAAGCACCGCTTCATACCGGCGTTGGCGAAAGCGGAGGGCGCGCGCATGGTGTCGGTTCCGGTCATGCACCACCCCCGCCTGACGGGCCAATCGCACTACGGGCTGGGGCGCATTCCCCGCGTACTGGCCGACCTCGTTTTCATGACGTACCTGATCCATTACCAGAACCGGCCTATGCACGCTGCCATGCGGGTGCTGGGTACGTGCCTGGGCGTAGCCGGGCTGGGTACGTTGCTGGTCGGGTTTGGGTACGTGGGTACGTGGCTGATCGGGGCGGCCTTGTTTGGTTTGCTGGCGAGCCTGTTGCTGGCGGTGGGCATCGGTGCCGACTTGCAGCTCTACCGACGTTATCAGAGCCGCACGGCCCAGCCATTTGTTATTCGACGTATTTACCGAAAAACCCCCGTTCCGCTATGACGATTTTGCTAACCGGCGGGGCGGGTTTCATCGGCACGCACCTTACCGAACGACTACTCGCCCAGGGCGATACCGTTCACATCATCGATAATTTCAACGACCTCTACGACCCGGCGCTGAAGCGGCAGAACATCAGCCGCCATGCCGACTCGGGGCGGGTACATGTGCACGAGGGCGACCTCTGCGATCCGCTGCTCCTGCACCGGCTCTTTCAGCAGTATACCTTTGACGCTGTGGTGCATCTGGCCGCTTTGCCGGGTGTAAGGTCGTCGTTTGGGCAACCCAACGAATATTATCGGGTCAACGTATTGGGTACGCAGCACCTGCTCGACATGATGCGGGCGCACAACGTCCGGCGGCTTGTTTTCAGCTCGTCGTCATCTGTCTACGGGGAAACGGAGCGGCAACGGAACAGTGAACTGCGAAATCAGCCCGCGCCGATTTCGCCCTACGCCCAGACCAAACAGGCGGCCGAACAGCTTTGCCAGCAATACGCCGAGGAGCATGGATTCGCCATCAACTGCCTCCGTTTCTTTACCGTATTTGGGCCGCTGCAACGCCCCGATATGGCGATCTATCAGTTTCTCCGGCGCATCCTGACGCATCAGCCCATTACCATTTACGGCGACGGCAATGCCAGCCGCGATTTTACCTACGTGACCGACGTAGCAGCGGGCATTACCAAAGCCCTCCAACACTGGGACGGCTTTCAACTGTACAACATTGGCAGTGGCACCAATACCACCGTTGCCCAGCTGGTGCAGCTCATGGAAGAAGCCACCGGCAACAAAGCGCAGCTGACGTTCAACACCCGACAGCCCGGCGATGTATCGCACACCTGGGCCGATTTATCCAAAGCCTCACAACGACTCACCTATGCCCCGGAAGTAAGCTTAGCCGAGGGCGTTAGCCATATGGTAACTTGGATGCAGATGATGTTGCTCTAATTTATTAGGCGGTATCTTTGTGGTCAGCATGTGGCAACAAGTACAACGTTGGTTTAAGAAGGAGTCGAGTGCGGCCTCAGTGATAGAGCGGATTACCGAGCTATGGCCGACGGATATGCATAACCACCTGATCCCGGGTGTCGATGATGGGGTTAAGACGCTGGACGAAAGCCTGGCCTGTCTCCGGCAGTATGCTGCCTGGGGGATCCGGCGCGTCATTGCCACCCCACATATCAGTCAGGATTACCACCCCAACACCGCCACGCAACTGCTGGAGGCCGTCAAGGGCGTACAACAAGCCCTTCGCGACGAGAACATCCCGATTGAATTCAGTGTTGCCGCTGAGTACCTGCTCGACGAACAGTTCGATCACCTGCTGCGCGCGGGTGAGCTGCTGAGCTTCGGGGAAAAACAGTATGTGTTGATTGAAACGGGCTGGGCCGCCGCCCCCCGACAACTCGACCAATGGGTGTTCGACCTGCAGGTCAAAGGCTATACCCCTATTCTGGCCCACCCCGAACGTTACCGCTATTACCAGAGCGAGCCCTACCTGCTGAAGCAGCTTCGTGAGCAGGGGTGTCTGTTGCAATTAAATCTGATGTCACTCGCAGGACGCTACGGAGCCAAAGCCCAGAAGCTGGCGCAGGATCTGCTCAAAGAGCACTGCATCAGTTTCATCGGCAGCGACCTGCACCGCCCCGCCGACCTCGCCATCCTTCAGGAGGCCTTTTCAATGCCAGGCTGGCAGGAACTAGCCAAGCAACCTCTGTTGAATAGCAAGCTGTAAGCCGAAATCTATTTAATTTCGGTCATCGCAGCAGCACGATCGTTCCGTTGTATACTTTGTCGCCATCGTTGCGAATAGTGCGGTACACCAAGCGGTAACTATACGAACCATTAGGGCAAGCCTGTCCATATTGCGTGCCGTCCCAGGTCGGCCGGTCGGTTCGTTCGCTGTAGACGACGACACCCCATCGGTTGTAAACAGTTAGTTCAAGCACGTCGCCCTGCACAATTGCGGGAGCAAACACATCATTCATGCCGTCGCCGTTCGGTGTGAAGCCAGTGGGGGCCAGTATATGGGAGGCACAGATGCCCGATACCGTGATGGTTCGTACGACGGAGCAGCCCATCGGATTAGTAATGGCTACCCGGTAAATGCCTTCCGCCTGAATCGCAATCTCGGAGGTGGTTTCCCCTTTATTCTCCCACTTATAAGAAACCGAAGGCTCCAGACTACCGGCGTTGAGGGTTTTGCCCCGGCAAACGGTCTCGTCGGGGAGCACCGCTGGCAACGGATTGACCGTCAAGGCCAGTGACGCGGTGGCGGCACATTGGCCATTAGCCACAGTAAGCTGATACGTACCCGGTTCACTTACGCGGATGCTGGGCTCGACCGATCCCGTCGACCAGTGATAAACCGGACTGGCGGGTCCGCCGACGGTGGGGATCAAATCGGTTTCTTCACCTACGCAGATAGCCCGTGACCGGTCCAGGCTGACAGTTGGCATGGTGACCACATCGATCGTGCGGATGGCCGTGCACCCGAGTGGGTTTGTCACCTTCACCTGGTAACGGCCGGGTTGTGATACATTGAGCGTCTGCGATTTACTGTTGCCCGATAACCAGTTGTAAGTCATACTCCCTTCGGTCGTACCGGCCTCCAGCGTCGTTGAGGTGCCCGCCAGGCAGACCGTTGCATCAGGCTTCAAGGCGGGTGATCGGGCGGGCGCAATGGTCACGGCAGCCGTTTTTACGCAGCCGCCATCCTGCACAGTGACTTCATAGGTACCCGACTTGGCAACGGTGATGGTGGGCGTCGTTTCGCCGGACGCCCACCGATACGACACCGAATTAGTAGCTGTCTTCACAGTGGGACCTACTGTTATAGACTGTCCGTTGCAGAGCGGTGGGTACGTACCAAACCGAACTTCCGTTGGCGACGGCACCGTCACGGTTGTCATGGCGTACGCAACACACCCTTTGTCGTCGGTAGCTTTAACGGTATACGTACCACTCTGGTCAAATACGTTGGCACCGCTACCGGGCTTTTGTCCCCCATCCCACTGATACCTCGCGCCACCTGTGGCGGCTACGCTACTACGATTACAGCCGGGCTGTGGTGTACTGAGTGCCAGCGGAAAGGCAGCAGGCCGAATACCAAAATTGATATTTGTATAATATTCATACTGATCAGATTCGACAGTTAGGCAACTGAACGTACCTGGGAACAGGACTACAGCATACCCTTCCGTACCACTTAGCTTATTCGCGCTAGTCTGTTCGGCACCTCTGTTCTGGAACAGCGGAACAAACGAGCGGGAGAACGTTAAGTTGACCGTTGTGTCAGGGCCACCGAGCGATGCAATCAGTAGTACAGGGTTGGTGACGGGCTCCGAAAAACAAATGGTCGCTTCACCTTTGCCGTCTTTCGACCAAACCATCCTTGGCGTGGTCTTATTGGATAACGAACTGTATTCTGAAAAGGAACGAAATTGGCTAAAGGCAAATACATCACTCGTCGGCTTAAGGGGAAAATTGGTTGTCACGTCAACCTGTATTTGCTTTCCATCGACCAGAATAGAGCCCACGGCCTTATTGTCCTGAAATGCAGACCAATCTACCCAGGAGTAAGTTTGGCTACACTGTGCTAGTGAGGTGGTGCACCCTCCATAGCCAATAATCAACCATACGATGAATTGACAGGCCCATCCCGGTACTTGCCAAAGTGGTTTCATTCGCGTCTCGTTGACTGTCACGCTAGTCAGGTTTTTGATGGCTGAGAGGCATCCTGAGTCAGCAAGTGAGCTTGCATTAATTCGATGGACTTACCGTATAGGCACCAAAAATACACATTTTAGAGCGAGTCAGTATACCTATTCGTACCCGAGTGCATACAGGGTTTACGCCAGCGTCTGTACGATTACATCGTGAATATGAGTATCTTGCGCCGTATTTATTACCAAACTGCCAAGCAACGTAGACCTGAATTGACCAATTCAACGTTTTTATATGATCTTACACTCATTCGGTAGACGAGATCATTTTTTTTGAGAAATATTGTATATCGATAAAGCTTATAGAATGGTCTATAGCCTTTGTCTATCTCGCTTCGTCAACCGGTTTTTTGGCTGAACTGACGGATTACCATGGTAAGCGACCCGTCAACATCCATGCTGGATCAGCCCTGACTTAGCGTCAATACAACGTTATGGCTCCTTTATCTTCCCCAGTATCGCCGGTGTCTGCCTCACCTCGTGCGCCAGTATTGAGTCTCGACATCTCACTGGCATCCTATCACGCCATTCAAGAGGCAATTATTGCAGCGGCGCACCGGCATGAATCACGCACAGCCTGCTTTGCGAATGTGCACATGACTGTCGAAGGAACGCATGACGTTGCCTTTGCCCAACTGGTCAACGAGGCCGACTGGGTAACCGCTGATGGCGTACCCCTCACGTGGGCCATACGGCTGCTACAAGGTCTGCCGCAGGAACGGGTAGCCGGCATCGATATGTTGCCCGATCTGGTTCGCCGCGCCGCTGAAGAACAGCTACCCGTATTCTTTTACGGCTCAACCCCCGATGTACTGGCCAAGACCGTTGCGGTTTGCCAGGAACGTTACCCAAGCCTACAGCTTGCCGGTACGCTGTCGCCCCCCTTTCGCCCCCTAACCGAAGCGGAAGAGTCAGACGTGATCGATACCATCAATACGTCGGGTGCCCGATTGGTGTTTGTAGCCCTGGGTTGCCCGAAACAGGAACGCTGGATGGCCCAGATGCGAGGGCGTGTTCAGGCCGTGATGCTGGGTATTGGTGGGGCACTGCCTATTCTGGCGGGTACGCAACGCCGGTCGCCACGCTGGATGCAGCAAAACGGGCTGGAGTGGGTATTTCGGCTGGCAGTGGAGCCACGTCGGTTGTTCAAACGGTATGCCGTTACCAATTCGCTTTTTCTGCTTTATCTAACTCGTCAGTTCTGGCGTACTAAACGAGGCGCTGACTCACGCCGCCAGCACATTCTATGAATCAAACGCATTCTGTAACCAGACCAGTGGCTGAACTAGCGCCCATCGTTCTGTTTGCCTACAAACGCCCGCAGGAGCTCAAATTAGCCCTCGAAGCCTTGCAGGCTAATTACCTCGCGCCGCAGAGTGAACTCTACGTCTTTGTCGATGGCCCTAAACGGGAGTCTGATCGGCCCAAGGTAGAGGCGGTTCGCAAACTCATTGATAACCTCACAGGCTTCCGGGCAATCCACCGGACCTACGCCGAGCAGAATCAGGGGCTGGCTAAATCAGTCATTACGGGTGTAACGACTGTTATGCAACAGTATGGGCAGGCCATCGTGCTCGAAGATGACCTGCTGCCCTCCCGCAACTTCCTGGACTATATGAATCAGGGCCTGCGCGATTACCGGCATCAGTCAACGGTTTTTTCCATTACGGGCTACACATTCCCGTTCGATAAGCCAGCCGATTATGCCGCCGATGGTTACCTGTATCCCCGCACGGGTTCGTGGGGGTGGGCCACCTGGGCGGACCGTTGGCTACCAATTGACTGGTCTGTGGGTGATCTTGATGCCTTTTTGAGTGACCAACAACGCTGCGATGCGTTTAACTACTATGGTAGTGATCGGTTGCGGATGCTGAAGAAGTGGCAGACTGGGAAAATTGACTCGTGGGCCATTCGCTGGTGTTACGCGCAGGCGAACGTCGGCGGCCTGACCCTCTACCCTACCATTTCGAAAATTAATAACGTAGGCTTCTCGATTGAGTCGACGAACACGCACGGCTACAACCGGTACCGGACCATTCTGGATACGGGTGAGCAGCGGGCATTTTCCTTTCCGACCGAGTTGGCCTGCACCGATTATTACCTGCATAACATGCGCTGGAAATTTAGTTTGCCCGTCCGCTTTGGCAATCGGCTCATTACCGAGGCCCTGAAAGCAGGCCGCTGGCTGACAAAAACCTAATCAGCCCTGCTTCACTCAACCGACTACGCATGACAGCCCCCATCATACTCTTCGCTTACAAACGTGCCGATACGTTCCAACGAACCATAGCCGCGCTTCAGGCAAACCACCTGGCGGCGCAGAGCGATCTGCACATCTTTGTGGATGGCCCCAGAACGGCGGTCGATCAGCCCAAAGTGGCGGCTGTGCAGGCATTGGCCAGGCAGGTAACGGGTTTTCGTAGCCTAACGCTGCATTTCAGCGAAGCTAATTGCGGCTGTGCCCAGTCCATCATCAACGGCGTATCGCTGATTCTGCGTGATCATCTTACCGCTATCATCGTTGAAGATGACATTGTCACTGCTCCTAATTTTCTGGATTTCATCAATCAGGGGTTAGTTACCTATCGCGATAGTCCGCGCGTTTTTTCAGTAGGTGGCTATACCTTCCCGTTTCGGAAACCGGCTGATTACCAAGACGACGTGTATTTTTTCGGACGTACCTGCGCCTGGGGCTGGGGTATCTGGGCCGATCGCTGGTTCAAAGCCGACTGGAACGTAATGGATTTTCCTCAGTTTATGGCCGACTCGGGGGCGAGGCGGGCCTTCAACTATTACGGTAGTGATCGGGTACGTATGCTACGCCGGACCATACAAGGCGACATCGACACCTGGGATATCCGCCTTTGCTACGCCCTTTACAAACAACAGGGCTTGACGGTTTATCCAACCGTGTCGAAAACGACTAACATCGGTTTCGGTGGCGGCGATGGTATGCATGCCAACGTATACGACCGGTATAAAACTACACTGGATACAGGTGAGCAACGTCAGTTTCGAATGCCAGGACAGGCCTTTGAGAGCCCTTACTACACCCAGCAGGTACGTCATCAGTTTAGTCTGACCATACGACTCTACAACCGCCTGAAGACAATGGCGGGCGTGCGGTAAAGGACCTTGTTTTCATGTATCTTTGCCGCAACTCAACGGTCTCATATGCAGAAATTTACACTTTGGTTTGCTACTCTCTGCTTGCCTCATCTTGCTGCAGCCCAAGCCATTCCTGATACAACCAGCCGGGGTACCCGTTCGTTTGTCGAAGTGGGTGGGCTCGCCGCGTCGGCCAGTCAAACGCCATTCTGGCTTCGTACCCGTCAGTATGGCCTTGTGCCACTCAATAATCCGGCAGGTATTGTCCGGGCGGGCACGACCTTTTTCAAAGGTGATCCTACCGACCCACGACGTGTGCATCTGAAAGTCGGTATTGAAGGCGCGCTGATCAGTAGTGCCACAACGCCTGCTGAGCCAAACGCGGTTCGGATCCTACTGCCTGAGGCATATGCCAGTCTTCGGCTAGGTCAATTCGAGCTTTATGGCGGACGACGACGCGAAGTATTCGGGTTGATGGACACACTGCTGACGTCGGGTTCTTACTCTTGGTCGGGCAATGCGCTACCCATTCCGAAGATTCAGCTTGGTACGCGCGGTTTTGCGCCGCTCGGCTTCACCAATGGCATTGTAGCGATTAACGCCTTTTATGCCCATGGCTGGTTTGGTAAAGCCGATTCGGTGCAGGGCTCCTATCTCCATCAGAAAGCGCTCTACGGGCGGGTTAGCCTGTTTAAACGACGAGTCAATCTGTACGCGGGCGTAGTACATAACGCACAGTGGGCCGGTCGGCGCAATGTAGGTACGTTGTCAGTCAATGGTCAATTGCCCAACACGTTTAAAGACTATCTGCGCGTTATTACAGCATCCGAGACACCCATCGCAGACTCAACCAGTTATGTCGAAATTGACCGGCTCAACCGGGTAGGTAACCACTTGGGATCTATCGATTTCGCAGTAGAAATTCTGGGCGACCGGTCCAATTGGTTTTTGTATTACCAGCATCCCTACGAAGATAAGTCAGGCGTTGCTTTTCAGAACATGCCCGACGGCCTTTACGGGGTACGTTGGCGTAACGCAGGCGCTGTTACGGGCGGTTTCCGATTTCAACAGGTAACAGCGGAAGTGTTGTCTACGATGAACCAGAGTGGTTTTACGACCGATCAGAACGGGCTGTTTGCGGGAGCCGACGATTATTTTAACAACTACCAATATTCTGACGGATGGGCTTACCGACGCCATATCATTGGGACACCCTTTATTACGTTACGTGAAGACACTCGTCCAGACCTACGTGACCTCCGTTCGGCATACGGCCGCTTAACGGTAAGCAGCAACCGCGCTCAGGTCATCCATATCGGTTTGTTGGGTGGGTGGCCTTCGGGGGCTCAGGTACGTGCTCTTTTCTCTTTTAGTCAGCATTTTGGCCGTCCTATTCTGCGCGATCCCAGAGTGCCATTGGCTCAATTCTCGGGTATGGCTGAAGCGTCGGTGCCCTTGCGCTGGCTAGGTGGTTCAGAACTGGCAGCTACTGTTTCGCTTGATCAGGGCCAATGGCTGACGAATAATTTCGGCGGCTGGATTCGACTTCGGAAAATCTTTGCCCGTCCTCAGTAATGCGTATCCTGTTCATTCATAATTACTACCGACTACGAGGCGGTGAGGATACCATTTTCGAGCAGGAGTTTGCGAAGCTACGCGAGTTGGGGCACGACGTAGACGCTGTTATCTTTAATAATGACCAGTTTGGGAAGTCAGTCGGCGGTAAGCTGATAGCAGCATTTCAAACGCTCAATAACCGGGCGTCGGCAGAACGAGTCAAGGAAGCGATTGCTCGGTTTAAGCCCGACGTTATTCACATCCATAATCTGTTTTACACAGCTTCGCCCGCCGTTATCAATGCCGCTAAAGCCTGCAACGTACCCGTTGTGATGACGTTGCACAATTATCGGCTCGTATGTGCTAGCGGGTTGCTCATGCGGCCGGGCGAAATCCCCTGCGAACGTTGTCTGACCAAAACGGTCCCACTCGATGGTATTCGCTTTGGCTGTTTTCGTGATTCGCAGGCACAATCAGCCCAACTTACAGCCATTACCAGCTTACACAAACTGGCGCATACATGGCAACGCGTCGACCGGTTCATTACACTAACCGATTTTGCTCGCCAGAAAATGTTGCAATCATCGCTGCAACTGCGGCCTGAACAGGTTGTTGTGAAGCCAAACTTCGTACCTGATCTAGGGTACACGGCACCCGATCAACGCGGTGATTTTTTTCTCTTCGTGGGCCGTTTGTCGCAGGAGAAAGGAATTGACGTGTTGCTTGAAGCAGCCAAACAAGTAGCCTTGCCTATCGAAATAATTGGCGAAGGCCCATTACAGGCAGCTGTAGAAGCTGCAGCTCAACAGGGGCATGTATATTACCGAGGAAGCCTACCGAGAGAGCAGGTGATAGAACGGATGCGTCAATGCCGGGCCATTATTGTGCCTTCTATCTGGTATGAGGGGTTACCTACCGTTATTCTGGAGGCGTTCGCAACTGGTACGCCTGTTATATGCTCTGACCAAGGAAACTTGAATCAGATCGTAGAAGATGGCAAAACCGGACTACTTTTTCAAACTGGCGATCCCCAATCATTATCGAAGTTACTTACAGACGTTTACCAAACTCCCAATACATCAATAAATTGGGGTAGGAAAGGAAGGCTTTGTTTCGAGAAAAAATATACTTCTTTGGTAGTTATGGATCAACTAGTGTCGCTATACAAATTAATAATAGAGGACAAGAATATAGCTGATCTCTAAATTGTCATATCGTAAAACTTTTACTAAAAACTCAAACATTAGACTTAATTACCTTTCCATCTAGTCTCTTATCAAAATAATGCTTTGTCATTTTGTTACCTATCTTTTGAACTGGTACTTCTACAAATTTGTAGAATAATGCAGCTACAGGAACAGAAAACAACAAAACTAAAACAAGTCTAACAAAAAAATCTATTTTGTTACTTTTAGTAAATCCATAATCAACTAAGTCTAATTTTTCAAGCCAAAACAAAACAGCAAAATGAACTAGATATAAGCTATAACTTACTTTGCCAATATACATCAATAGCACATTTTTCATACAACTCACATAGCCCCTTGCTAATAAAACAGAAAATAAGACAAAAACAAAACTAATAATTATATAAAGATAATCGACTTTCAGAATGAACAATATTACCGAAGCTATTAACGATATAATAAATAAGGTGGTCATTCCTTCAAAGGAAATATTTTCTTTTATGATATAAAAAAAACAGATACCAAATGAAAAAACCGGAATTGAACTAATAATATAATGATTAAAATAAAAGTCATAATCTGAATAAATTTCAAAAGAGGGGACTAAGATTTTTATAATGCATATAGTAAATATGTGAATTGAGCATGCCAAAGCTGTAAATATTACAGCTGACCTGTAAGACTTTATTCTAGAAAAAAGAAATGGTACCATCAAGTAAAATGTCATTTCTACTGCGATTGACCACCCACCTGGAACTATAGAATTAAAATATTTAGGAAAAAAACCGTGAGTAAAAGTCAAGTTTGTCACAAAAAAACCAAATATATCATCCTTGTTCCAATAATCATTCTGAATAGAAAAATAAACAAGGGCTATCCAATACATCGGAGCGATACGAAAAAACCGACGGGAGAAATAAAGTAAAATCTTTTCTTCTTTACCCTTACGTCTCCACATAGACAAGAAAAGTGTAAATGCAGATGCAATAAAGAACAACTGTACACCTTTTGCCCCTTGCCTGACAATTACTTCAAACAAACCGTTTAAGCTTTCACCATATTGAGAGCAATGAACACATAAAACACTTAAAATAGCCGTACCTCTAATGGTATCAATGTAATCTAATTTTAAAGTCTGATTATTTTCCACAAGCTTGTTTTAAACTTTGATTCTCCAAAAAATTGGTAGCTAAAGTGTAGCCGTTTCATTTTTATTCTTAACAAATCCGAATATCATTCTACTCAGATCTAGCAAAAAAAACACTTGTCGGAGTGGTGTATGCCGAACCGCGAAAATGTAACGGCTTCGAAGATAATTTGGAGACTTGAAAGAGACGAAACCTTTAATAAAAACATCCCAAGATTGCCGTTTATTGCGAGTTGCATCCATGTAATTATAAACCAAACTATCTGTAACAACAAATAAATTATAACCAGACTTTCTAGCACGAACAGATAATTCTATATCGGCCATGTAGTGTGGAAAATTCCGCTCATCATACAAACCTTGTTGACAGAAAAATGACATGGGAATCAATGTTCCTCTTCCAGAAAGATCATCACTAGGTAACAGTGATGACTTAGACTTCAATTCATCATAATTATTATGAAATATTTTAGCATTACTTTTCCATTTTGCAGAATAGTAGTTACAAGTAGTCCCCGCATACTCTAGATAGTTATGGTTTTTAACATCAACCACAGGTGAACCTACTAGGCAAGGCTGATTCTGCATAAAAAAGGACGCCAATTTCTCTATGTAATCTGGCTTGATTAGTAAGTCATCATTTAGAGTCAAAATTGCGTCAGTTGACGTATCTGTGCTTTGTTTTATTGCATAACTAACGCCCATATTGATTGCCTTCGTCCACCAGAGGTTTCCATCACCATGTAATACGGTAACTTCTGGAAATTCTTCTTTGATAAGTTCTGTGGTTCCATCTGTAGACCCATCATCAACAACTATTACACGAATATCCTTATATACTTGCTCATGCAAGCAGCGTAAACATTCACGTGTGTAATGCTTACGATTATGTACGGGAATTATGACGTAAATCATGAATAGTAAATGTGATTTAACCACGTGCTACCTTAAACTCGTCAAACCGAGGCTTAGCATTAGGTTGATGCATATGATAATGAGGTACTTGCCCAATAAAGGACGCCCAACCAGAAAAGGTACTTGGAGGGCCAAACAGTAAATCACATTGGCTAAGTGTGGCTAGATCGCCTAAGAATGTCTTGTCGGATACCACTGTCGACCAGTTCGCAAACGCCGCATGCCTTATTGGCTCGTTAGAACACAAAACAAACGTTACCCTCTTTTCAGGTAATAAGTCAGTTATATGCGCCATCATTCCGGCGTAAGCGTCATCATCGTAATAGTATTTGCCTCCTTTCCACGCTGCATAGTCGCCACGACGTAAGTGAACACCAACTACCATATTTCCTTGACAACGGGCCTTTTCTATTAACTCAGTCGCCTCCTTTTGCGCCTGCGCTGGTAATGCAAACATGTTTTTCAACGCAGCATATTGCTGGTTGAACGATTCATAATCCCGGAAGTCCCAATGGGTAACAATAACCCGCTGTTGTGTAGCCTGTTCCAGAAAGCGTTGATCGGCATGGTTGAACTCATACGCCCGATCGATCACCGCGTAGCCTTGTTGCTCGAAGAGGCGCCGGATAGTACCCTGAAACGGACGGCGGGTTCCCACTTTTAGCAGCTTTTGTTGAAATCCAGACAAAAGGGGTTTGTCGGAGACCAGGCGATGTTGCATCAGATGTGGGAACAAATGTTTGTGTTCAAAATCGGCACAATTCACCTCGTAGCCAAGCTGTATAGCGTTGGCGACATGATGCCCCAGCCGAAACAGCTGATTACAGAACTGCCCATGCGTTCCTGCCACTATAACCATATCAGTTAGCCAAAACAGGCCTGTTTTCATCTTCTAATTCGTGCACTCCTACACGCCGTAGCTGTCCATCGACATGCTCCACAGGTACTAGACAAGCCATATATGAGCCTACGCCGACGAGTGCCCAATAGAAAAGTGGAAGTTGATATGACCAACTGAAAATAAAGCCTGTACATAGAAAGACAAACAGAGCAATATAACCAGGATCTTGCCTGAAATGTCGCCACATAAACAGTAAAGTATTTATGAGTAGACCATAAATAAGGACAATACCAAATATGCCATAGTGATACAAAACGTGGATATAGCCAGAATGAATAAACGTTCCTTTAACGCCAATCCAATCTTGAATATCTTCTAGCACGGCGGTTAACTCTCCATCATCATAGCCGTCATACATCCAACCGAAGAAAGGGCGTTGCACAATGCGCTCTAGATATAACTCTCGTTGATTATACCGCCAACCAGATGTCCCCTGCGTATTCGAATTCTCAATATCATCCACGCTAGCCAGCAAACTGTCCATAATCTCTGGTTTGGCAGCCACCAAGAGCGCTACGCTGATAACTCCTATAATCAAATAAGGCAACGCTAACACTGTTATGCGCATAAACCGCTTTTGCACAGCGCCACGCATCACCAGCATGATGATAACTATAGCCACACCGGTTGTTATCCATAATGTCCGGTGGAAAAAACCGATGATTAGTAATAGGGAAAAAATAGCCATGTTCATGTTCTTTCCCTTGTTATCTTGTAAGAAACTGACCAGGTAAAAGCAAAAAACCAGCGTTAAGTAATAGGTTTCTTCTGAGCTTGTAGATCGGTCTGTCGAGTTAAACTGGTGCGTTAGAATACGGCCCAAAGCCAGTTGATTAAAGGCAAATAGGATCAGCGTAACCGTGACAATTTCTTTGACACTAATGTCACGCATGAACCAAGCTCCCATAAATCCGCCATAAACGACTGTCGTCGACAGACTTAATGACATATATTGCAATGAACCTATTGCTTGCCCATACTTGAAATACGATGTACTCATCAGTAGCGCAATGAGTACAAGGTACAGTACCGTTCCTATCCGCAGATGCCGAGGTAGTCGGGGAAAAAACAGGATGGCGTAGCTTACCCCTCCGATAACGACAATCCGGCGGACGCTTGACTGTAGTGGTGCAGCCAAAGGGCTGCTAAGTGCCAGCTCGCTAAAAAGGAACAGGTACAAATGCAGTCGTTTGAAAATAGCTTCGAAGTTCATCAATACTGTTGTTTAGCATGCCTTTAAGCTACTTGGTATAGTCCCACCAACTGGCGAGCATTCGTATCCAGCCGATGGCGATTCATCACAAGCTGGTAGGCCGCTTCAGCTATGTGCTGATAAGCCGTTGGGTTGTCAACGATGTCAATAATCGTTTGGCGGAATTGATCCGTACTGACATCGGCAATGACTCCTGCTTTTCCAAATTGGATCACTTCACGCAAACCCGGCCCGTCATTGACCAAGCTCAATAGCTTACAGGCAGACGCTTCGAGATATACATTGCCTACTCCTTCGTATAACGAGGGCAATACGTGCAGATCAGCTACCTGCATATAGCGATAAACGTCCTGTCGTGTACCTAGGAATTGAACCCGGTCTCTCAGTTGGTGTGTCTCGCAACAAGCCTTTTCAGCAGCTTCGGCTTCACCTGTGCCAATGTGCAGGCATTTCACATGCTCGTAACCAGGCGGGAGTTGTGCCATCAGTTCAAAAACGCGCTGATGATTTTTCACTTTTGAACAGCCTCCCACCATGATTAATACGAAATCGGTTGGTGACAGACCAAGTTCAGCGCGTCGTTGATTCTTTTCCGTCTCCGAAATAGGAACGAATAGGTTTGTGTTGATCCAGTTATGCAGGATGATAGGCTGGCTGGTATAGCGACGTTCGTTGTTAAAAACTGCCTCCCCAATAGCCAGACGTTGTACACCAAATACCTTTTCAGTTAGCCAGGTGTGTACAACTCGGCGGGCCAACATCGCCTTGTGGTACACGAAGACGTTGTGAATGGATGAAACCACACGCGGCACCCGATTCAGGTACGTTAGAAAGGCATAGTACACAAAGGCCTGTTCAGGATGTATGTGCACAACGTCAAACCGATGTTCTTTTAAGAACTGGTTAACTTTTTTAAAGTAACCAAGCGTTCGCTGAAACGGTATGTGGTGGATGGTGTACCCTCGTGCCTGCAGCTCATCGGCAAACTCACCCGGTATGGGGCCGGTGCCCAGGATATGTGTTTCCAGGTTATGCTCATTGAACACACCATTGGCATCACGAATCATGACCTCGGCCCCGGAGTGACGCAATTCACACAGAATGTGCAGTACTTTTTTGGGATTGGCTGAGTTGTTCATACGCGTTCAGATATTGGTCGACAACAGTGCCCGGCGAGAAGCGATCAAGCGCGTTCTGGCGGGCTCGCTGACTCATAGTACGGTAATATATAGCGTCGGATGCCAGTTGTTCGAGGGCTTCACAAACCGCCTGCGGTGAGGTGATGTCGGTGAGTACACCCGATTCGTTGGACAAAAGCCACGGAACGCCTCCGCTCTTATCGCCCGCCACAATGGGTAGTCCCATAGCAGAGGCCTCGATCAACACCATTGGGCAGGATTCTTCCAGAGCTGTATGCAGGAACAAATCGTGCTTGCTAACAGCCTGCATCAGGTCGTTAAAGTTGGTCGGGCCATGAAACCGAACGTTTTCTTCGCAACTATGAGCTTGTGCCCACTGATGCGCGGCTTCTCCCTCACCAAAACCGAAGCCATACAGGTTCAGCGTTGCTGCGGGAAATTTCTGCCGGAATAGTTTGAACGCCTGCATGGCTACTCCAACATTCTTTCGTTTGTCGAAGTTGTTATTGACCATTACCACGCTGGGTACGTTAGGCAATTGGCGCTCCTGGTATAGATCGAACACGGAGTTCGGTTCAAAGTTAGGAATTACGCGAACGGGCCGTTTCGTGAACCGGCTTACGCCTTTAGCTGTATACGTCGATACGGCGGTGAGGTGCTTAGCCCGGCGCAATACGTATGCAGCCATTCCCAACCGAATGGTTCGATACATATCACGCATCGACACCAACACATCGATTGGCGAATCGTGGCAGGTTACCAGAGTAGGAATGCCCGAATCCAACGCGGCCCAGCCCCATTCGTATTGCCAGTGGGCGTGAAGCATATCAGGCTTTGCCTGCCGAATTGCTTCCGTCACACCTTTGCGTTCCGCTTTGAACAAATCGAACACCCGATTCCGTGCCCGCCGCCGATAATGACAGAAATAGACGTCGAGGTTGGGGCCACTTAGCTTGATTGTCTGTCCTGCAGGTACGTCTAATGAATTAGAGAATACCGATACACGATAGCCACGACGGTGCAGCTCAATAATCTGGTTATTGACGGGGACCCCACCCATGCCTTCAGGTACGTTACCCATTGGCAGGTTGAGCAAGGGAGCCAGCTGACTCGTTGCTACCGGACCAACAATACCAATGTGTTGCATACACTTACTTGTTTTTACGTTGTACGTGATTAATCTCGCTTTCAGATATCCAAATTGGAGGGTATGACGATTATTCGTTCAATCTGATTAACTTGACGATAGCAATTCGTCGATAAATCAGCCAACCGAGCATAGCGATCACGACGCATGCCTCCGTACACACCCAGGCAATGGCAGCACCCACATAGCTGTACTGGTGGATAAGCTTGTAATTGAGGCTTAACCCGATGACAGAACCAACCAAGGTTATGAAGAAGTAGGGCCTGTCCATATGCAAATTCAGCATGGTATGCATCCCAAGTAGGCTGTTCATACTTAATAAGACGGGCAATACCGCCAGTATTCTGACTACGACAACGGCTTCGTTGAACCGATTGCCATATAGCAACGAGACAGCTAAGGGCGCACTAACAAAAAGCAGGACGCCAATCAGCGCTGTGCCAGTTAGAAGTACTGGGGCAATTCGACGAACCATACCTAGCCCTCGTTCCTGACTTTGACCAAAACCATTGGCTACGATCGGGAAGAGCGCTTGATTGAGTGCCATACTCACAAAAACTCGTAACAAAAGTTCCAGCCGACTCCCCGCAGAAAATACGCCAACCGCATAGGACGTACTAAATATGCCCAGCATGAACACATGCGATGAACTATAAAGGGTATTATTAATTGATGACAGGAAAAAAGTGAACCCTTCCCGAAATCTTTGCCTGATTGACTGCCATCCTGGAACCTGATAAGTGAGCTTATAACGCTTAACTGCAATACCCAACGCTATCGTACTTACGATCACATGAGACGAACTCATAATCAGGTTCTGGTAAATAAAGTCATCGGCCTGCCGTACCAGCACAAACACACCAAGCGTAATAATAGATTTTCCTAGTAAGCTCAGCATGGCGATGCGGCTAAGGTCTTCCATGCCTTGAAAGAGCCATTGCGGGAACAATGCCACACCTACGCAATATAAACATGTGGCCATGTGGAGCGGCAAATACGCCCGAAAGCTAGAATCAACTATAGCCAGAGCAAAGAAGATGCAGGCAGCTAATGCCAGCAAGAGTAATTTGGCCGACAGCACCTGCGCGAACAGGCGATTGATGTAAGCATGGTCATCGCGATTGGCAGCGACTAACCGCACTATTGCAACATCGAATCCAAAGCTTACCAGAAGCACGAAGTAGTTGTTATAACTCATTGAAAAGTTAAGCAACCCCATTCGTTCCGGCCCAATCACCCGCGATACATACGGCACCGTTAGCAATGGCAACAAATAATTAGCCACCTGTACGCTAAACAGAGAAGCTATGTTAATCGAGAACTTACGCCATTGCCCTTGCGGCAATAAAGCAACGAGTCTACCACGCATTCACATTTCCTTTCAGCATAGCCTGAACTGTTCCCAAGCACAGCTTAGCGTCCAGCCCAATTGACTGTTTCTTTACGTACAGCAGATCATACTGAACGCGATGCTTCATATTAACCAGTTCCCGTGTTTCGCCACGGGCACCACGTACCTGCGCTAGCCCCGTAATACCAGGTCGTACCTCATAGCGAGAACGATAGTTCTGAATTGTATGCCAATACAGATCATCATGCTGTACAGCATGCGGACGTGGCCCCACGATACTCATATCACCCATCAGCACATTCCAGAACTGCGGCATCTCGTCGAGGTTCGTGCGGCGCAGGAAGGCGCCAATACGGGTTATCCGCGCATCCCCTTTACGGGCCTGAGCAAACGCGGCCGTTGGGGCATGATACATCGTTCGAAACTTCAGGCAGTGAAATACCCGCCCGTTGCGCCCACTACGTACCTGTACAAACAGGATAGGGCCACGTGACGTGAGGCAAATAGCCAAGCCAATAAGCGGAATCATCCATGAGAGCACGAAAACGGTGACGAACGCTGCAACTGTTAGATCAAACAGCCGTTTCCCGTAACGTGTATATAGCGACGAAGGAACATCAACATAGCTTAGTTCAGGACCGGCTGGCGTTGAAGCACGTGTTGAGTGGCGCGAATACGTGGTTGGATTAGCGGACAGCATAACATCAGGACATTTTATGGATGGGGCACGCAAACACTACACGTCTTTCTGCGTCTTCGTTGGCTTCTTATCGTCAGTGTAATAGTGGCCGTACCCGTAGCTGTAGCTATTGTAATACGACTCTCCTTCGCCAATGGCGTTCAGAATTACGTTGAGCTTGTTGAACCGGTTTTCCCGATAGAAGACATCAAGCTGCCGCAGGTAATTTTTCGGGGTTACGTCATGGCGTACCACATACATCGTCGCATCGGCCAACGGCGCGATTAATTGGGCATCTGTTACCAGACCGATGGGCGGCGAATCGACAATAACATAGTTGAATCGCTCTTTCAGTTCATCGATCAACTGCTTCAGTCTGGGCGTGCTCAGCAACTCCGACGGGTTCGGCGGAATTGGCCCCGACGTAATGATGAAGTAGTTGTCCTGACCCGGAATGGGTTGTAGTACTTCGTCGAGCGTAGCGTCGCCAATCAGGTAATTACTGATACCAACCCCACTGAACATCCCTAGATTCTTGTGCAGTTTGGGTTTGCGCAAGTCCATCTCGAGTACGACCGTTGGCCGACCAATCAGTGCGAGACTAGCTCCCAGGTTGAGCGAGATAAACGATTTGCCTTCACCGCTAATACTTGACGTAAACAGCAGCACCTGGCTTTTGTCGGGGTCTGATTTCAGGAATTGCAGGTTCGTACGGAGCGTACGGATCTGCTCAGCAATAACCGACTGGCTGCGGCCCCGGATCACGATAGCTTCGCCCTTCTTGCTCTTCATAAGCTCACCCAGAATCGGCGTCTGCGTGGTATCTTCTACGTCGGTGCGGCGTAGTACCCGGTTATTCAAGGCGTCTTTACTCGCCATTACGCCGATGGGCAGCAGGAAACCAATCAGCCCAAACAACAGAAAATAGAAGCGGCGCACGGGCTTAACCGGATCTTTCAGTGAGCGGGCGATGTCGATCGTCCGGCTGTCAGAGATTGTCGAGGCAAAGGACAAGGCTGTTTCTTCCCGCTTTTGCAGCAGGTACGTATACAGGCCGTTCTTGATGCCCTGCTCCCGCGAGATATTCAGCAATGACCGCTCCTTGCTCGGGATCGTGCGGATCATGCTTTCGATCTTATTATTGTTGGCCTGCAGTTGCTGCCGCGAGGTCGTCAACTCCCGCTTCATGGTCTCCAGGTTCTCGTTGATGCTCGTGCGTGTCTCTTTGATCTGGCTGTCCAGCGTTTGCACGATCGGGTTTTGTTCCGACGTCGTTTTGATGGCCTGCTCGCGCTTCATTTCCAGTTCCGACAGCCGGTTCACCATGCCCAGCATGATTGGGTCGGCAAGACCAAGTGTAGCGGGGGCAACACCCTGCGAGGTAGACTGGCTACGCATGTAGTGTTCGATGTCGCCCAGCGCGCCCAACTGCAGTTTCACCTGGTTGAGCTGCGTATCGTTCTGTTGCGCCGTCATCAGGAAACCCTGCGCCTGCGTGCTCAGGTCGGTAATCCCCTGCGATGATTTATAGCGCTCTACGTCGCCCTCCACATTCTTCAGTTCACCGGTGATCAGCCCCAGCCGATCTTCGATGAATTTCAGCGTGTTGGCGGCCATCTTGTTTTTGTCCGAAATAGCGGCCTGGTTGTACTCGTCGATCAATTGATTCAGGATCACTTCGCCGCGCTGCGGCACTGCATCTTCCATCGTGAGCATAATCACGCTCGACGCTTTAGACGTTGGTTCTGCCTTCAGGTTTCGCAGGAAACCAGTCACGGCATCGGACTGCTGCTGCACCAGTACCCGCACGGGTTCAGTGGTTGGGCCAACGGGTTTCCGGCCGAATACGCGCAGTCGGCCATAGGGCGTCTGCATGCTTTGATTCAGCGGATATACCTTGCCGTTGATATCGACCAGATCAGCCTTAGGAAAGCTTAGCGTCAGCTTGTCTTTGTAAAGTTCCGACGTAGGCTGTTCCACGATCAGCTTAACGGGGGGTGTAAACGTTTCCCGATCGCCGAAGTTCGTGGGCTGGTAATAACGAGTTGCCAGTTGAAGCCGGTTCACGATTTTGTCCATCAGCGTGTACGACTTTAGAATCTCGATCTCATTCTCAACCACCTTCTTGGGCGTGAAGATTTCGAGCTCTTTCAGCATATTATCCTGATCGATCCCCTTCTTTTCGTCCTTGATCAGCAGACTCGCCTGCACTTTGTAGACTGGTGGCTGATACAGCAGATACACATAAGCACCAGCCATTGCTACAACGATGCTGACGATGAACCACGGCCAATTGCGGGCATAGCGCATCAGCACGGCACGCAGGTTCTTGGTTTCCCCATCCACCATTTGATAAGGAACGTACGAATACGGTTTGTTAGCCATAATTTGAGTAAATCAGAAAAGCTGAGAAGTTGCTAGTTGGACTAAAAACGGGTAGCAATAATGGCAATGAATGAAAGTGCACTGAGTATGAGTGGCGTTATCTGGTAAAAACGATCGGTGGCGGCCACACGCGTTTTACTCGGTTCCACATAAATCACGTCATTCGGATGCAGGTGGTAATAGGGCGACTGGAATACATCGCGTTTTGTCAGATCCAGGCGGGCATAGGTACGTTGGCCGTTCTCTTCCCGCACGACCAGCACGTTATCACGTCGCCCGAAGATGGTCAGGTCACCGGCCAACCCAAGGGCTTCGGGCAGTGTGATCTGCTCATTGGCAATGTTGAATAGCGACGGTCTGGCCACTTCGCCTAGCACCGTTACGCGGAAATTTTGATTGCGTACGCTGACGGTGGGTTCTTTCAAATACGTCTTCAGTTTATCGCGCAGCAGGTTGGCAATTTGCACGTTGGTTTTGCCAGCTACCGGCACAGCCCCTAACAACGGCACTGTGATTGTGCCATCTGCAGCTACTAGGTAACCGGGTGAGGCCGCAATTGGCGTAGTCGGATTGGTTTGCATTGCTTGGCCCGCCATCGCCTGTTGCATGGCATAAGGATTAAAAAACGACGACGCTTCAGGGCTCAGGCTGCTGACTAGAATAGACAATACATCGCCGGGGCGAACCGCTGCCGCATAGGCTTGTTGGCGGGCACTATCTACGCGACTGGTCAAGTCCTGGAAATAAACCAACTCTCTCGAATTGACGCAGCTCATTAGCAATGAGCTACTTAATAAAAGAGATACCACAAACCACTTAACTGCTTTTTTACCCCTGCCGAAACTCGCTACTGTCATTGTCAAATTCGTAAAGATTGGTGGTGTGCTATGCGTCTCGGGCATCTGGTTTGCGTCGGTTGTCAGACTCAGCCTCCAAAATAACGCGTGAACCAAATGTTTAGAAATACATATCAACAAAAACTTTTCATTTGACCGATCCATCATTCAAGATCGCCCAAAAACAAAACAAATATTGTACATTTATTCATGTACCGCAACTAATTCTCCTTGAAACGTGATCGTGTTGATCAAGACCAACCAACGGATTCCTGTCATAAATGATGCCATTATGAGACTGAATGACTTTAATCATAAACAACACGTTCATCAAGCGAAATTACTCATCACTTAATCAGGCAATTTTTTTTCGCGTATAATTACTCATTGCCCCACTAACCGACTCGGTAGAGCAGCTGTGCGTTTCAAGCGAACTCTATAGAAGTTTACCACCGCTTGGGGAGAAATACAAATCATAAATTTTTCCAAACCCCATAAGTTAGAACCTATTTATAGCTACTTATCTCTTTTAGTTTACATCAAGCGTTGCTCAACCCTACTTACTTTGGCATTCAACTAGCTACAATCCAAACTTATTTTTGAATTGTCTAGTAAAAAACCTTCAGTACCGTTCAATAGATACCCCCTATGTATCTGAAATTAATTATTGATTTATATAAATTATGTCTCATATGAGCGCATAAATCAGCCTATCCTAGTAATGTTGTCTATCGGTCTAGTCTTGATTTACAATAGTGATCACTACGGTATTTTCTACTCAATGTACATATGACAGAGTCACCACTTGTAGCGTTATATCCCTCCTCCCGTATCGATAAATTCATCCTGGTCGCTGTACTTATTCTGGGATTGTTGGCCTTGTTTGGCTGGCTGGGCTACATGCCGGTCGACAATCGGTCCGATGAAGCGAGGCGGGGACTGGTAGCGCTGGAGATGGTGCTCTCGGGCAATTACATAGTACCCACGCTCAACGGAGTACCATACCTAAACAAACCGCCCCTCTACAACTGGCTCATTGCGGGCTCATTCCGGCTGTTCGGGCGCTTCGATTCGCTGGCCTTGCGGCTGCCCATGGCGCTATCACTGGTTGGCTATGCCTTGACCATCTTCGCGGTGGTTCGTCGCCAAACGGGTAACAGCCAACTGGCCGTTCGGGTGGCGCTGATGGTGGCGCTTTGTGCCCGCATCTGGTTTTACGAAACGCTGCTTGGGCTTATCGACATCACGTTCTCCTGGCTTGTGTTTTCCATGCTCAGTTGCCTGTTTGTGTTCGACAAACGGCAACAATACGGTTGGCTATACAGCTGTCTGTATGGACTGGGTACGTTGGCCTTTCTGATGAAAGGGTTGCCTGCATTTGTCTTTATTGGTCTGTCACTGCTCGTCTGGTTTGGTGCTACGGGGCGGTGGTCGCTGCTGATTCATCCGGCGCACCTGGGCGGGTTGTTGGTAGCCGCCCTTGGGCTGGGTACGTATTACATGATCTATTTCAGGCAGAGCCCGGTACCGGCGGCTACCTTGTTGGGGCGGCTGGTGAGCGAGAGCGCCAAACGCACGCCGATTGAGCGAGGCCTGGTCGACACAGCACTCCACCTATTGACGTTCCCCGGCGAGTTTCTGCTTCATTTTGCGCCCTGGACACTGCTGGGTACGTTGCTGTGGCGCCGATCGGTGCGGCAATGGCTGTTTGAGGACAGGTATATCCGCTTTTGCTGGCTGATGTTTTGGGGCAATATCTGGGTATACTGGCTCTCGCCCGAGGTATATGCCCGCTACGTACTGATGCTATTGCCTTTCCTGTTTGTCGTGCTGGCCAGCGCCTACGCGCTGCCGTGGCCGCAGTTGAGCCGGGTACGTTGGTGGATCGAGCATAGTTGGCTACTGGCGATGCTGCTGTGTCCAATGGCATTAGTTGTGGCTTTATTTCACCCAGCAACCCGCCCCCTCCCCTCTTTGCCGCTCCTTGCTGCCGTTGGCATCCCGACATTCCTTGCAGTGAGCTGGTTTTATTGGAAACGCCCCCCTCAGCGCATGATGCTCGTCTTTTTTTTTCTGGTCATCGTGCGGCTGCTGTTCAACGAAATTATACTCCCCGGCCGACGGGCTAGTCGGGAACGGTATCGGCTCAATAATGAAGCGGCGGCTCGCCTGACGCTGGGGCAACCGCTTTGGGCCGAAACCAATACGTTTGCCGATGAGGTAGCGACCGACGTGAACAGCTTTTACGTCAGTGCCACTCGCCGGGCCATTCTGCCTAAAACGGCGACAATCCGGCCGGGTCAGTTATATATTATGGACTCAACCCGGGCTAGTCAATATAAGCACCGGGTTGTGGCCCCTATTTTGCTCTTTAAAGAGCATCGGGCCTGGGTCGTTCGGATCGAGTAGCCTGCCCTGCCTGATTGAGGAAGCCTTGCCCGAAGCCATGCGCTAGCAATACCTATACCAAGCTAACGGTTCGCTGTACGCGGCGCCTCGTTTTTCCGTTCTTCATAAAAGCAGCGCGATGCATCGACTAGCCTGTTTTTTTAGTATACTTCGATTCAGTTACAGCGTGTTAACGGTTTGGTCGCATGAACAAAGCAGCTACTTACAGAATAAGGCAATGGGTGATAGCCCTTTGCTGGCTGTTGGTGGCTAGTATGCCAGCTAGGCCTGACCCGCTACTCCCGCCGGCCCACTTTCGCCTCGAACATATCGGCGTGTCGAACGGCCTGACGCAGGGGTCGGTTTACTTCATGCACAAAGACTCGCGGGGGTTTATGTGGTTTGGTACGCAGGACGGCCTGAACCGCTACGATGGGCAACGCTTCCGCACCTACCGGGCCGATGACCGACGGGCGGGCAACATTCGTGGATTGAATATTTTCGGCATTGTCGAAGACCCACAGGGCAACTTATGGATTGGCACGGAGGAAGGTCTGAATCGCTACGATCGGCTGACCGACCGCTTCACGTGCTATTACACGAATCCGCCCCGCCCAAACACCCGCCCCACCCCCGACCGGACGCTTCCGTTCTACGTTGACGCCCACGCGCTGTTATACCTCAGCGAAACGCAAGGGCTCGTGCGCCTTGATTACCGAACGGATAAAAAGGAGGTATTGAACCCGTCGCTGAAACCCCGGCGAGAATACAACATGCAAAGCTCGACGGTTCGGACGCCCGCCGACGACATCTGGTTGCATGCCGAGTCGGGCCTGTTACGCTACAACCTGGCCGAACGCAAAGTATATCGGTATTTCAGCAGCCACCCCGATAACGCTTTCGGGACGCCTCAAACCGTCTTCTCGTTTTACATCGACCAAAGCAACGTAGCCTGGATCGGTACGGCAGAGGGCCTGATCCGGTTCGATCATCGGGCAGGCACCGCCCGCACTTATCCGCTGGCAGGTACTACTTCGCCGGGCCCTGTCTATTCGATTGATGACGATACCTTCGGGAGGTTATGGCTGGGCACGCAACAGCGGGGGGTGCTGTATTTCGACACACGGACCCGCCTATACGGCACGGTCGAAAATCCGCCGAATAACATGGTGTTGCTGTCGCGGTTTGAGGTCAGCAAGCTGATGGTCGATAATCAGGGCATCATCTGGGCCAACATCGACCCCGACGGTATTGTCAAAATGATTCCGGACGCCTTCATGTTCAGTGGAATCAACCGCAATTTCCAGTCGAAGCAAAGTCCGGTTGAACAGCAGTTGAGCAGTTACACGATCCGGAGCTTTGCCGAATTTGCCATCACCCCCGCCGACAGGCAACGGGCGAGTTTGCCCCTGTGGGTAGGCAACGAGGCAGGTATCGACGTCATCGACCCACAAACTGGACAAGTGCTCCGTCGCTACCTCACCCATACTGTCAGGAATAGCCAATCCATGCATAACCAGGTCAAGCACCTGTATGCCGATAGCTACGGCCGGATGTGGGTGGGTACACAAGGCGGTGCTTACCTGTTTCACCCGCGCGACGAATCGTTTGAGATACTACCTTTCGTGCCCGCCAAACCCGCACCGGCAAGCGGCGAGCAAAACACCAATTTTGCCCGGCGGCTGGTGGCACTAAGCGCCGATAGTTTACTGGCAGCTACTGAAGATGGCCTGTACCTGATGAGTCTGGCCAAACGACGTTGGCAAAAGCGCCCCGAGCTGGCCAACGACAACATTTTTTCGCTACACTGGCAATCGGGTACCCGCCGCCTGTGGGTGGGTACGTACCTGAATGGCTTCACCTGCTATCAGCTCCCGCCCGAGGGGTCGTCGGCACCGTGGCGACGGGTGCTCAACGGGCTGATGGGCTACACTATCCTTCATTTTCACGATGACCCAGCCCGCAACACCATCTGGCTATCGACCGACCGGGGGCTTGCGGCGCTCAACCGGGAAACCAATCGCATCCGGCTCTACAGCGAGCGCGACGGACTGGCCAATTCATTCATTTACGGGGTGCTCGCCGACAGTAACAACAACCTGTGGATGAGCACGAACCGAGGGATCGTCCGCTTCGACGTGAACAATGCCAATTTCAAAAATTTCGGCCTGAGCGACGGCCTGCAGGGCTTGGAATTCAACGGTAACGCGTACCTGAAAACCCAGCAGGGCTTTCTTTACTTTGGGGGCATCAATGGGTTCAACGTGTGCCGCCCCGAGTTGTACCACAGTACCCGAACGAATCCACCCGTCTATTTTTATAACCTGCGTATCAATGAAGAGGCGCCGGTTGGGCAAACGGTGATCAGCGAGTTGAAAGAACTGCACCTGGATCATTCGCAGAATACGTTCTCGCTCGAATTTTCGGCCGTCGATTACCTCAGCAGTGGCACCAACCGCTATGCGTATAAACTGACCGGTTATGACAACGACTGGGTCGAGGCCGGCGAACGCAACTATGCCCGGTACGCCAACGTGCCCCCGGATACGTACACGCTGGAGGTGCGGGCGGCGAACAAAGACGGCCACTGGAGCAACCGGGTGCAAAAACTCGTGATTTACATCAGTCCGCCTTTCTGGCGTACGTGGCCGTTTATCCTTGGCCTGATTCTGGCAACGACCGGGCTGATTCTGTACTGGGTACGTTATCGGGAAGAGGCCATCCGCAAGCAACAGTCGGAACAATTGCGGCTGGCCTTTGATGTGCAGGAACAGGTCAAAAAAGACATCGCCCGCGACCTGCACGATGAGATCGGCACCCGGCTGGCCACGCTGAAGCTCTACACGACGCAAATGGCCCGCTATGCCGGTGACGACGACGCCCCCCGATCCTTACGCAACGCGATCAACAGCCTGATCAACGACATCATCAGCGACGTGCGCGACCTGCTGCGCGAACTCAACCCCCGCACGCTGGAACAGTATGGCTTTGGCCCGGCACTGGAAGAACTCCTGGAGCGCATCAGCGCTACGGGTGCCATCGAGACCCAGCTGATTCTCGACGAAAGCTTACCCCGCCTGCCCATCAATACCGAAACGATGCTCTACCGGATTGTGCAGGAGCTGGTCAACAATACGCTCAAACACGCCAACGCATCGCAGATTGACATTACCTGCCGCTACCGGGAAGACCGGCTGCAACTCACCTATGCCGATAATGGGCAGGGCTTTTCGTATGAGCGGACCCATCAGGGGCTGGGCATCGGCAACATCGAATCACGGGTGGTAATGTTGCAGGGAAGCATTCAATGGCAAACCGAAGCCGGCAAAGGCACGTCGGTGGTGCTGCTGGTGCCATTACCCTACGCCGACGGGAAGCCCCGCCGGGTTCAGACGTCGATAAAAATCCCGTCGGTTTCGGGATAGGCCGTGCAGGTCAATACCCACCCTTCGGCCAGGTCGCGCTCAGTTAACACGTCGTTAATGCTCAGCTGTACGCGACCACTTCGGCAAACACCGGCGCAGGTAGCACAACGCCCACCCCGACAACTGTAGGGCAACGCAATACCGGCCGCCAGCGCCGCCTGCAATATGGTGGAGCGGCTGGGGACAAACAGGCTGTATGTCTCGCCCCGAAACCGCAGTTGTATAGTGCGGTCAGGCACCACGAAACGGGCAGCGCTGGGTACGTTCACGGGTTCAGTAACAAATAGCTCACGCCGAATTTGTTGGGCTGGAATGCCCAGATATGTTAGCGTGAACCGCACTGTGCGCATAAAATCGGGCGGCCCACAGATATACCACAAAGCCAACGCCGGTGGGCCACTGGTAAGGTCGGGAAGCAGACGCTCAAGCAACAGATTAGTTAACCGGCCCCGCCGCCCAGTCCAGCTATCAGTTGGTTGGCTGAGCAGGTGCACCAGCCTAAACCGGGCCGGGTGTTGCTGCTGAAGCACATCGAGTGCCTCGCGATAAATGATCGTATGTTCTGACGTATTGGCATCCAGCAAAGCCACGCGCGTCTCTGGCTCTTGGTCCATAATATACTTAAGTATTGAAAAAAGTGGGGTAATGCCGCTACCCGCCCCAATCAGGACAAGATCACGGGGCCCGGTTGCGGCGGGTACAGTAAACCGGCCGGCGGGTGGCAGGCTAGTCACTACGTCACCAACGCGCAGATGATCAATCAGATAGCGGGATATTTGCCCATTTTCTACCCGTTTAATGGTGATTGCCAGCGGTTGCTCCAGCCATTCACCAGCGACGATTGGCGCCGACGTGATGGAATAAGAGCGCCTTATTTCCTGGCCGTCAATATCAATTAACAACGTTAAAAACTGACCAGGCTGATACGAAACCATTACTGGTTGAAATACGTAAGTATGTACATCAACTGTATCAACAACGATATCAGTGATTGTCAGGTGATAACTCGTTATAACCATGCGCGCTTAGTGTCTTCGTTGATGTAGTAGGATCACTCGCTCGATTTTACGTAAAGTTTGTTGAGAAACCGTGACTTTTACTCAGTAGCCCCGTCTGACCCCACACGTATCCAAAAAAAGCCGTGCAACACCATCATGGAAAAAGTCAAACGTAACCGTGCTCAAACCACCCAACGAATTATTGATGCGTTCGAAGTTATTCTAGCAGAACGGGGCCTCCAACATGTTGGCGTAAACCGGGTTGCTGAACAAGCTGGCGTCAGTAAAGTGTTGATTTACCGGTATTTTGGCGGGCTCAATGGCCTGATCGATTACTACATTAAAATGGGGAAAATTTATCCTGATTTTCCTCCTGCTTTGCTCGAACAGATCCGTCCTGAAAACGAAACCGAATTAGGGCGTTTGTGGTATCGACAGGTTACGCAACTTTTTCGGCAGTTTCGGGCCAATCAGGCGGCGCGTGAGTTGCTTAAGGCCAACGTAATCGAACATGATCCAACGGCGGAGGCAGCCAGTCAATCGCAGGATCAGGAAATACAGCGGCTGGTTAGTCAGCTTTCATTTGTCAAGGGAACCGACGTTGAAGCCGTTTCAGCCGTGGTGCTGGGTGCTATGTCGTACCTGACCTTACTCGCCGACAATAACCGTACGCTGGTTGGTATTGACCTCCGCAGCGAATCGGGCTGGAAACGGATCGAGCAAGCCATCGAACTCATTTATTCAACGCTTAGCCAAACGGTTAGCCACACAGATGGCAGCCGGTTCAGCCCTGCGCATAGCGCCGTGCTGGATGGACACTGGAAATAACCGTCACCCACCGTACACTTCAACTACCAGAAGAGCCTCTTTCAGGCGCATCGTTCACAGATGATGCACCCGAAAGAGGCTCTTATAATTGATAGCGGGGCTCTACTTGACGACAACCGTTTTTTTCTCCACGCCAATACCTTTGATGGTCAACGACTTCCATTTTTTGGGCAGTCGGCTTTTCAATTGGCTGATGCCGGCGTCGGAGAGGTCGAGACCGCCAAAGCCGTTCAGTACCGCCTGTAGCATGCCGCCTGCTCCCGTCGCAAAATAAGGATTGGTGCCGCCTGCCGTTTCAGCCAACACCCCGAACGGCGGTACCTCGTTAGGCTTATAGCTTTTCACAAACCACTCAAATCCTTTTTCGGGGTCGCCCATGCGCGTATACAGCGTCGACAGCACCGACCAGCCCATTGCCGGGCCGTCGGGCGAATAGCGGGGGGCGTAATAGGCCAAGTCTTTCCTGATACGGGCCTCGTCGGTGATCAGTTTGAGCGGGAACGCCAGCAGGTTTACGTCGGCCTGTTTGATCATCACGCCATCGTAGGTCCGGTTCTCTTTGGTCGTACCGTCGGGAAAAGTCAGGATGGGTACGTTAGCCGCGACGGCATTCCACTGCGGATTGGGCGCGATGCCCAGTTCCTGCGCGGCTTTGGTCGCCATCGGCAACACGGTTTTGACCATGCCATTGGTGAACGCGTTATCATCGATGTTTTCCTGCCATTCGTTGGAGCCAATTACATTATTAATATGGTACTGCCCATCGGTACCCTTCTCAACGCGACTCACCCAAAAATCGGCGACCTCTTTCAGCATTGGGTACCCGCGCGTACGCAGCCACTCTTTATCTTTTGTTACCTGGTAATAGCTCCAGAACGACCAGCCTACGCAACCCGTAATGTGGTGCTGGAAAGGGCCGGTCAGCGCCCAAACCGGTGTCGCTTCCTGCCCGTCGGCATCGGATTCCCACGGAAACATCACCCCTGTGTAACCGTGGCTGAATGCATTCTGCCGGGCCATAGCCATCCGCTCAAAACGGTATTCGAGCAGCGATTTGGCAATCTCGGGCTTCAGCATCAGCAAGGGCGGGTACATCCAGAGCTCGGTGTCCCAAAACACGTGCCCGTTGTAGCCTAGCCCCGACAGGCCCATTGGCGACAGGCTGTAGGCGGTACCTTCGCGGGCGAACGAATAGAGGTGATACAGCGCCTGCCGAACGGCCCGTTGCGCATCGGGATCGCCGTCGATGATGATATCTGACTGCCAGAGTTTGTCCCACTCGGCATTGTGGCGGCTAAGCAGGCGCTGGGTACGTTCCAGGGCGGCAAAGATGGTCAGGCGCTCAGCTTCGTTGTGCGGGTCTGCCGTGTGGGCGGTCGATGATACCGAACCGACTACGCTGAACCGGTACGTCTCGCCAGCTTTCAGCCGCTTTTTGAATTTGGCCAGGTGCATGTTGTAATCCCAGTCTTCGTGGATCACGTCGGGTTCCTGCCCGTGCAGTTCATCGAACAGAAACGAGGTCGAGGCCGCGACCGTATGCCGACCGCTGGGGCTTTTGGCAACTGACGTAAGCAGGCGGATGGTAACGTGCGGGCGATCGATTTCCGAATAGAAGTTCTTCACCTCTTTCAGATTTTCGGGCGATTCAATCACCGACATGGGCATCACTTCGCAGTCTTTCCGGGCGGTGATTTCCACCATCGTCAGTTCTGAAAACGGCAGGTGGCGCAGGGCCATCATCGTCTGCTTTACACTCACCTTGTCTTTATAGTCGAAGGTAGTCGTGAGCGCTGCCTTTTGCATGTCGAGCGTCTGCCGGTAATTGGCGATGTCGCGCGGGCCGATGCGTGTTCCGTCGACGTCCAGATTCATATTGGCGAAGTTGAACACCTTCAGGATGTTCGACACGCGACCCCGCCCGTAGGTGTCGAAGGCGCCGTTGAGCACGACGTCTTTCACCTTCATGGGTTCTGGCGACGACACCAGCCCGATCATGCCATTGGCAACGGTAATACCATAGTAATTAGCCGGGTTGATGTTTTGCCCGACAATCTGCCAGTCTGCGTTCTGGGCCTGCGTTCGCTGAGGTAGAGTACAGGTAAGCAGCAGCAACGCCACTTGGGTAAACAGGTTTCGCTTCATAAAAAAACATAGGTTTCGTTGTAAGAAGCGAAGATAGGCGTCTCTAGACTAAGACACTAGACAAACCCGAGCGGTTACCGGACCGGTTGGTTTATTCATTCCGATAGGTCAACTGCAACACCAGCGCCGAGGACCCATCCTGATTCCGCCGTTGCCACCCCACCGACAGGGGTATCTTTTTCGACAGGAACACCTCAAGCCCCAGCACCAGCTGCCCGGCGTCGTGTTGCCCCGATAGCCAATCGCCAAGCAGGTGCAGTTTCTGATACACGATGGCCGCTTCGAACCCCGTCTGGAAGCCTACCGGCGGCCCGTCGCCGAGGTAGCGCACATGGCCGTTGAACACCCCCGCCGTGAGTTTGTAATGGTCGTCCAGAAACGTGCGGTTCAGGTTAAGGTAGACAAAATGCACGAAGCGGTGTTGCCCCAGATTAGGGGTCAGGTTCCAGCCCGCCTGTCCACCGATGCCCACGTGAAAATCATGCGGTAGCTTAATGATTTTCTGAGCGTTGAGCATCAGCAAGGGCGAGTAGGCCTGCTCGGTGCTGGAGTCGTTGCGCATAAACCGCCGGCTGACGGGGTAATAATCCAGATTGATCAGATTGGCGCCCAACTCAAGATCCTCAGCTAGACCGTAGTCGAACGTCGTGATCGACCGGTAAAAATTCTGAATCGAGAACTGTTGCTGCACAACGATTTTCCCTTTTTCGGCCACGTCGGATTCGGTTACGTTGAAATAAGATTCCTGAGCGCAGGCAGTGCCCGAGAGGAAGCTCAGAAGGGCAATACAGCCCCACACAGGTAGCGAGGTCTTCATAGGTGCCTTGAGTAGATGAGCATTTATGACACGTTAAAAAGCATTAATGTTCGCTCTATTAATAGCCTTTTAATTAAATCCGCTACGATTAAGCCGGATATTTGCACCCAAAACCGTACTGTAAATAGCCTATTTTTTCTAAAAATGTTTTTAAAACTGCTTGCTGCCGTTTGTAGCCTTGGCGTCTTACCGTCAGCAGCGCAGGATACCCTGTCACTGACGCTTAGGCAAGCCGATAGTTTGTTTCTCCGGCAAAACTTACAGGCGCTGGCGGGCCGCTTTCAGATCGATGCGGCGCGGGCTCAGGTAGCGCAGGCCCGGCTTTTCGATAACCCCACCGTTTATCTTGAACTGAACGCGTTCAACCCCACTGCCGGGCAGCTCTTTGATGTTGGACCGGGGGGGCAAAAGGCGCTGTCGATCCAGCAAACGATTTTACTGGCTGGCAAACGAAACAAACGCGTAGCTGTAGCAACCCAGCAGGCTCGCCTGACCGAACTCCAGTTTTCGGATCTGCTCCGCTCGCTGCGTTTCGACCTGCACAGCCGGTTCTATTCCATCTATTTTACGGCCAGTTCGCTCCGTATCTACGATCAGCAGCGGGGGCGGCTCACCGAGATTATCGCGGCGTTTGAGCGGCAGTACGGCAAAAACAATGTGTCGCTTCGGGAGATCGTCCGGTTGAAGGCGCTGCTGTTGCAACTGACCAACGATCAACTCGAGTTGCGCAACCTGCTCATCGATCAGCAACGCGACCTGAGAGTATTACTACAAACGGAGGCGGCGGTGCGCCCGATTGTGCTCGACGCCGATATCGTGCGCTACAGCCAATCGTTGCCGTCGCTACAGGAAGCGACGGCCCTTGCCTTCAGCAACCGCCCGGATTTACAGGGCAGCGACGTGGCGGTTCGGCAAGCCGATGCTAATCTGGCACTGCAACGGGCACTGGCCACGCCCGACGTACGGTTGGGGGGTATGTTTGACCAGAACGCCAGCTACACTCCCAACTACATCGGCCTGACGGCCAGCATTGACCTGCCCATCCTGAACCGGAACCAGGGTAACATCCGCTCGGCTCAGGCGCAGGGGCAGTTTTTGCGGTTGGGCCAGCGCAATCTGCAAAGTGTCGTCGAAAACGAAATCCGCGCCTCGCTGGAACAGATTCAGCAGACCGAGCAGGCTTACCGGAGCATTGACCCCAATTTCTCAGGCCAATACGACGAGTTGATCCAGAGCGTGCTCCGCAATTTCGAAAAGGGTAACCTGTCGCTCGTCGAGTTTGTGGATCTGTTTGAAACGTACCTGGACAATACGCGCCAGTTGAATCGGCTCCGGGCCGACCGGGTCAACGCCTACGAGCAGCTTACCTACGTTATCGGCACCGATATTTTCCGGTAGCTACGCCCGCGCCCTAACGTACCTGACCAACGCATCTTCCGTTTAAAAGCCATCAACCCGAACTACCGGGCCAATGCCTATGAAACCTCATTTTTTACTCCTGTCTCTGTTAATACTGGCTTGCTCGAAAGAACCAAAAGCAACGACAGAAGCGCCTAAAGCAGCCTTCGCCTTGACCGATACCATGGCTAGCCGTGTACAGACCGAGCCGGTGGTCAGCCAGCCCATCCGGAGCCAGTTGCGGCTGATTGGGCGCGTCGTCCCCGACGAAAACCGGTTGATCCGGGTGTTTCCGTTGGTAGGTGGCAACGTGCGCGACGTGCGGGTTGAACTGGGCGACTACGTTCAGAAAGGGCAAACGCTGGCCGTCATTCAGTCGAGCGAGGTGGCGGGCTACAACCGGGAGCTGGCGCAGGCGCAGGCCGAACTTCGGCTGGCACAGAAGAACTTGCAGGTAGCCCAGGACATGTTTGTGGATAAACTCAACTCGGAACGCGACGTGGTGGCGGCGCAGAAAGAGGTGGAGCGTGAGCAGGCCGAACTGGCCCGCCTGCGCGAGGTGCTTCAAATCTACGGTGCCGACAAACAGGCCCAATCAGTGATCAAGGCGCCAATTTCCGGGTACGTGCTGGAAAAGAACATCAATCGGGGCATGCAGCTCCGCTCCGACGATGCCAACGCCGTTTTCACCATTTCGCAGTTGAACGAAATCTGGGTGCTGGCCAACGTTAATGAATCGGAAATTGGCCAGATGCGGCTGGGGCTGCCCGCGCAGATCAAAACGTTGAGCTACCCCGACAAAACCTTCCGGGGTGTCGTCGACAAGGTCTACAACGTACTTGACCCTGCTACCAAAACCATTCAGGTACGTATCCGGCTGGCCAACGAGCAACTGAAGCTTAAACCCGGCATGAATGCCACCGTCATGCTGGCATTCGATGAGGGCGGCGCTATGCCGGCCATTCCGGCCCGAGCCCTCATTTTTGACAAGAGCAAGCAGTACGTCATGGTCTACCACGACCGGCAACACATCGATACCCGCGAGGTGACGGTCTTCCGCTCGCAGGGCGATCTGGCCTACATAAGCAATGGGCTGCAACCCGGCGAAAAAGTCATTACGCAGGCTCAGTTGCTGATCTACGACGCTCTAAACGACTAATTCGTGCATGCGTGAATCAGCACCGCTCAGGTACGTTAGCGGGCCAGCCGAATTCACTTGTCCACTTACCGACCTATGAACGCGCTCATTAAATCCATTCTCACGTTTTCGCTGAAGAACCGCTTTTTCGTGTTTTTCATGGTCGGGGCGCTGACGGTAGCCGGCGTCATCAGCTACCTGAAAACGCCCATCGAAGCCTTCCCGGACGTTACCAACACGCAGATTATCATCGTGACGGAATGGAACGGGCGCAGCGCTGAAGAAGTGGAGCGGTTTGTGACGGTGCCCATCGAGGTGGCCATGAACTCGGTGCAGCGTAAGACCAACGTCCGGTCGATCACGATGTTTGGCCTCTCGGTGATGAAAATCATCTTCGAGGACGACGTAGAGGATTTCTTCGCCCGGCAACAGGTCAATAACCTGCTGCGTACGGTGTCGCTCCCCGACGGTGTTGAGCCCGACATTCAGCCGCCTTATGGCCCCACCGGCGAGATCTTCCGTTATACGCTTAAATCGCCAACGCGCGATACCCGCGAGCTGCTAACCCTGCAAAACTGGGTGATCGACCGACAGTTGCGGTCGGTGGCCGGTGTGGCCGACGTGGTTGCCTTTGGTGGTCGCGAGAAAACGTATGAGGTCAGCGTGAACCCGATTCTGTTGCAGAAATACGGCATTACCCCATCAGAGGTGTACAATGCCGTTACGCAGAACAACCTCAATGTGGGCGGCGATGTCATCGAGAAAAATGGGCAAGCTTATGTGGTTCGGGGCATCGGGCTGCTGAACAACATCGAAGACATCGAAAACATCATCGTCGATGAACAGGGTGGCCTGCCCGTGCTGGTGCGTGATGTGGCCGACGTGTCACTGTCCAATCAGCCGCGGGTGGGGCAGGTTGGCCTCGACCAAAACGACGACGTCGTTGAGGGCATCATTGTGCAGCGGAAGGGGGAAAACCCGTCGGAGGTGCTGGCGCGGGTGAAAGCCAAGATCGACGAGCTCAACGAGAAAGTGCTGCCCGACGACGTCGAGATGGTTACGTTCTACGATCGTGATAACCTTATGCGGTTTTGCACCGAAACCGTACTGCACAATCTGGCCGAGGGAATTCTATTCGTAACGGTCATTGTCTTTCTGTTTATGGCCGACTGGCGTACAACCGTCATCGTTAGCATTATTATCCCGCTGGCCTTGCTGTTTGCTTTCCTTTGCATGCGGCTGCGGGGTATGTCGGCCAACCTGCTGTCGATGGGCGCCGTCGACTTTGGTATCATCATCGATGGCGCCGTTGTGATGGTTGAAGGCATCTTCGTTGTGCTCGACCACAAGGCGCACCGTTTCGGCATGCCGCGCTACAACCGGCTGGCGAAGCTGGGGCTCATTCGAAAAACCGGCACGGAGCTAGGTAAGGCTGTCTTCTTCTCCAAGCTGATCATCATCACAGCCTTGTTGCCGATTTTCTCTTTTGAGAAAGTTGAAGGCAAAATGTTCAGTCCTCTGGCCTGGACACTGGGTTTTGCTCTACTCGGTGCGCTGATTTTCACCCTCACGCTCGTACCGGTGCTGTGTTCGATGCTGCTCAATAAAAACGTGCGTGAGAAGAATAACCCCATCGTCAATTTCTTCGACCGGATCGTTACGCGGGGTTTTGGCTGGACTTACGCCCATCAGCGCATCAGCATGCTAGTTGCCTTGTTGTTCATGGGGCTCACCTTCGCGTCGGCCAGCTTGCTGGGCACCGAATTTTTACCCCAACTGAATGAAGGCGCCCTTTGGGTCGAGGCCAAGCTGCCCATGAGCACGTCGTTGGCCGAAACGGTGAAGATGGTGCATACCCTGCGTGGCAAGCTGAGTGAGTTTCCCGAAGTACGGGGCGTGTTGTCGCAGACGGGGCGTTCCAACGATGGCACCGATCCTTCGGGGTTCTACTATGTCCAGATGCAGGTAAACTTAAAACCCAAGAAAGACTGGACTCGCCCTATCACCACCGATCAGCTGATCGAGGAGATGGACGCGAAGCTCAAGCAATTTCAGGGCATCAATTACAACTATTCGCAGCCTATTATTGACAACGTGGCCGAAGCCGTTGCGGGCATGAACGCCAGCAACGCCGTGAAGATATTCGGCAACGACTTAGCCGAACTCGACAAATACGCCAATCAGGTCATCGCGGCCATTCGCGACGTACCTGGCGTAAAAGATGTGGGTATTCTGCGCAATGTGGGTCAGCCCGAAATGAGCATCTATGTCGATAAGCAGAAGATGGCCTTCTACGGCGTACGGGTGGGCGACGCCGAGGCCGTTATCGAGATGGCTATTGGTGGTAAAACGGCCACGCAGTTATACGAAGGTGAACGCCGTTTTGATATCCGGGTACGTTACCAGCCCGATTACCGCAAGAATGAGGAAGACATCGGTCTGTTGATGGTCCCCACCATTCGAGGCGACAAGATCCCGCTCAAAGAGATCGCGACCATCAAAACCCTAACCGGCCCCGCCTTTGTATACCGCGACAAAAACAAGCGGTTCATCGGCGTCAAGTTTTCCGTTCGGGAGCGCGATTTAGGCAGCACCATTGCCGATGCCCAACAGCGTGTGCAGAAGACGGTGAAGTTCGATAAAGGTTACGAAGCCGAATGGACGGGCGAATTTGAGAATCAGGTACGTGCCACCAAACGCTTGGGGCAGGTCGTTCCGCTCAGCCTGATGGCCATTTTCGTGATTCTGTTCGTCCTTTTCGGCAATGCAAAAGACGCCGGCCTGGTCCTGCTCAATGTTCCATTCGCGCTGATCGGTGGCATCCTGGCGCTTCATATTACGGGCACCATCTTTGGCATTTCGGCGGGCGTTGGATTCATTGCCCTCTTCGGCATTTGTGTACAGAACGGCGTTATCCTTATTTCGGTCTTCAACGCCAACCTCGCTGAAGGCATGACCCTCGATGAAGCGATTGCTGCCGGGGTAAAATCACGCATCCGCCCCGTGGTCATGACGGCCATGATGGCGGCCATCGGGCTACTGCCCGCCGCCGTCAGCAGCGGCATTGGCTCCGAAACCCAGAAGCCCCTGGCGATTGTCGTTATCGGAGGACTTATCACCGCCACCGTGCTGACGTTGCTGATCTTCCCGATCATCTACCGCTTCTTCAACCGTAACATTACGCACACAATTGCCCGGCGGGGCGGGCGGAAACGGAAGGCTATTGCGGAAGCGATCTAGTCACGAAAACAGCTTGATCAACTACTAATCTGGCTGGCCGAGCTGTCTACGGGATGCTAATCCACGTAGGAAGAAAGGCTCATTTCAGAGAGACAGCGGTAGTTTTGTGGAAACCGGAGCGAGGTTGCATCAAGGGTTTACCCTTAATAGTAGCCTAGTGATTCAAAAAAGCAGCAACGCCATGAAACTCCGCGCTCCTCCTAAAATCCAACTAAGCCCATTCTGATTGTATAGATTCTGCTGGCTATTTAGGGTGTTGACGATCAACAAGTAAAGCGTACAAATTGATCGCTCTTAAATAAGGTTTTGTCCTATAGTTTGCTGAGAAAATTACAATTCACGATTTTTTTACAAAAACGGATTGTCCGTTTATGGACAGAAAAAACGTAGATTTGTCAGCAATAGTCGGGTGATTATTCGGAATTTTATTCTCTGAAAAGTCGCTGATAGAGAATTTTCACTTTTTTTACGTTCAAAACCTAACTTTCAATTCAACCCCAATAGTACACAGTTCAATGAAAACACAATCAGCAACCCCCGCACCCGCCAAGGCAGCCGCACCAAAGAAGTCGTCAGGTGGTCTGAATCCCGTTCTAATCATCCCGATCCTGGCTATCGTCGCCTATTTGGCTTACAAGTTTGTCTTCGGTGACCCCAGCCACTTCCAGGGGGGGGATCCTGAGAAAAACCCGATCGACGGCGATTACTACGGCATCATCTACAAGGGTGGTCCTATCGTACCGATCCTGTTTACTTGTGCCCTGACCGTACTTGTGTTCTCCATTGAACGCTTTATCACTATCGGCCGCGCCAAAGGATCAGGCTCGATCGATGCCTTTGTTCGGAAAGTAAAAGGCCTCCTCGACCGTAACGAAGTATCAGCTGCCATCGCTGAGTGCGACAAGCAGAAAGGTTCAGTAGGTAACGTTGTGAAGACGGCCCTGTTGAAGTATCAGCAACTGAGCGGCGACGCAGCCCTGACGAAAGAGCAGAAGCTGGTAGCTCTGCAGAAAGAAGTAGAAGAAGCTACGTCGCTTGAACTGCCTATGCTTGAGAAGAACCTGACGATCATCGCTACACTGGCGTCGGTATCAACGCTGGTAGCCCTGCTCGGGACGGTATTGGGTATGATCCGTGCCTTCGCCGCTATGGGTACGACGGGTCAGCCTGACACGGCCGCTCTGGCAACGGGTATCTCAGAAGCCCTTGTAAACACGGCTCTGGGTATCGGTACTGCCGCTATCGCAACGATCATGTACTCTTACTTCACCAGCCGTATCGATGAGTTGACCTACAACATCGACGAGATCGGTCTGAGCATCCAGCAAAACTTCTCGGCACACAATTAAGTCGCTGTGCCCTGCGTTTTGCGTAGCAACCAACTTTTTAAACAAGCAACAAAATGCCCGCAGTAAAGCCCAAACGCGCCAGTTCGGCCGTGGATATGACGGCGATGTGCGACGTAGCGTTCCTGTTGCTGACGTTCTTCATCCTGACGGCCCAGTTTAAGGCTCAGGACGCCGCCAGCATCGAAACGCCTTCGTCAATCTCCGGCATCAAAGTGCCCGACAAAGACATCATGACCATCAGCCTGGACAAAGATGGCAAGGTGTACTTCGGGATCGACAATCAGGCGAAACGCCGCGAGATGCTCGAAAACGTAGCCTCGGCAAAAGGCATTAGCTTCACTGAGCTGGAAAAACAGAAATTTTCGCTGCTGCCCAATTTTGGGGTTCCGCTTGCGCAGATGAAGCAGTTTCTGGCTCTTGAGCCCGAGAAGCGTAACCAGTTGAAACAGCCTGGTGTTCCTACCGATTCAACCGGTGCAGGTCCTGAAAACGAGTTGAAAGAATGGGTGTACAACTCCCGCAAAGCCAATAACGACTTGCGGATTGCCATCAAGGGTGATAACGTGGCCAAATTCCCGGCCTTCAAAAACATCCTGGCTACGTTGCAGGCTCAGAACATCAACAAGTTCAACCTCATTACCGGTACGGAGGCGCCTCCGGCTGGCTGGACAGCAGACTAACCAACCGATTCAGTTTTTAATCGTTTTCAGTTGTGGAAAAAAGCGGATCGCTGCATCAAACTGAAAACGATTAAAACTGAATTATTGAAAACTCCCACAGAACATGGCAGCAATTGAAACCGGTGGTGGTGGTGGACACGACAAAGGTGGGAAGGTACGCAGTAAGAAAGCATCAACCCGCATCGACATGACGCCGATGGTGGACTTAGGTTTTCTCCTGATTACCTTCTTCATTCTAGCCACCACACTGAGTAAGCCCTCGTCGATGACCCTCGACGTACCCGATAAAACGAAAACCAACGAGACCAACCCAATTAAGGCCTCGAAGGTAATGACCGCGTTTTTAGGCAAAGACAATCAGGTTGTTTACATCGTTGGAAAAGCCGCCAACGAAGATCCTGAAGTCAAAACGGTTGGTTACGGCTACGACCTGCGCAAAGTGATGCTCGAAGAGCAAGCCAAAATTGGCCCCGACTTCGTCATCGTCGTGAAGCCGACCAAAGAGTCAACCTACAAGAATCTGGTTGATATGATGGATGAGTTGAGTATCGCTAAAATTCGTCGTCGTGCCCTCGTGTATGACTTCACGCCCGACGAAAAGACGCTGCTCAAGGAAAAAGCAAAACTGGAGATCTAACCTATGGCTGAACTCGCAAAAGACGCAACACTCGATGATATCGTGTTTGCGAACCGCCATAAAGAGTATGGCGCGTATGACCTTCGGACTTCGTACCGGAAGTTCTCGACCCGTGCCTTGCTGATTGGCTCTGCCGTTGCGCTTCTGGGTATTTTCGCTCCGCGCATCATTGATGCCATTGCGCCCAAAGAGGCACCGGAGATGAACATGCAGGAAGTGGATTTGATGAAGCTGCCCCCGCCGCCCATCGATCCGAACGAACCACCACCACCGCCGCCGCCACCAGTTGAGGTGCCGAAAGTGAATACGGTGCAGTTCCTTCCGCCCGAAGTAAAGCCGGATCAGGAAGTACCGGAAGAAACTCCGCCCCCGGCAGTTGAAGAGCTGAAAGAAGCGGTAGCTGCCGAAAAAACCCAGGAAGGTGACCCCAACGCCGAGGAAGTAATTGCCGCACCGGAAGAGTCAGCCGGTCCGTCAAAAGCCGAAGTTGTCGTTGAAGCCCCTGCGCCCAAAGAAGAGGAAATCTTTACGGTCGTAGAACAGAACCCTGAGTTCGTAGGTGGTCAGGCGGCGATGTATGCCTGGTTGGGCAAGAACATCAAATACCCGGCAGCGGCTCAGCGGGCCAACATCTCGGGTAAAGTGTTCGTTAGCTTCACAGTAAACACCGACGGTTCGATCACGGATGCTCAGGTACTGAAAGGCCTTGGCTTCGGTACGGACGAAGAAGCCATCCGGGTAGTGAAGTCAATGCCGAAGTGGAAGCCTGGTAAGCAGTCAGGCCGCGCTGTTCGGGTGAAGTACAACCTGCCTATCAGCTTCCAGTTGGAGTAATGAGACGCACAGAGAATCGTATGGCTGAAACGCTTCGGTTAACCCTGGCCGTTTTAGCATCGATCGCATACTTGGGAGGAGGCATCGGACTGATCGCCTCCTCTCAGTCTTTTGGGATTGCGGTATTGGCAGGTCCACTGCGCTATGTTCTGGCTGCGCTTATGCTGGTTTACGGGACCTTTCGGGCCTATCGGGCCTGGCAGCAGTACAGAGATAGTCAGTAGCATTGGTCATTGGTGAGTTGTACACTGCACTACCGACGCTTGATCATGCTTATGGAAAAACCGTTGTTCCGGCATCTACGTTATGTCGAAACAACGGTTTGTTTACGTTAACGACATACTATCTTGAAACGACTTATTGCTTTGCTCGGCATAGGCCTGAGCCTTGGCACGTACCTAGCCAGTTGCCAGGAAGAACACCCAGCCGATACGCCCTCACAGGGGCGCATTACGGTTGCGGCCGATGAATCATACCGCTTACTGACCGAAGAAATCACCAAGACGTACCAGTTGCTGTATCCGCGAACAAAATTCGACTTGGTGTTTAAACCAGAGCGGGAGGCCATCAATCTAATGCTCAACGACAAGGCCCGTATTTGTGTGGTATCGCGCAAACTGACACCCAACGAACAGCAGGTCCTTGTTCAGCAGAAGATCAAAGGATCAAGTACCCGGATTGCTACAGACGGCGTAGCTTTAATCACGAGCAAAGCCAACACTGATACCCTGATGACGATGCGCGAACTTCGTGGTTTGTTTACGAAGCAACTGACAAACTGGTCGCAGTTGTCAGGTGGCAACCAACAGGGGCCGGTTACGCTGGTTTTCGATAATGCCAACTCAAGTAATCTGGATTACATACTGCAAACGTTTGGCATCAAAGACATCACGGGGCTGCCTGTTTATACGGTGAAATCAAACAAACAGGTGATCGAGTATGTTCGTCAGCATGCAGGCGCTATCGGGTTTATCGGCGTAAACTGGATCAGCGATGGCGATACCGTCCTGTCGGCCGAGCTGTCAAAAGATATTCAGGTTGTCGGGATCTCTGAGAAAGAAAACCCACGTTCACGGGCTGATTATTTCCAGCCTTTTCAACGCGCTTTGGGCTTGAAGGATTACCCACTTCGTCGTGATGTGTACATCCTGAGCCGTGAGGCCCACCCCGGTTTGGGCAGTGGCTTAACCAATTATCTGATCCGCGATGCGGGCAGCATCCTCATCGAGAAGTTAGGATTGTGGCCCGCAATACCGTATAATCGGGAAGTATTCCTCAAATGAACAGTCATTTTTTTCTGTTTGGAGGCAATTTTTTAGTTTCGCGGCTTGTTCTCAAAATGACAACCTTCGTTTTTCACAACCTACGAATGCGAATGAACCTATCGAAAAAAACACTGCTGGCTACCCTATTCGTGGGAGCTACAACGTTTGCCCCCGCCGTTGCACAAGATGTGCAGACGGCTCTGAAAGACCTCGAAGCCGAGCGCGTTCCGAAGGCCGAGCAAACGTTCAGGCAGTTGGCATCGAGTTCGCCATCAGCAGAAAACCAGTTTTATCTGGGTTATTTCCTGCTTAAAACCGGCAAACCTGATGAAGCGAAAGCCGCCTTTGAAAAAGGGCTGGCAGCCGACCCTAAGAATCAACTGAACAACGTTGGTCTGGCTGGTGTAGCGCTGACCAAAAAAGACCTGAACACGGCTAAGGCTAAAACCGACGAAGCTATTGCTGCCACCAAAGGCAAGAATAGTGAGGTGCTGTTCCGGGCGGGTGAAATGTATACCCTGTTTGAAGGCGACAAAGGAGCCAACGATCCGGCCCGTGCCATCGAACTGCTCGAACGCGCTAAAACGCTCGACAAGAAAAACCAGAACGTAGAAATTCCGATGGCGATGGGCGATGCCTATACGCTGCGGAATGAAGGCGGCCCCGCCGTTAGCCGGTACGAAGAAGTAATCGATGGTACGATGGCCGCTCAGTCGAACAACACGACGAAAGCAGAAGCCAACGCTAAAATCGGGCAGTTATACCTGCGTTCAAAGCAGTACAAACTGGCGCAGGAGTTTTTCGAGAAAGCCATTGCGGCTGACCCTGAGTTTGCGCCCACTTACCGTTCGTACGCCGATGCGCTTGTTGGGTCAAAAGCTTACAAGAAAGCGTCGAGCACCTACGATACGTATGTAACGAAAAGCGGCACGAAAGACCCCGAACTGCTGCTCAACGTAGCCAAGTACTACTTCCTGGCAGGTGACCACATGAAGTCGCTTGATTACCTGTCTAAATTGCAGGGCCAGGTAAATGACCCGATCATCGACCGGATGACTGGCTGGTCGAGCTTGGCTTTGGGTAAGAACGATGTAGCTGTTGCTTCGCTGAACAAGTTTATCTCAGCCGCACCGCAGAAAGTCATCTTCGATGATTACAAATACCTTGGCCGCGCTTATGCCCAGTTGGGCACCCCAGAAGGTGACTCGCTGAGCATTGTGAACTTGGAAAAGGCAGCTCCGCTCGACACAACGGAGAACCTTTACAAGGAGATCGCCGACAAGTATTACGGTACCAAGCAGTATGACAAAGCCGTGAGTTATTTTGAAAAGGCGATCAGCGCAGAAGAAAAGCCGTCGACGAACGACTACCTCAAGCTGGGCCTGGCCAATTATCAACAAGGCTTTGCCGTAAGCAAAACGGTAGCTGACACGGCCCAACAGCGTACTTTGCGCCGCGAGTATTTCATGAAAGCCGATTCAGCTTTTGCTAAGCTGTCCGAAGTGGTTGAAAAAGACGGTAAGACGTACCCATTGGCGTACTACTACCGTGCTCAATCAAACTACTATGCCAACGGTCGTGACGCTTCGCTGGCCAGTGGTGCTCCGGTTCCCATGTATGAAAAATTCATCGAGCAGGCCTTGGCTGAGCAGCAAAACCCCGAGACGGGCGCCACGAAGAAAGAGCAGAACCGTAAGTACCTGATCACTTCGTACAAGTACCTGATCTCTGATGCAATTGCCAAGAAGGATGATGGCAAGGCGAAGGATTATGCGAATAAAGTGCTCGAATTAGATCCGAACGATAAGGACGCCAAAGACTTTTTGGAAGGTCCGAAATCAACGGTGACACCGGGCAAAACACCGGTGAAAGGCACGACGAAACCGGCGCCGAAGAAGGGCACAACCAAGTAAGGCTGAACCCAACTTTTGCACTTACTGAATACAATGAGGCGCGGGCTAATTGGCCCGCGCCTTTTCTTTTGTAATTTTGCCCGCTGCTTTTTCAAAACACCGCTAACTCGCGTCAAAATTCTCTATGCTTAATCTTGTACTGTTTGGCCCACCGGGTGCCGGAAAAGGCACACAAAGCGAAAGTCTGATTAAAAAATACCACCTGGTGCATCTGTCAACTGGCGATTTGTTGCGGTCTCAGATTGCAGCCGGGACGGCACTAGGCTTGCAGGCCAAGACACTGATGGACCAGGGCATGCTGGTTCCCGACGAAGTCGTTATCGGTATGATCGAATCAAAGCTGACGGAAAATGCGGCGGCTCCCGGCTTTATTTTCGATGGCTTTCCACGCACGGTAAAGCAGGCCGAAGCACTGGATGCCCTGCTGGCCCAGCATGGTACAAACATCACCACCATGATTGCCCTCGTCGTTGACCGTGAGGAACTGACGCGTCGGTTGCTGATCCGGGGCATATCCTCTGGCCGGCCCGACGATCAGAACGAGACGATCATTGGCCAACGCATCACTGAATACAACGATAAAACAGCCCCCGTTGCCGACTACTATAAGCAGCAGGGCAAATTTGCAGCCATTAGCGGCGTGGGTGGCATTGATGAGATTTTCGCCCTCATCTGTGAAAAGATTGAGCTGGCGCAATTGAGCTAAGATCGTTTTCGACGCTCTGCCGACACATCCGGCCGGGCCGAACGCTACGGTTTGTGGCTTGTCATCCATGGCGCTCCCCACCTAACTGGCGCCAGTCGCATCCTACTGCGCTGCATACCACAACATACCTATGTCATCCTCCAACTTCATCGATTACGTAAAAATAAATTGCCGATCTGGCCACGGTGGCGCGGGGTCTATGCACTTCCGCCGGGAGAAGCACGTACCCAAAGGGGGGCCCGATGGCGGCGATGGCGGCCGGGGTGGCCACATCATTCTGCGCGCCAACGCTCAGCTCTGGACCTTGCTGCACCTCAAATACCAGAAGCACATTAAGGCCGATTCAGGTAAAGGCGGCGAAGGGGGCCGTCGCACTGGCGCCGAAGGCGAAGACGTAATCATCGAAGTGCCGCTGGGCACGATTGCCCGCCATGCAGAGACCAATGAAGTCATGGCCGAGCTCACCGAAGACGGGCAGGAACTCATCTTGTTACCGGGCGGCCGGGGCGGTCTGGGTAATACCCACTTCAAATCAGCCACCCAGCAAACGCCTTATCATGCCCAACCGGGTGAGCCGGGGCAGGAAGCCTGGATCATTCTTGAACTGAAATTACTAGCCGACGTGGGGCTGGTTGGCTTTCCCAATGCGGGCAAGTCGACGCTCTTATCCGTTATGTCGGCCGCTCGCCCCGAAATTGCCGATTATCCGTTTACGACCCTAGTCCCGAATCTGGGTGTGGTGGCTTACCGCGACTACAAGTCATTTGTAATGGCCGATATACCGGGCATTATCGAAGGGGCTTCGCAAGGTAAAGGGCTAGGACTACGGTTTCTGCGCCATATAGAGCGCAACGCTGTACTCCTTTTTCTCGTACCGGCTACCAGCGAAAACATTGAGGCCGACTACCAGGTCCTTGCCAACGAATTGGAGGCGTATAACCCCGAGTTAGCCGATAAAACGCGGGTGTTGGCGGTTACTAAAATCGACTTAGTTGATGACGAAACCCTGGACCGTACAAAAAGTAACTTACCGACAAATGTGCCTGCTGTGTTTATTTCGTCTGTTCAACAGCGGGGTTTGACTGAACTGAAGGATTTACTTTGGAAAACGTTGACCCAAACAGTTGACCTGTAGGCCGCTATGCCGATTCAGGAAAGTTGAACATGACCAATACCAATCTGCCGTTATTGGGTAGGGTCTACCCTCTGTTTTTATTTCTTTCATGAAACAACGTTTATTGATGTGGGCAGTCGCTTTTAGTCTGATGGCGGCTTCTCAGGCTGTTGCCCAACTTAACATTTCATTCCCGGTAAGTCGAGCCGTTTACCAGCGTAATACGGCCAACAATGCAGCCATTACGATTTCAGGTACGTATGCGACAGCGACTTCGCGTATAGAGGCAAGAGTCATTGCCCGTGAAGCCGGGAAAGGCACCTCGACCGACTGGCAAACGATCGTTAATAACCCACAGGGGGGCGTCTTTAGTGGTCAGCTGACCGTTCAGGGTGGCTGGTATGATCTGGATGTACGACTTATCCGCGACAATCAGCAAATAGCTACGAGCCGGGTGGAGCGCGTGGGTGTAGGGGAAGTATTCGTGATTGCCGGTCAGTCCAACGCGCAGGGCGTTCGGCGTGATGGCGAGCGGGCTACGGATGACCGAGTCAACAGCGTCAACTATTTCTACGAACCCAAAAATTACCCGAACGACCCTCCAGCGCCCGAGTTTATTCACCTGGAAGGCCCAAACTCCATAGCGCCACGTGGCATGGGGGCCTGGTGCTGGGGTACGTTAGGCGATCTGCTTGCCAACCGTCTGAACGTACCTATCCTGTTTTTCAACGCGGCTTTTGAAGGTACGTCGGTGCGTAACTGGGCCGAGACAGCCACTGGCCCCCAAACGATAAGTGACTACGCCCCGGTGTATTATGAGCCTAAGCATCCATATTACCCGCTTCAGTTAGCCCTTCAGTTTTACGCCAATACGTATGGGGTTCGGGCGGTACTGTGGCATCAGGGGGAAGCCGACAACCAATTTGACACACCACCCGCTACCTACGCTGACCGCTTACGGACCGTTATCAACCAAAGCCGCTCTGATTTTGGGCGAAATGTAGCCTGGGTTGTGGCGCGGGCATCCTACGGTGACCTGCTCGGTGGCGTCGATACCAAAGTCATTGATGGGCAAAATCAGGCAATCGCTTCGGCTGGTAACGTGTTTGCCGGGCCCAACACGGATAACATTCAGGTGCCACGTTCCAGAGCACCGCTTTATGACGTGGTGCATTTCGATAATCCCGGCCTGCGCGACGTAGCCAACGCCTGGAATGCAAGCCTGACCGACAATTTCTTCAACAGTGCAGCGCCGTTCAGCCCGGCTGCGGCTCCGGCCATTACAGTCGCCTGCGCAGGTGGTAATAATGTGTCGGTGACGGTTACTAACTACGACAACATTGCCTGGGACTCGGGCGAGACGAGCCGCACCATTACACGGGCGGCGGGGAGCACCGTACGCGCAAAGGTGCGTGACGGCAAAGGGAATCTGGTGTTCACGCCTACTATTACCATCAACAATGCTCCTACGATTCAATCAGTTGGTGCGACAGCGCTCTGTGAAGGCAGTTCATTGACACTCCGTAGCAGTTACAGCGAGGCCAACGTATGGAGCAATGGTCAGACCTCCCAACAAATTACGGTCAACACCGGCGGCGATTATTCCGTCCGCTACAACGACGTCAGTGGCTGCACATTCACGTCGAACACCATTCGGGTAACCGTAAATCCGTTACCCGCCCAACCAACGATTACGCCTGACCGATCAACGACCATCTGTCAGGGCGAAAATGTCGTTTTGGCCTCCACCTCATCCAATCGCTACAACTGGAGCAATGGACAGACCGATCAACGGATCAGCGTTACGCAAGCTGGCAGCTACTCGCTCACGGTCACGGATGCGAATGGCTGTACTTCGCCTGCTTCAGCCGCTGTATTCGTGACGGTGAACCCGGTGCCATCGACGCCCCAACTCGCCGCTAGTGGGCGCACCACCTTTTGCGCCAACGAATCAGTTACGCTCACCTCGACCGAAGGACTTGCCTACGTTTGGAGCAGCGGCCAGAACACCCGTAGCATCAATACCAACCAGTCAGGTACGTATACGGTACGTACCCGCAACGAGTTCAACTGTAATTCGGCGCCATCAAACGCCATTAACGTAACGGCGTTTCCGTTGCCTGCGCAGCCAACCATTTCCAACGAGCGCCCCACAACGTTCTGCCAGGGAGAGAGCACCATTCTAAGCAGTAGCAATGCGTTCCGGTACAACTGGAGCAACGGACAGGGCGATCAGCGCATCACCGTCAGCCAAACCGGCAGCTTCTCGCTAACCGTAACCGACCAGAATGGGTGTACGTCGCCCGCTTCGGCCGTCGTTTCGGTCGTTGCCAATCCGCTACCTACCACGCCGATCCTCACGGCCAGCAGCCGCACTACCTTCTGCGCCAATGAATCGATCACGCTTACGTCAACCGAAGACGCTGGGTACAACTGGAGCAGTGGGCAGAGCACCCGAAGCATCAACGTGAACCAGACAGGGATCTACAGCCTACGCACCCGAAATCAGTTTAACTGTATTTCGGCCCCGTCGAATAGCGTTAATGTGTTGGTCAATCCGTTACCATCGCCGCCCATTATTTCGGCGCGTGGCTCACTCACGTTCTGCCAGGGCGGGCAATTGCTGCTCCAAACCGATTCGCAGTTGCGGGCGCTCTGGTCAACAGGCGACTCCACGCAAACCCTTACGGTGCGCGAAACGGGAGCTTACACCGCCCGGGTACGGGATGGCAACGGCTGCCTGTCGCCAAACAGTAACGTGCTGACGGCACAAGCGTTGGCCCGCCCCCAGCCCCCTACTCTTCAACAAGTGGGTACGTACCTGCTGGAAGCTTCCGGTGCCCCGCAAAACGAACGTTATTACTGGCGCCGCAATGCCGATTCACTGGCGATCACAGGCTCGCTGTTGCGGGTTAATCAGTCAGGGCAATACAGTGTTCGGACGCAGATTACGTACAGCCCCGCTTACGTCTGTTTATCACTGCCGTCGGCGGTTGTAAACTACGATCTGCCTACCAACAACCAGGATGTCAGCATCTACCCCAACCCAAGCCCGGATGGTATTTTCCTGATCGAAACGCTGGCTGATTTAAGCAACGCCTCCGTGACGGTTTACACTTTAACCGGTCAATTGGTGTACCGAAGCACGGAAACGACCCTGAACGACCGTAAACAGATTCAGTTATTACGGCTGGCACCCGGCCCCTATATCTTGAAAGTAGATGCCGATGGCGTGCATGTCTCAAAGCGTATCCTGATCGGAAACCGCTAGTAATAAACTAAATACCTTTTCGTTTAAAGTTGAGACGTGCCAAGTGTTTACTTTGTACGTCTTTTCTTTTTAAAAACACTTCGCTAGTTCTTGGCATTCAGGAGTGTATACTGAACTGATTTCTATGTATCGACTTTTATATGGCTTCTTACTGGGGTTGACAGTCGCATCAGCAACTGCTCAAACTGTTCCTACCGGCCTGTCAGTCACGTACCCATCGAGTCGGGCTGTCTTTCAACGTGAAAACGACAATACCAGTACCATTTATCTCTCAGGTACGTACTTCCAGCCCGTCGACAGCATCCAGGCGCGGCTGGTTGTTGAAGTAAACGGGCAGGGACTCAACACCAACTGGACCACCATCCGCCGCAATCCGCAGGGCGGAGTATTTCAGGGCGCTATCAATGGCACAGGCGGCTGGTATAGGCTTGAAGTGCAGGGTTTTCAGGGTGGCAGAGTGATTGCACAGGACGTTGTGCGAAAAGTGGGCATCGGTGAAGTGTTCATCATCACCGGCCAGTCAAATGCACAGGGTTTTCTGGAGTACTCATCCATTGGCGCCAGCGATGATCGGGTCAACTGCGTCAGCTACGACAACCGCGAAGCGCACTCGCTGGCAGACCCCCCGGCCCCCACGTTTGAGCAGCTAAGCGCCCAGAGTATTATTGGCCCCCGTGGCTACGGCGCCTGGTGCTGGGGGCGGCTCGGCGATCTGCTGGCTCAGCAATACAACATCCCGATTCTCTTCATCAACACGGCCTGGGGTGGATCCACCATCCAGAACTGGATCGAGAGCTTCGACGATGGCTTTACCAAGAGTGTGTATTTCGACGGGTTCTTCCCGAAGGGGATGCCGTACGCCAACCTGCGCATCGCGTTGCGGTATTATGCCTCGCTCCAGGGGCTGCGCGCTATTCTCTGGCATCAGGGCGAGAGCGATAACCTGCAAAACTCCAACACCGTGCGAGCTACCTACAAACGGCAGATGGAGCAACTCGTGGCGAAGACGCGCACCGATACGCAACGCTACCCGGCCTGGATGTTGGCCCGAGCCTCGCGCAATAGTGACCCAGACCCTACCTGCTTTGCGCAATGCGGTAACAACGCTGATTGTATCAACCGCTGCCCACGAATTTTCCGGACGAACGACCAGGTCACGGGGGGGCAAACCGATGTAATCAACACGTTTAGCAATAACGTGTATGCCGGGCCTTTTACAGACCCGATTCAGCCGAACCGCCTCGATGGGGTTCACTTCCAGGGCGACGGCCTGATTCAACTCGCCAATGCCTGGTATCAGAGCATGAGCCCCACCTTTTTTGCGGCGGCGCTCCCCCTACTCCCCCAACCGCAGCCAACCGTTACGGTTGAGTGCGTCAACAACAACAGCGTTACTCTGCGGTTGCCCCCCACCGGCTTCCAGAGCTATCTCTGGTCGAACGGGCAGACTGGCTCAACAATCACCGTCAGTCAGCCGGGTCAATATCAGGCAAAGCTGAAAAATGCGATCGGTAACACCTTTCTGTCGCCGACAGTCAACATTCAGCTGCCGGTTCAACCGGCAACGCCCACCATTTCGCTGGCTCGCAACGGTACGGCCGTTGCCGACAACCAACAGCAAATCTGTGCCGACTCGGTGCTGACACTGGTCGCCAACGTGGGCACCCAATCGTCGGCGCAGTGGAGTAATGGTATCAACAACACGGTGTTGCGGGTAGCCAATGCCGGGCAGTATACCGTGCAGGCCGTCAATACCTATGGGTGCCGCTCGAATACCTCGTCGGCCATCGGCCTGACCGTGCGACCCCGTCTGGCTACGCCCACGATCGAGCAGGTAGGCATCTACTCGATTCAGGCGACCTTGCCCGGCTTCCCGAACAATGAGCAGTTCGACTGGCGGCGCGGATCGGTGTTTCTGAATAACCAGAACGGCCCCGTAGCCAAAGCGCTCATCAGCGGTACGTATACGGCCCGGGCTAAAGCCTTATTTACGCTGCCCAACGGCAACGCGCTCACCTGCTATTCGGGCTTCTCCAACGAAGTACTGTTCACGTCGTCGGAGTCGGCACAGATCGTCAGCATCTACCCCAACCCGAGTGTCAACGGCTACATCGCTGTCGAGACCATCGAAGACCTCCAGAATGCCGACCTGACAATCCAGTCGATAACGGGGCAGGTTCTGTACTCGGAGAAAATCCCGTCGTTCAACGCGCGCCGCCTGATTCCGGTGGCCAACTTCGCGTCGGGGCAATACATCGTGCGGGTACGTTCTGAAGGCTTCGACGTAGCCCGGCGTGTATTTATCACCCGGTAAGCGTGTTGGTTTTCTCGTTAACTTGCAACAGTTTTCTGCATTGACTTCGCTATGAACGCCGTTTCGTATTTACCCTCCGATTACGTCCCTCTCTTTATCCAGTTGGGGCTGGCCCTTGGCTTTATCGTCGTGACCATGTTGGTTACGCACAGCATCGGCCCCAAGCGCCACAGCCAGAAGAAAGACGATCCTTTCGAGTGTGGCATTCCCACCGTGGGCGATGCCCGCGCCCCGATCTCGGTCAAGTACTTCCTGATCGCGATCCTGTTCGTGCTGTTCGACGTGGAAGTGATTTTTCTGTATCCCTGGGCCGTTAACTTCTTGAAGTTGGGCACTGCCGGGTTCATTCAGATGATCCTGTTCATGGGTTTGCTGCTGGCAGGCTTCTATTACGTGCTCCGCAAGGGCGTTTTAAAGTGGGAATAAAAAGAAGTCGTCAGTTTAGGAGTTTCCGGTCTACAAGTTTGTTATACTGAAGACTTTGCAACTGAAACTGAAACCTGATTTTCGAATGGCATCTGAAATAAAGATGGTAGAAGCCCCGGCGGGCCATGAAGGTGCCGGGTTTTTCGCTACCTCCCTGGATAAAGTAGTGGGTATGGCACGCGCCAACTCACTGTGGCCCCTACCCTTTGCGACCTCTTGCTGCGGCATCGAATTCATGGCCACCATGGGCGCTCATTATGATTTCGCCCGGTTTGGCTCGGAGCGGCCCAGTTTCTCGCCCCGGCAGGCGGACCTGCTGATGGTGATGGGAACGATCGCCAAGAAAATGGCTCCGATTGTGAAGCAGGTATACCTCCAGATGGCCGAACCCCGGTGGGTGATTGCCATGGGGGCCTGTGCCAGCAGCGGCGGTATTTTCGACACCTACAGCGTATTGCAGGGCATTGACCGCATCATTCCCGTCGACGTGTACATTCCGGGTTGCCCGCCGCGCCCCGAGCAAGTGATCGAAGGGCTGATGCAGATTCAGGAGTTGGCACGTAACGAGTCGACCCGGCGGCGCAACACCGAAGAGTATCAATTGCTGCTCAATTCGTACGGAATTCAATAAGTAAGGCGCAAACACGTACCCAGCTTTGCGGGTGGCGCGTTTGCCCAATCGCTCATTCACTCATCCATTTTCATGAGTAATCAAGAAGTCGCCGAGGCCCTTATCCGTCAGTTTGGCGAAGCTGTTTCTGAGTTCGACGAACCGTTTGGTCTGCTGACGCTGACGGTCAGTCGTGAGCAGTTGCTGCCGCTGATGACGTACCTGAAAGACCACAAGCAGTATCAGATCAACTTCCTGACCGACATTACAGGCATTCATTACCCCGACGATGCCGGGCGGGAGTTCTGCGTGGTGTATCATGCGCATAGCCTGGTCAATAATTTCCGCGTTCGGGTGAAAGTGTACCTGGCGAACGACGACCTGCACGTACCCAGCATGACGTTGCTTTACGCCTCGGCCAACTGGATGGAGCGGGAAACCTTTGACTTCTTCGGTATTCTGTTCGACGGGCATCCCAACCTGACGCGCATCCTGAACATGGAAGAAATGGATTATTTCCCGATGCGGAAAGAGTACCCGCTGGAAGACGGCACCCGCGAAGACAAGATCGACGCGTTGTTTGGACGATGACTCAAAGCATGAACGAGTAAAAGCGTGAACGAGTGACAGCCCGGCGCTCCGGTTGCTTCCTCAGGTACGTTACCCGACCGATCGCTCTTTCACTCCTTCGCTCATTTACTTCTTAGATATGGTTACTGAAGACCTAAGTATAGATGCAGTTGGGGCACGCAACACCCCGGCCACGCCCGAAGGCCCGATTCAGTACGTCAATGAACTGACGACGCTGAACCTTGGCCCAACGCACCCGGCCACGCACGGTATCTTCCAGAACATCCTGCAAATGGATGGCGAGAAGATCGTATCGGGGGAGCAAACGGTTGGCTATATCCACCGCGCCTTCGAGAAAATCGCCGAGCGGCGGCCTTTCTACCAGATCACGACCCTCACCGACCGGATGAACTACTGTTCATCGCCCATCAACAACCTGGGTTGGATGATGACCGTTGAGAAGTTGCTGGGTGTGCAGGTGCCGAAGCGGGCCGAGTACATCCGCGTGATTATGATGGAGCTGGCTCGTATCTCCGACCACCTCATCTGCAACGGGATTCTGGGCGTAGATACGGGGGCTTTCACCGGCTTCCTCTACCTCTTCGAAGAGCGGGAGAATATCTACGAAATCTACGAAGAAGTCTGCGGCGCCCGCCTGACCACCAACATGGGTCGGATTGGCGGCATGGAGCGGGATCTGTCAGCAGAAGCAATCCGTAAAATCCGGAAGTTTTTGAAAGATTTCCCCCCGGTGATGAAGGAGTTTGAACGGCTCTTCAACCGCAACCGGATTTTCATGGACCGGGTAGTCGACGTAGGCCCAATCTCGGCCGAACGGGCGCTGAGCTACGGCTTTACCGGCCCTAACCTGCGGGCGGCGGGTGTCGACTACGACGTTCGGGTGATGAATCCTTACTCTTCGTACGAAGACTTCCAGTTCGATATTCCCGTTGGCGAAAGCGGCGACACCTACGACCGCTTCATGGTGCGTAACGAAGAAATCTGGCAAAGCCTGCGCATAATCGAGCAGGCGATGGATAAGCTGCCCGACGGCCCCTACTACGCCGATGCGCCCGAATATTACCTGCCGCCCAAGCAGGAGGTATACAAGAACATGGAAGCCCTCATTTATCACTTCAAGATTGTGATGGGTGAGATCGACGCCCCGGTGGGTGAAGTTTACCACGCCGTCGAGGGGGGTAATGGTGAGTTGGGTTTCTACCTGATCAGTGATGGCGGCCGGGCTCCGTATCGGCTGCACTTCCGCCGTCCCTGCTTCATCTATTACCAGGCTTTCCCGGAAATGTGTAAAGGCACCACCCTGTCCGACGCTATCGTGATTATGAGTAGCCTCAACGTAATCGCCGGTGAGCTAGACGCCTAATGGCTAGCAAAACTGATAAAACCGGCAGGATCTATCAGTACACAGCCTAACTACGCTATGACTACAGAAGCTAATACGCCCGTTGCGTTCACACCAGAACGGCTGGCCAAAGCAAATGAAATTATCGCTCGCTACCCGGCGGGCAAACAGAAGTCGGCCCTGTTGCCCCTACTACATTTGTTGCAGGAGCAGGAAGGCTGGACCAGCCCAGAAGGTATGGATTATGTAGCTGGTCTGCTTCAGATCCAGCCGATTGAGGTATACGAAGTGGCGTCGTTCTACACGATGTACCACCTCGATCCGGTTGGTAAGCACGTGATTGAGTACTGCCGGACGGGTCCTTGCTGCCTCATGGGTGGCGAAGACGTTTACGCGCACCTCAAACAACGGCTGGGCATCGAAGCGGGCCAAACCACGCCCGATGGCTTGTTTACCATCAAGGAAGTGGAGTGCCTGGCGGCCTGTGGCATGGGGCCGGTTTTTCAGATTCGTGAGCAGTACTACATGCATCTGACCAATGAGCGTGTCGATGAAATCATTGCAGAGTTATCGAAATAACCTTTCGTTATGGGCAGGAAAATATTAACCGAACACATCAACGTACCCGGCATCGAGACCCTCGATGTGTACCGCAAGCAGGGCGGTTACTCGGCCGTTGAAAAAGCACTGAAAACCATGACCCCGGAGGCCGTGGTGGAGGAAGTGAAAAAGGCCGGCGTGCGTGGCCGTGGTGGAGCGGGCTTCCCGATGGGCATGAAGTGGAGCTTTCTGGCTAAGCCCGAAGGCGTACCCCGCTACCTCGTCTGCAACGCCGACGAATCGGAGCCAGGTACGTTCAAGGACCACTACCTGATGAAGAATCTCCCCCACCTGCTCATCGAGGGGATGATTATCTCGTCGTTTGCGCTGGGGGCCAATACCTCGTTCATCTACGTCCGCGGCGAGTTGATGTACGTCATCAACATTCTGGAAAAGGCCATCGCCGAAGCCAAAGCAGCTGGCCTCCTGGGTAAAAACATCCTGGGCAGCGGCTACGACCTTGAATTGGTCGTGCAGCCAGGCGGCGGTGCATACATCTGCGGCGAAGAAACCGCCCTGCTCGAATCGCTGGAAGGAAAGCGCGGTAACCCACGCAACAAACCGCCCTTCCCGGCCGTAAAAGGCCTCTACCAGTGCCCCACGGTAGTCAACAACGTCGAGTCGATTGCGACGACCTCGTGGATTGTCAACAACGGCGGCGATGCGTATGCGGCTATTGGTATCGGCCGGAGCACGGGTACCAAACTCATTTCGGCGTCGGGTCACATCAAAAAGCCGGGGGTTTATGAGATCGAGCTGGGTGTGCCGGTCGAAGAATTTATCTATTCTGATGAGTGGTGTGGCGGTATTCGTGAAGGGCATCAACTGAAGGCACTGGTTGCCGGTGGTTCATCGGTGCCCATCCTGCCCGCCAATCTGGCCCTGAAACTGGCCAATGGCGAACCCCGCCTGATGAGCTACGAGTCACTTTCAGAGGGTGGTTTCCAAACCGGTACGATGCTCGGTTCTGGTGGGTTCATCGTGTTCGACGAAACGTCTTGCATCGTGCGCAACACCTGGAATTTTGCCCGGTTCTACCACCATGAGTCATGCGGTCAGTGTAGCCCTTGCCGCGAAGGCACCGGCTGGATGGAGAAAGTGCTCCACCGGATTGAGCACGGACATGGCTCGATGCACGACATCGATTTGCTCGTCGACGTAGCTAAGAAAATAGAAGGCAACACCATTTGCCCGTTGGGCGATGCTGCCGCCTGGCCCGTTGCCAGTGCGATCCGGCATTTCCGTGACGAATTCGAGTGGCACATTACCAATCCGTTTGAAGCCACTCAACCAGGGGCTGTATTCCGGGGCGATCTGGTGTTGGCATAATGTAACCGTCTTCCTAAGTATAATGCAAAAGGCAACCTGTACAGGTTGCCTTTTGCATTATAGCGTGATCAAGTTGACTAACACGGCCAAACAATCAGATCTAAGGACTTGATGCTTGGAAAAAGCTAACTTGCGCCCTGATTTTTTTAGAACTAAAATGAAGCGTACGAAGGTAGGCGATGTAATCGGACTGTTGCTGGTGGTATTGAGTGGCGTAGTGCTAACCTACGGTATCACGCATCGGCTTGATCTGGTCGCCTCCGACGACGATGTCTATTTCGACAACGGATTACGCGCCATTTACCAGCACGAGGCCCTGCCGGTTCAGATGGCTCCGTTGTTCAGCGCCTGGTATCTGCTGATCGATGCTTTCTACAAAAACAGCATTGATACCCAATATGCCAGTTGGGCGTTGCTATCCGTTTTGCCGGGCTTGTTGTTCTACTTTCTGCTGCGCAGTTTGCGCGTTGGGGTAGTGCCGAGTGTGGCCTTATCGGTGCTCTTTCTGTATTCTCCCCTCAATTTTCCGCAAGATCAGAAGGTGTCGCCCTTTACCATGCTCTGGCTAATGGGCGGGCTGATCGCCAGTAACTACCAGAAAAACCCGATCTACAAGCTCAGCGCCGCCGCCGCTGGCGCCCTGCTCGCTACGTATGCAAGGCCCGAGTTTTTCCTATCGTTTCTGATTCTCTGTACGCTTGCACTGGGCTGGTACGTCTGGCAACGACGACGTACCCAGCCTAAAAGCGACCAACCTGTAACAGGTCGACCTGCACTGCCTTATCCACTCTTTGGGCTGATGGGGATTGCCTTACTTCTGGTAATTGCCTTTGGTTCGCCGCTGTCGGGTAAACGGAGTATCATTGCGTTTTCGCAGCACTTTGCGATGAACTACGCGGTCTGGCATCCCGAGATCAACCTATCGCCCTGGATGCATCCACAGGTATTTATCCGGGCAGGTTTTGGCCGTGATGTCTCGTCGATCAGCGAGGCCTTCTTTTTGAATCCGGCCATGTTCATGCGCCACATTTGGGCCAACGTAGTCACGTTGTTTGTGCATACCGAACATTTCGTCCGTGAGATGCTGCTGACGCCCTGGCTGTCCCGGCTGGCGTTTCCGGGTCGGCGCTATCTGCTGCTCGCCATGCTGGTGGCTGTGCTTGGGCTGGCCAACTGGCCACAAACGGGGCGGAAACTGATCGAGGGCTTCCGTCGCGACGGCTGGTATTGGCTGTGCGTATTTGTGATTCTCCTGCCGACCTTCATCTCCTGCATTCTGCTATTGCCCCGCGACCATTACGTCGTTTTCCAGATGATTATTTACGTAAGTCTGGCGGGGGTGCTGCTCCGGGCTTACACGCTACGGCCGATGCCGCAGCTAGTGCCAACGCTGGGTTATGGCGCAGCTGTTGTATTGTTAGGGCTTTTCTTGTGGCCGCAGTGGCAGCTTAGCCAGCAGACGAAGCCCACGCCGACAGCCGATGTGCTACGTACGCTGGAGAAGCTACCAGTTGGCCGACCTGTGACCATGACCGGTAATTTATCTCTAATGTATCGGATCTACTTGGGTCCCGACTGGAAGTTTGTGCACATGGACCGCTACCGCCCAACGGATGTGCAGGCATTCCTTGCGCAGAACGCCATCAACTGCATTCACATTCAGCCCGATGTCGTTAGTCGGTATGCCAACGATCCGTTTTTTGCCAGCCTAATCGCTAATCCGGCGGCGGCGGGTTATACCAAATACACAATCAACAACGTACCTGACCAATACGTGCTGGTGCAGGAACCAACCGTTTCCATCGCTCATCCCCCCTCTGTTCGCTAACGTGCTTTTTTATAAGAATAACTTCGCCATCATTACGCCCATGGCGAACGAAGAAAACGAGTTTGCCGAATTCACAGCTACGCTGGCTACCGAGCTGGACAAACTGCAATGTGGCCGGGTCTACATGGTTATCGATAACGTAACCAAAGACAACACACTCAGCCTGGCGCGGGCGCTGTCGGCACGCGACGATCGCTTTGTGACAATTTGGGCACCCGAAAACCGCAGCATTGTCGATGCCTACCTGCGTGGCTACCGCGAAGCCCTCAAAAATGGCCACGACATTATCATTGAGATGGACGCCGGCCTGTCGCACGATCCACGGGCCATTCCGATGTTCCTGCGGGTGCTCAACGAAGGGAACGAGTGCGCGTTTGGCAGCCGGTTCATCAACGGCGGGTCGATTTACAAGTCGAATTTCAAGCGGACGTTCCTCTCTAAAATCGGAACAATCATGTCCAACACGCTGCTGGGTAGCACCATGCACGACATGACATCGGGCTACCAGGGTTTTCATGCCAACGTGGTGGCGGAATTTCTGGCGTATCCGTTGAAGTCGACCGCCCATTTTTACCAGACCGAACTGCGTTATCTGCTGCGAAAAAAGCGGTTTGCCGAAATTCCGATCCATTACCGGGCACCGTCGCCCAGCGTGTCGGAAAAGGCCATAAAAAATTCATTGTCGACCCTCTGGTATTATTTCAAACTCCGGCTGAGCGGTAAACCTGCCCTCATCGAGTAGTCAATAAACGAGTTACTAATGGGGTAGATTTTGCTAATTCGCGCAGATTCTGTCAGCTTTTATCCGAATTATTGTCAAGGCAAAAGCTGTATAAACCCACATTATCTGCTCACTCTGTGACTTATCAATCCTTTATGAACGAGTCTACCTTTTTAGTCATCACGTCCATTGCTGCGCCCAATGCCGTTCTGATCGACTGTGCCGAACAGTCAACGGCACATGGCGTCAAGTTCGTGGTTATGGGCGACACCAAATCGCCCACCCAGTTCGATTTGTCAGGCTGCGACTTCTGGTCGATCGACCGGCAATTGACTCTCCCCTTCTCGCTGGTCGAGAATTTACCGACCCGCCACTATGGCCGGAAAAACCTGGGTTATCTGGTTGCGATGCAGCAAGGCGCGCAGGTGATTATCGAAACCGACGACGATAATTTCCCGCGGGAAGGGTTCTGGACCAACCGGCAACGTACCCAGCCTGCCCACAGTCTGACGCAGACCGGCTGGACCAACGTCTACAAGTATTTCACCGACAAGCACATCTGGCCGCGTGGCTATGCCCTCGAGCACCTGCACGATACCCTGCCCGATCTGCCCGGCCTGTCGGAGGTGGTGTGTCCCATTCAGCAGGGACTAGCCGACGAGAACCCCGATGTCGACGCCATCTACCGCCTCACCCTGCCCCTGCCACTCAATTTTGAGCAACGCGACAGCGTAGCCCTCGGCGACGGTGCCTGGTGCGCCTTCAACAGCCAGAACACGACCTGGTTCCCTGAGGCTTTTCCGCTGCTTTACCTGCCCTCGCACTGTAGCTTCCGCATGACTGACATCTGGCGCAGTTATGTGGCCCAGCGCGTAGCCTGGACCTGCGGCTGGAGCATCCTGTTCCACAACGCCACCGTCTGGCAGGAGCGCAATGAGCACAACCTCATGCGCGACTTCGAAGACGAAGTGAGCGGCTACACGCAGAACCGCCAGATCTGCCTCGATCTGGCTGCGCTCGACCTGCCCGAGGGCACCGAACACATTCACGAGAATCTGCTGACCTGCTACCGCCTGCTGACCGAAAAGGGCTACGTTGGTAAAGCCGAAATGCCGCTGGTCGAAGCGTGGGTTGCTGACTTACGAAAGTTGGGTTTCTAACGGTTGTGTCGTTATTTTACGGTAGCAAAAAAGGCAAAAATGTCATTCATCATTTGTTGCCGTCATTGGGTACGTTGTCAGTGCGTAATTCGTCGCTGAAACAACGTACCCAATGGGCGTTAGCAGATGCTCGGTGATCAGTTCATATGGTTGATAATCAAGTCCAATTACTTAAAGTAACCGTCGATGGGATCGAGGTTGAGGTTGAGCCGGGGACGACCATCCTGCAGGCAGCCCGCAAAATTGGTCCTGAAGTAGCCCCGCCGGCCATGTGCTATTACGAACCCCTGAAGGGGAGTGGTGGCAAATGCCGGGCCTGTCTGGTGCGGGTGGCGGCTGGTTCAGCCAAAGATCCGCGCCCGATGCCCAAATTAGTGGCCTCGTGCATTACCCCCGTTCAGGATGGTATGGTCGTCGAGAATTTCTCGAATCCGGCCGTTTTGGAAGCCCGGAAAGGCGTAGTCGAATTCCTGCTCATCAACCACCCGCTCGATTGCCCCGTTTGCGACCAGGCGGGCGAGTGCGACCTGCAAAACTTCGCGTTTGACCACGGCGCGGCGACAACCCGCTACGAAGAAGAGCGCCGCACGTTCGATAAGCACGATCTGGGCCCCTACATCCAACTGCACATGACGCGTTGCATCCTGTGCTATCGTTGCGTGTACACGGCCGATCAGGTAACCAACAAACGCGTGCATGGCGTACTGGGCCGGGGCGACGCCGCCGAAATCGGTACGTACATCGAGAAGGCGATCGACAATGATTTCTCGGGCAATGTAATCGACGTATGCCCGGTGGGTGCCCTGACCGACAAAACGTATCGCTTCAAAAACCGGGTATGGTTTACCAAACCCGTCGATGCGCACCGCGACTGCCCCACCTGTTCGGGTAAGGTATCGCTCTGGTATCGGGGCGATGAAGTGATCCGGGTGACGGCGCGGAAAAATGAGTGGAACGAAGTGCAGGAGTTCATTTGCAACACCTGCCGGTTTGAGACGAAAAACACATCAGCCTGGGTGATCGAAGGACCGACCAAGATCTCGCGCTCGTCGGTGATTTCGGCTAACAAATACCGCAAAGACCTCATCAAGCCCGATTTTGGCAAACGCCTGGCCGCTGCCGAATACAAGCCGATCGACGACGCCCGCCACAACGCGGCCGAACAACTGGCTATTCAGCAACTGCCGCCCGAGCGCTTCAACAAGGCGCTGCCTTCAGCAAACGAATAAATTTTAGTTCACAGTCCGCCGTTCCCTGTCTATTGTTGTGGTGCCGAGTCAATAGTTGATTCGTGCGTAAGTAACTCAACAGAAGACGGATAACGGCGGACAGACTAACTTAACAATGGACTTAACCGTTCTTATTATCAAAGCGCTCGTGATTCTGGTCATTTTCGGCGTCACGTTGCTCATTGCTACCTACTCGACGTACGCCGAGCGGAAGGTGGCGGCTTTCCTGCAAGATCGCCTTGGCCCGAACCGGGCGGGGCCGTGGGGGCTGTTGCAGCCAATTGCCGATGCAGGTAAGATGTTCTTCAAGGAAGATTTTATTCCGGCGCAGGCCAGCAAGTGGCTCTTTATTCTGGGTCCCTGCCTCGCCATGCTCACCGCATTGATGTCGAGTGCCGTAGTACCGTTTGGCGACAGCATCCGGTTTGGTGCGTACGACGTACCTGTGCAGGGCATCGACGTCAACGTGGGCATCCTCTACGTGTTTGGCGTGGTGTCGCTAGGCGTCTACGGCGTTATGATTGGCGGCTGGGCGTCGAACAATAAGTTCTCGCTGTTGGGCGCTATCCGGGCGGCGTCGCAGAACATCAGCTACGAAGTGGCGCTGGGCCTGTCGATCATCGCCATCCTGATGATGACCGGCTCGCTGTCATTGCGGCAGATCGTTGCCGAACAGGCCAACGTCTGGGAATGGAACGTATTTACGCAGCCGCTGGGCTTCATTATCTTCCTGACCTGCGCTTTTGCCGAGTGTAACCGGACGCCCTTCGACCTGCCCGAGTGCGAAACCGAGCTTATTGGTGGTTACCATACCGAATACAGTTCGATGAAACTCGGCTTCTACCTGTTTGCCGAGTACATCAACATGTTCACGTCGTCGGCGGTCATCGCTACCCTGTATTTTGGCGGGTTCCATTATCCGTTCATGAACCAGGTACACGATCTGCTGGTGAACAAACTAGGTGGCACCGTCGGCCATAACATCGCGACGGGTATCGGTACGCTGCTGTTCTTCGGCAAGATTTTCTTCTTCATCTTCTTCTTCATGTGGGTACGTTGGACCCTGCCCCGTTTCCGCTACGATCAGTTGATGAACCTGGGCTGGAAAGCGCTCATTCCGCTGTCGATCCTGAACGTAATCCTGACGGGCGCGGGTCTGCTCTACGATTTCAAATACGGCACCTGGGCTATTGTGTTCGTCATGATTGGCCTGGCTGCCACCAATGCCATTAAAGCCCCACGCCGCAAACCTGCGGCCCAACCAGTTTAAAGGGTTTTCAGTCTTCGGTTTTTAGTTGCTTCGCTTAATCTAGTACGTTCTACTGGCAGCACAACTGAAGACTGAAAACTGAAAACTGAAAACTGAAAACTGAAAACTCTTTCAATATGCTCACGAATCGCTCGAAGCAGGTTAGCAATAAAGAAATGACGCTGGCCGAACGGATGTACCTTCCTGCCGTTTTGGGCGGGTTGGCCATCACGATCCGGCACTTCTTCATGAAGAAACCGACGATCCAGTATCCCGAAGTGAAACGGTATCTGGGTCCGATTTTCCGGGGGCACCACGTCCTCAAACGCGATGAGCAGGGCCGCGAACGCTGTACCGCCTGCGGGTTGTGCGCCGTAGCCTGCCCCGCCGAAGCCATTTCGATGGTCGCGGCCGAACGCCGGAAAGGCGAAGAAACGCTGTATCGCGAAGAGAAATACGCAGCCGTATACGAGATCAACATGCTCCGGTGTATTTTCTGCGGCCTATGTGAAGAAGCCTGCCCCAAACAGGCGGTCTACCTTCGCCACGACCGGATGGTGCCCGTCATGACTGAGCGCGATCAGGTGATCTACGGGAAAGACAAACTGGTTGAAAAACTCGACGATCGTTACATCCGTACTAATCCCGACGTAAAAGCTACGCCCACCGAGCCAAGCCTGTCACGGTCTGTAGGCTAAGAATACTATGAATCAAGTCAACTCTTTACTAGGTAATCTGAAGAACCTGACGGCTGCCGGGTATCTGTTCTACGGATTGGGCCTGATCACGCTCATTAGCGCCATTTCGGTTGTTACGGCCCGTAACCCGATCCACAGCGTACTGGCCCTGATCTTTACGTTCTTCTGCCTCACGGGCCACTACATGCTGCTCAACGCGCAGTTCCTGGCCATCGTCAACATCATCGTGTATGCAGGGGCCATTATGGTCTTGTTTCTCTTCGCCATTATGTTCCTGAACCTGAAGTCGGACGACGAGGACGCCAAGACCAACCTGACCAAAATGGCGGCGACCATCGTGGGCGGCGTGCTGATGGTTTTGCTCTTGTCAATCTTCAACGTGGCGCCTGTAGGTACGTATGACCCCAGCAATTTCGATACGCAGACGGGCTTAGTTGAGCGGCTGGGTATTGTGCTGTACAGCGACTACATTCTACCGTTCGAGTTGGCGTCTGTTCTTTTCCTGATCGCCATGGTTGGGGCCGTCATGCTGGGCAAACGCGAAGCTGGTGACCCACACTTCTGAGACGCGCCACACACATGCTATTTAACAAAAAAGCCGCCTTACAAGGCGGCT
>NC_019012.1 GCF_000331105.1 Fibrella aestuarina BUZ 2 | reverse complement strand
ACGCTGGGCTTCAACGTGCGTGGGCGTGATGTGGAAAGTATCGTGGCGGAGTTGCAGCAAAAGGTTGGGCAGCGCGTTAAGTTCCCCTCCGGCTACTACGTCACCTACGGCGGCACCTTTGAAAACCTGGTAGATGCCAAGAAGCGACTGAGCATCGCCGTGCCGATTGCGCTGGCTCTGATTTTCGCTTTGTTGTTTTTTACGTTCGGCTCAGTGCGGCAAAGCCTCCTCATCTTCATGGCGATCCCGATGGCGGCTATCGGGGGCGTGTTCGCGCTGCTATTGCGGGGAATGCCCTTCAGCATTTCGGCGGGCGTGGGCTTTATCGCCCTCTTCGGCGTGGCCGTACTCAACGGTATTGTCCTGATTGCCGAATTCAACCGGCTACGCCACGAGGAAGGCATCACCGACATGACCGAGATCATCCGGCAGGGAGCCGAGGTGCGGCTGCGCCCGGTGGTGATGACGGCCCTGGTAGCTTCATTTGGCTTCATCCCAATGGCAATTTCCAACTCCGCCGGGGCCGAGGTGCAAAAGCCCCTGGCAACGGTTGTGATCGGTGGATTGCTCACGGCTACGCTGCTGACGCTGATTGTGCTGCCTATTCTGTATTCGCTGTCCGAGAAAAAGGCGGTGGATAACGAAGCCCAACAGACCCGCCCCACCGGCATGGCTCCTGGGCTTAAAGCACTAACTATCATTGGGTTGCTGCTAATAGCAGCAGGCAGTTGGGCGCAGGTGGCTCCCCTGCAAACGCTGACGCTCGATCAGGCACTGCAACAGGCCAACAGCCGTAACGCACAGCTTCAATTGGCCGGATTGGGCGTGACCCAGCAGCAGGCCCTGCGCCGAACCGCCTACGACGCGGGCCGACTCTCGGCAGTAGCCATGTTGGGGCAATACAACAGTCGCCGGTTCGATAACAACCTAACCGTTACCCAAACGATTCCGAACCCGACGCTAATGCGCCGACTGGCTGACCTGAACGATCAGAGCGTCAGTGCGCGGGAAGCGGGCGTAGTTGTAACGCGCAACGACGTACAGTACCAGGTCAAATCGGCGTTTTATGACCTGAATTACCTGCATCAGAAAAGCCAGTTATTTCGTCAGCAGGACACACTGCTGACCGAATTTGTGAAAGCCGCCGACCTGCGCTTTCGCACGGGCGAAACGGGTAGTCTGGAGAAAGCTACCGCCGAAAGCCAGTTGGCCGACCAACGGGTGCGCCTGGCGCAGAACGAAGCCAACCTTTCAGCCAGCCGAACGCGGCTGCAAACGCTGCTCTACAGCCCGCAGCCCATCGACGGCTCGGCGCAGCCGCTACCCAAACTTTCCCTGTCGATCCAAGCCGATAGTGTTTCGACTGGGCAAAACCCCCTACTGGCTCAATTGCGTCAACAGATTCTGGTAGCCGAACGGACCCGGCTGGTCGAACAGGCCCGGTTGAAACCGGATTTTCTGGTGGGCCTCTTTAGCCAAACGCTGATCGGGAATCAACTCATCGACGGCAACGAACTGTATTTCGGGCCGGGCTACCGCTTCAACGGGGCACAGCTTGGCGTGACGTTGCCGCTGCTGGGCAAGGCCCAGAAAGCACGTATCAACGCGGCTCGTGTGGGTGAGCAGATCGCCCAGACGGATCTGCAAAACCAGCAATTTGCTCTCGAACAGCAACTTAAGGGTGCCTATGCTCAATACGAGCAGTACCGAACCGCCCTGACATATTACGAGACCGTTGGGCTGGCACAGGCCACGCTCATCCAAGCCAATGCCCGCCGGGCGTTCAGCAGTGGCGACATTGGGTACGTCGAGTTTTCGCTGGCTCTGGGTCAGGCCCTTACCATTCGGTCAAACTACCTCGATCTGCTCAACCAATACAACCAATCGGTGCTGTACATCAACTATTTGTTGGGTACGCCTTAATCATACACAAACAATATGAAGTCAATATCAATTCGTCAACTGGCCGCGCTGGTAGGTCTGTGTGCCTCGGTCGTCGGGGTGTCGGGCTGTGGCTCGAACGAGACGGCCAACGCCGAGGGAAAGACAGCACAATCGGCTCCGGTAACCTCTGATTCAAGCCAGGCGAAGGCGAACCAGCCAGTGCGGGTGTCGCTCACGCAGGCGCAGTACGATGTAGCCGCCATTCGACTGGGGCAACCCACGCCCCGCACCCTAAGCACGACACTGAAGGTTAACGGCGTAATCGACGTACCGGCGCAAAACATGGTCTCGGTCTCGGTGCCGTTTGGAGGCTACATCCGGCGCATTCAACTGGAGCCGGGGATGCGTGTGCGAAAAGGACAACCGCTGGTGGTGCTCGAAAACCCCGATTACATTCAGGTGCAGCAGGATTACTTAGACACCAAAGCTAAACTCGATTATGCCGATCTGGAGTACGCCCGGCAGCAGGAACTCAGTCGAGACAATATCAACGCGCTGAAGGTGTTTCAGCAGACCCGCTCGAACCGGCAGAGCTTACAGGCGCAACTGGCGGGCCTCGCTCAACGGCTGGCGATTCTGCGGATCAATCCGGCTAACCTAACCCCCAGTAACCTGACCCGTACCCTCACCGTCCATGCGCCGGTATCAGGTTTCATTACCAACGTACCCGTGAACAACGGGAGGTTCGTCAACCCGGCGGATGTATTGGCAGAGATCACCAACGTCGATCACCTGCACGTTCGGCTCAACATTTTTGAGAAAGACATTAGCCGCATCCGCACGGGGCAGGTAGTGCGTTTCGGTATGGGGGGTGACGCAACGCTGGCGCACCGGGGCAACATTTTCCTCATCGGCAAGTCCATTGCCGCCGACCGCACGGTTTCGGTGCTGGCTCATCCCGACGGGTACGCCAGCGACATGATTCCGGGTGGCTACGTAACGGCGCAGGTCGATGTGAAGACGCAGCCCCTTACTGCCCTGCCCGAAGCTGCCGTCGTAGGTTATCAGGGTCAATCGCTGATGTATGTGCTGGAGCGCAAACAGGCTAAGCCAGCCACGTACCAGTTCCGGCAGATCCCTATCCGAACGGGTGTGCGTGAAGGTGGGTACGTGGCCGTAACCCTGCCGCCCGACCTCGATCCGCAACAAACCCCCATCATTGTCAACGGTGCATATAGTCTGCTTTCTAAACTAAATAACAGCGAAGAGGAATAAACCCTGCTCCAATGATACAAACTCTGTTTGCCCCGTTTGCCAGCCTGCGGAATCGGGCTTTTGCCCGACTCTACACAGCGGAAACAATCAGTTTAGTGGGGGATGCATTCACCTGGGTAGGCATTGCACTACTTGCTTACAATCTGGCGAAACAACAGGCCGCAACCATACTGGCAACTGCGCTTACACTGCGGGTTAGTGCCTTTATTCTGTTCGCCCCACTGGCGGGCGTGTGGGCCGACCGTTATGCCCGCCAAACCATTCTTATCACAACCCATGTGGGCCGGATGATCGTGGTTGGCCTTTTTCCGTTTGTTACTCAAACTTGGCAGGTGTACGGATTGATCGTGGGGCTAAACATATTCAATGCGTTCTTTACACCCGCTTACAAAGCCACAATCCCTCAGTTTGTCACCAACCCGGCAGATGCCCAACAGGCCATTACGCTGTCCAATACCACGTACCAGTTACTGGGTGTATTGGGGCCGGGACTGGCGGGGTCGCTGGCGGGGCTGATAGGGGTGCAACAGCTATTCTGGCTGGACGCGTTGTCCTTCCTGCTGGCGGGTGTACTCATTGCAACGTTACCCCAATCCGCCTGGCCTAAGCTGGCAACAAACCGCCCCCCTGCCGATACAAGACTATGGCAGGATGTTCGTCAGGGAACGCAACGATTGTTCGGGCAGCCTGCTATCCGGTTCGCACTCCTGATGGAACTGACAGCAGCCCTGGCGGGTGCTCAAATTCTGGTCAACACCGTTGGCCTGGTCAAGGGCGAGTTGGGGCGGGATGATCAGCAGTACGGGTGGGTGATGTCAGGCTTCGGCGTTGGTGCCACCCTGGCGGCCTTTGGGGTATCGATGCTGACGCGCCGGTTCAGTTTACCTACGATTGCGTTGATTGGGGCGTTGGTAACCGGGATTGCCATTATTCCGGCGCATGAGGTCTCGTTCACGATGCTGGTTGTAGGTTGGGCCGTAGCCGGCGTGGGGCAAAGCTTAGCCGAGATGCCTAACCAATTTTTGATTGCAGAACGTATCCCTCCGGCTGAACAGGGGCGTGTATATGGTGCGCACTTTGCCTGGTCACACGCCTGGTGGGCTATCGGATACCCTCTGGCGGGATGGCTGGGCGGTCAGTTTTCCACCCAAACGTTTTGGCTGGGTGGGTTGGTCGCGTTGAGTTGCTGGCTGGTCACGTTGCTTATTTTTAAACGTACCTGAATAATAGTGCTTCACCTCTGAATTACCCTTTCAATATACACTATGGCAGACGTTGGGTATATCCATCACGAGCAGCATCTCCGTAGCTCCGACATGATTTCGGACATCGTCATCGGTATGTCCGATGGGCTGACGGTTCCGTTCGCACTGGCGGCTGGCCTGAGCGGGGCCGTTGCAAATTCTTCTTTGGTCGTCACAGCAGGCATTGCCGAGATTGTGGCTGGTTCCATTGCGATGGGGCTGGGCGGATATCTGGCGGGCCGTACCGAACAGGATCACTATGAGTCTGAACGGCGACGCGAGTCGCTGGAAGTGGAAACCGTACCGGAGCGGGAAAAAGAAGAAGTGCGGGAAGTGTTCGCCCATATGGGCCTGAGTCCAGCCCTGCAAATAGCTGTCGCCGATGAGCTGGCCCGCGACAAAACCAAGTGGATCGACTTCATGATGAAGTATGAACTGGGCCTCGACGAGCCGGACCCGAACCGGGCCACCAAGAGTGCCTTCACTATCGGCGCGTCGTATGTGCTGGGCGGTTTGGTGCCACTGGCTCCTTATTTTTTCGTGACGCAGCCGCATCAGGCACTGCTTTATTCGTGTGGGGTAACGTTGCTTTGCCTGTTCGTGTTCGGCTATTTCAAAAGCAAAGTGACCGGGCAACCAGCCTTGACCGGAGCTTTCAAAGTGATGCTAATCGGAGCCTTAGCTGCGGCAGCGGCTTTCGGCGTAGCCCGGCTGTTTGGTTGACGGCCCCTGGTAGCTACTACAGATTGGCTACAGATTCTCCAGGTACGTTTGGTCGAATATCCGGGTTATGAAAATTCTGCTGGTCGAAGATGAGCCAAGCCTGCTGCGGGCTATGCGGCAGTACCTCGAAGAAGAAGGGTATGTTGTCACAACGGCAGCCACATTTGCCAATGCCTCAACGGCACTCAACGACTACGATTACGATTGCATCGTGGTCGATATTGGCTTGCCCGACGGCAATGGCCTGAATCTGATTCGCCAACTAAAAGCCGCCCAAAAGCCGAGTGGTCTCATCATCATCTCGGCCAAAGATTCGCTCGATGATAAGCTGACGGGGTTGGAACTGGGATCAGATGACTACATCACGAAGCCATTTCACCTGCCCGAATTGAATGCCCGAATCAAGTCGGTGCTTCGTCGGCGATTTTTTGGCGGTAACACACTGATTCGATACGGCGAGATTGTGGTCGATCCGCTGGCGCATCAGGTGATGGTACAGGGAAAGCCCCTAGAGATGACCGAGAAAGAGTATCACCTGTTGCTGTTTTTTATGGCAAATCCAAACCGCCTGCTGACCAAAGCGGCTATTGCCGAGTACGTCTGGGGCGACCACATGGATATGGCCGACTCGCACGATTTTCTCTACACGCATATCAAAAACCTCCGCCGTAAACTGATGGACGCGGGCTGCCCCGATTACATCAAAACGCGCTATGGGGCGGGGTACTTATTTTCTCAATCATGAGCCTGTTGCGTAAAACGTTGCTCTATCTGATGCTGGTGGCCGTACCGGTGGCATTGGGCGGGATATGGTTGTTCGACGCGCTCATCAATCAGGTCATCCGGTATGAGGTGGACGAACAACTCAGCAGCGATTTGGCGTATGTGCAGCAGCAGCTTCAATCGGCCCGAACGCCCCTTAACCGGACGCAGACCCTTTTGGACAATCCGCACATCGTCCGCCTGCCGAACGGGCGGTTTGTAGTCCCTACCTTCTCTGATACGGTAGAGTTTGACCGACGTGAGAATGAACCCGTGCCGGTGCGTCGCTTAACGGCTACTACGCCCGTTCGGGGACAGACGTACCTGGTTGTGGTGAAACAGCCGATGGGTGAGTTCGCCGAGATTGCCCGAATGCTGTCGGTGGGTATTATCGGAGCCTTTTTGTTGTTACTCAGCGTATTGACCCTGCTTAATAGCTGGGTATCGCGTCGGTTGTGGCAACCCTTCTATCAGCTTATTGATCAGTTGCGGGCCTACCGACTGAATGATCGCGCACCCGCTCAGTTCGGGCGGAGCCGCATTGCGGAATTTGATCAGTTGAGTGTGGCCCTGAACGATATGAGCCTGACGCTACATCAGCAGTTTACGACCCAGAAAGAGTTCACCGATCATGCCGCCCACGAGATGCAAACGCCGTTGGCTGTCGTTACCACGCACCTTGACCAGCTGTTGGCAACGGAACCACTTACCGAGGAACAGGTATATCTCGTGGATCAGGCACAGGGATGGGTACGTCGGCTGGTCCAGCTTAACAAAAGCTTACTCCTACTCACCAAGATCGAAAACCAGCAGTTTTCTGATCAGCAATTGGTCAATCTGAGCGAGTTAGTGGAGCGACTGCATCGCCACTTTACGGATTATGCCGACCACCGGGGGGTGACCGTCGCGATTCAGATCAAACCTGCCGTAACGCAATGGATGAACCCGCATTTGGCCGACATGCTGTTTAGTAATCTCATCAAAAACGCGCTGACGCATGGGCTACCCAATACGTTCGCCCGGATAAGCCTTAGCCCGACGGCCTTTGTTATCACGAACGTTGGTCCACCGTTGCCATTCCCGCCGGAGCAGCTATTTGACCGCTTCGTTAAAAATCCTGCCCGTCAGGAATCGACCGGCTTAGGTCTCGCTTTGGTCAAGCAGATCGCCGACCGCTACCGCATGGGTGCTGACTATGCGTATGATGAGCGGGGCCGTTTGCACACATTTACGATACAATTTCCAACCCGATGAAAGCGATACCAACCTGGGTCATTTATAGCCTGATTTCGATGCTCTTTGCCGGGCTGACCTCGGTAGTTGCCAAACTGGGCCTGAAAGCCATTAGTGCCGATCTGGGCTTGGCCGTACGGACTACGGTTGTATTCGGGTTAGTGTTACTCAACTTTTTGCTCTTTCAGAACATTCGTGAAGTTGGGCAGCTTAACGCCCGCACGGTGGGTTTTTTGGCTGTATCTGGTCTGACTACCTCGCTCTCCTGGATTTTCTATTACAAAGCCATTCAGATAGGGCGCGTCTCCGACGTGGCTTTAATTGACAAGGGGAGCATCATCCTGACGATTTTACTTTCCATCGTGGTCCTACGCGAACCCGTCACGCCGAAACTGCTTTTGGGGGGTGGTTTGATTTTGGCCGGGTTATTAGTTTTAGTCTGGCGATGATTATAGCTGATCCCTATTCTACTGGCTTCTGCAACCGACTGTCAACCCAGCCCGCCACGATGTGTTGCACCAGGTTGTAGCTGATAATGGGCAGCAGCACCAGCGGATGGTCGCCGAGGGCCAAATTGGCTAAGACCAGGCCCGTGCCGTTGTTGTTCATGCCCAGCCCGAACATTAGGGCCGAACGGTCGTGGGGTGATGTTTTTAGTTTTCGGGACAGCCACCAGCCCGTTGCGAAAGCGATCAGGCAGAGTAGCGTAGTAATGATGCCGATGATGAGCAATAAGTCCCAGTCGGGGTTCTTGAAAACGGAGGGAAGCACACTGGCTGCGTTTGAATAGTTGAGCGTCAGCAACACCAGTAGGTTTACATCCTTCAACACCGGACGTACCTGACTCACTCGTTTAGCACCCAGCACGCTGTGTAACAGAACACCCAGCATAGTGGGGAGCAACACACTGATGAGCAGAAAACCGCTCGACCCGCTTTGGGCCAGCAGGTGCAAGTCTTCCGAATAGTCGCCGGTCGTAATTAGGCCAATGGCGTTTAACCCAACCGGAGTAAGAATGGGACTGAGTGTGGTAGAGAGCAAAATCAGACCCAGACTTAGCACCAGATTCCCGTTGTTTTTTTGCGTCCAGGCCGTTGACGAAGCCGCGATGGGCATCGACGCAATAATTGCCAACCCCACCAGTACGTTCTGCACTTCGTCGGGGCTGTGCCACAACCGACCAATGGTATTCGATACGGTAAAGGCGAAGGCCAGAGGGATAAGTAGATTGGCCGCTAAACCAGCCAACAACGCCTGCGGTTTTCGCAGCAACTGATACAAATCCTGCACCGCAATGCCCAGCCCCGCATTTAGCAGCAGCAGCGAGAGCAATAGCAACGATAATGACAGGCGGGTGGTCTCACCAAAAATGACAACCGTACCCAATTGGACATCCCGTAGCCAGGTGCCGGGGCCGGGCAGCAACGCGGCCAGCAGGTAGGAGGCAATGACTAACTTGAAAAAGTGCTGATGAAGAAGGTGAAATGCCGCTTTCATACCGAAAAAGAGGGCTGAGGGTGTGGTCAGCCGACGGGCGAAATTCCGTAGCCTTTTTGTAGTAATTCTGTAGTCGCTTTCTGCTACAGATTCGCTACAAGTTTAGCCGCTACGTTTGCCCAAAACAACAGACCAATGCGCCAACGTTATCGACTTTTTTATGGGGTAATTGCCTACTGGCTTACCCTTCTTGCGGCTCATGCTCAGGCCGTGCGCCTTCAGGTTGAAGACAGTCTGACCCGACAGCCGCTGGTGGGGGCTACCGTGCGGGTTGAGTCCACGCCCCCCACCGGCACCGCGACCGATGCTACCGGGCAGGCTACGCTGCCTACTCTTAAACCGGGCGTTACGCAACTGACCGTGAGTTTAGTGGGCTACAAAAACTACCCGCTCCGATTAACTCTGCCACTGGATCGGCCTGATTCGCTTCTGCTCGTCCGGTTGGCCCCCGCCGAGGCCGCGCTCGACGAAGTGGTCGTCACGGCTACCCGCACCAACCGGCGCATTGAAGACCTACCCATCAAAGTGGAAGTGCTGGGGCAGGAAGACATGGACGAGGAAGCCGCCGTGGTGCCGGGCAACGTGGGCAGCATTCTAGGCGACATTTCCATCATCCATGTGCAACGTACCTCGCTCACGACGGGTAATCAGGGGATTCGGATGCAGGGGCTTGACCCTAAATATACCCAGATTTTGCGTGACGGATTGCCCTTATTTGAAGGGTTTTCGGGAAACCTCGGCGTGTTGCAAATACCTCCGCTCGATCTGAAACAGGTTGAGATTGTGAAGGGGTCGGCCTCGACGCTCTACGGCGGTGGGGCTATCGGCGGCTTGCTGAACTTAGTATCGCGTCGGCCTGGCCCGGAGCCGGAACTAACCGCCGTGCTGAACCGATCATCGCTGCGGGAAACCAACCTGAACGCTTACTACGCGCAGCAGTGGAACCCCAAAATAGGCATGACGCTCTTTAGTGGCTATACCGATCAGCCCGCCATCGACGTGAACGGCGATGGTTTCGCCGACGTACCGCTCATTAAACAGTTCACCCTGCACCCACGCCTGTTCCTGACCCCCACCAACGGTACCCGCCTGAACGTAGGCTACACGTTGGTCGATGAGAAACGGACAGGTGGAGATGTAGCGGCCATCAACGGCACTGACGCGGCACGTACCTACGTAGTGGGAAATAATTCGCTACGCCATACCGTCGATGCGACCCTCGACCGGCAGTTCACCCAAACCAACACCCTCACGGCGCGGGGCACCCTTAGCTTTTTCGACCGGACACAAGTGGACAACGGCTATCGGTTCGCGGGTAGGCAACTGTCGGGCTACGCCGAAGTGGTCGATTATCTGGAACACGGCCCCCACGCGATGGTCGCCGGGGCCAATCTGACGCTGGAACAGTTTCGTAAGGGCCTGTCCGATTCCACGCAGATCACCGATTACACTTACCAGACGCTGGGCATATTCGTGCAGGATGATTACACGTTGGGCAAGGTGACGTTTCAGGGTGGGCTTCGGCTCGACTACCACAACGTGTTTGGTACGTTCTTCCTGCCCCGATTGTCTATGCTGGTCAAGCCCTCGACGTACTGGAGCATCCGAACCAGCATCGGTACGGGCTACAAAACGCCCAACACCTTTGCCAACCTCACCGGAGCCGATGCCCGCACCAGCCTGAGCTACCGTTACCTGTTGCCCATCAACACCGGCACCCGCCCCGAACGGTCGCTGGGCCTAAACATGGATATTGCTTATCATGGTACGATTGGCGAACACCTGACCGTGCAGCTCGATCAGGCTTTCTATTACACGACGATCAGCAACCCGGTGGTGGCCGTAACCGGCTCCAACACGGCCACTCAGACAACCGTTTTGCAGAATGCCGCTTACGACATTCGTAGCCTCGGCACCGATACGTACCTGCGACTGGAATACGATGCGGTAGAATTTTACCTGGGCTACAACCATACCTCCGTTCGGCGGACGGCTCCCGTTCGGCAGGGCAACGACATAACGGCGGTGGGGGCCAACACCTTCCTGCCCTACAGCCCCCGCGACAAATTCTCGTTTACCCTCGCCTACAGCATTCCCGACCAGTGGCGGTGGGGTATCGAAACGAGTTGGGTAGGCAACCAATACCTTTACGATAATGGGCGCGTACCCAACTACTGGTTTTGGGCCGCAGCTATTGAACGAATGTTTGGCAAAGTGAGCTTAGTGCTCAACGCCGAGAACCTCTTCAACGTGCAGCAGATTCAGTTCGGCCCGGTTGTAACGGGGCCGCGCAACAACCCCAGCATTGCTCCCCTTTGGGCACCACAGGAGGGGCGGATTGTTAACCTGGCCCTTCGGTATAAACTTAAACACTAACCCCAACTTCACTACAGAATCGGGCAGTAGGTTTACTGCCGTTCGCTAACCAACGAGCCAATCAACCGTATGAAAACCATCCTGCTGCTGAGTCTGTTGAGCATCGGAACGCTCACGACCGTCTCAACCCCGTCTTCGGCGATGACCGTTACACGGCCTGCCGATAGCACGCCTGCCGCCGTCAAAGCCACCATTGCCCGGCTCTACCCAACCGTTAAACACGTAAAATACGAGAAAGAAAACGGCGATTACGAAGCTGGGTTCACCCACAATGGCAAGTCGATGTCGGTGTTGCTGGATGCGAGCGGAACCGTGAAGGAAACGGAAACCGAAATTCCGGTCAGCGCACTACCCGCTGCCGTTCGCGAGTACGTAGCGAAGCAGATGCCAGGTAAAAAAATCAAAGAAGCCGCCGAAATCGTGGATGCCCAGGGCATGAAGAAATTCGAGGCAGAGGTCGGCGGGAAAGATCTGCTGTTTGACACAACAGGTAAACCGCTGAAATAAGTGTAGGCACGTGCCCCACCGGAAACGTTGTTTCCAGTGGGGCATTTGTCGTATTTATAAACGGGTACGTCCGCGCCACCACTTCCGCAGGCGGGTCAGCGAGTCGATGTGAATCGGTCGAGGTACTGTGCTGGTATGCTGTATCTCTTCACCCAAGTTTGTCTCCAGCCCCCGCGACTTACTGATAGTGAGCAGTTGAGAGCTGTACAAACTGCGATGGCCTGACATCAGAAAACTAATCACGCACGACACGGCGGCATAGGGCGCAACGGTTGCCCCAAACAACTCAATCGCCAGAATGCTGGTGGCTATAGGTGCGTTGGTGGCCCCAGCCAATACGCTGACGAACCCAATGGCTGCAAACGTACCCGGATCGGCCCCGGTCAACTGCCCGTACATACTGCCCGCCGTTGCTCCAATAAACAAAATGGGGGTAATAACGCTCCCACTTCGGCTGATGCTCAGCGTGATAATGGTAAAGAGAGCCTTGAGCAAAAACGCGTGGGGCAACACTCGTTCGCCCTTGATGCAGCCTTCCAGTAAGGTAAGGCCCAAGCCCAGATAGTCGCGGCCAACCAGCAGCGTTAACCCCACGAGCAACGTACCACCAAGCAGGCCCTTGAAAGGTCGCCAGAGGGGTAGGGCAGTAGTAAACGCCGTACTACGGCGAATGGCTTCGATCAGGCCATAAGCCAGCAAACCGAAAAAAATGCCACCCGCCAGAAGCCGAACGAAAAAACCCTGCTCGAAAGCAGGGACAAAATGCAGTGGATAGTAGAAAAAGGTAATTCCCAACGCCGACGACACCTGATAGGCCGTTAGCGAGGCTACAAAGGCAGGTAGCAGCACATCGTACATGATCACGCCGACGGCCAAAATTTCCATACCGAACAAAGCCCCGGCAATGGGCGCACCAAATACACAGGCAAATCCGGCACAGAACCCACAGAGGACCATTTTGCGCCGATCCACGTCGTCCACCCGAAAAAGTGCTGCAAACAAGCTGCCAATGCCTGCTCCGATTTGCGCGCAGGGGCTTTCCTTGCCCGCCGAACCGCCCGCAGCCAGAATCAGCGACACATTGACCACTTTCGTTGGAATGAAACTGCCTTCGATCCGCCCGTAATTTTTGTTGATCGCGGCAATCAGTGCATCGGTACCCAGGTGCTGTTTCAGCACAAACTGACTAAGCAGGTTGGCGGTGAAGAAGCTCAGCGGCAGCAGGTAAAAAACCTGTTCATAGCGGTTGCCCGCTTCAATGACGTAGTGGATAAACGTAATGAATCCCGACGCAGCCAGACCCACCACGCAGCCAATGACCGTAGCCAGAACCAGCCATTTCAGCACTGTAAAGAATAGGACGATTTCCTCATTCACCCGCATGAATTGATGCCGTTACCGACCCGATAAGGTTTTCCCCTGACAGTAAGCATAGGCGTTTGCCAGTCCGTAGGAACCATGCCCATCGGTATTGGTTAGCTGCCGATTGGGCAGTTGATTGAGCAGCTCAAGCATACAGTCATTCTGTTGAAATACCTGTCGGCAGGTACGTTTGTTCAAGTCATAAATGGCTCCATCCATTGAAAAACCGAAGTAATAAGCTTCCCACCGTGAATCGCCAATCCATTCTTCAGTCTGGTAAATGACCAATGGCTTACGTTGCACAACTTGATATTCCGTGTCGTCATAGAGCCGGTACGTTTCACCGTCACTGGTTTTGTAGCCCCAGACCGAGTCAGCCGAAAAACGTTGTTTATGACCTGCCTCGTCGATAGTGATCACCTGCGGGTAGTGATGCCGGTGTCGGATGGTTCTTATCAATGCCGACCCCACGTTAGCATCAGGCGACCGGAGTAATTGTAGGGTCGTTCGCTGACATCCCGTCACGCCTATAAGACCTAATAGCCCCCATAGACACGCCACTCGGTTGATCCTCGTTGAGTTGATTGGGTTGCGCTCCATGATATCAGCGGAAAAGACTGTTCACTGGGCTACCACCTGCCGTATTGTTGCAGTCTCTTTGCGCTGCGTATTTGCCGCCACCGTGCGAATCGCCATATTGTCGCGGATGTCGTCGGACGCGCGGACCAGTACGGGTTGCTGCGGGGTTAGCTTGCCAATTACTTCAACAGCCTCTTCCGATTCATTGCCGGTTTGCACAGGTACGTAGTGCGTTTTCCCGTTCTGTACGGCAATGACATACGTACCTTCCATCGAGGTTACAACCGCTGTTTTAGGTACGTATAGGCTCTTTTCGCGTCGTTGCACCGGAAACCCCACAGTGGCATACATGCCTGGCATCAGCGTCAAACCCGCGTTATTTACTTCAATCTCGACCAGTTCGGCCCGCACCGTCCGTTCTACGTTGTAGGATATACGATCTACCTGCCCCCGAAACACCTGGCCGGGAAACGCCCCCACCGAAAACGTCACCGGGGTACGTTGCCGCAACTGCCCGGCATAAGCTTCGGGTACCGTCACCTGCAAGCGCAGCCGCCCCACTTCTTTCAACTTCAGCACTGGCTGCGGGTCCTTCTGCGACGGACCCACCAACGCGCCCGGACTGAGCATCCGCTCCGTCACAACGCCATCGAAGGGTGCGCGCAGCACGAGATACTGTTTCATTTGCCGCGCTGCCGTGACCAATTGGCTCTTGCTGAGGAGAGCGGCACTGTCGCCCATGAGCTTGCCCTTGGCTAAGTCGATTTCCTGCGGGGCAATTGCTCCGGGGGTTTTGGCCGCCTGTATCAATCGCCCATACGTCAGGCGGCTCACCCCGACTTGCCCCCGTGCGGCCTGTTGCTCGGCCAGGGCGCGGTTCAATTCAGCGTCGAGTTCGGGAGCTTCCATCACGGCCAGCACCTGCCCCCGCCGAACACGGCTACCCACATCAACACTTAGGGTCTTGATAAACCCGTTAACCCGCCCGTAAAGAGCCACGTCGTAGTAGGAGAGAAATTCACCGGGGAGTTGCAGGGCTTTACTGCGTTGCTCGGCCACGACAGGCACAGTTTCGTATGCCGCCTGCTGCACATTTTCAGTAGTAGGTTCCTGCTTCGGGTGCTTCTCCGATGAGCAGGCCGGCAGCAGGGCCGTACCCCCGATGAGGATAAACAAACTTAAAAGGGACGTTTTCATTACGTTGCATTTGGTTGGTGCCCGGCCCGGCTCCGGCGCGGTCTGCCGTCGGTGACCGGTTTGGCGGCAGGGGTCAGAGCCGGGCGTTGGGCATGTGGTCAATTCGGGTTGGTTGTAAGCAGTTCTTTCTTAAGGGGATTCACGCCATCGTAGTAGGCACTGTCGGGGTCTTCGGGGTTAAGCGAAGGCGATTGCGTAGTCGTTTTGGCTTGCACGGAGGCAAATACTACCGGCAGTACCAGCAGAGCCGCCAGCGCCGAGAAGAACAACCCGCCGATGACCGCCCGGCCTAATGGGGCCGATTGGTCGCCCGCTTCGCCAATCCCCAGGGCCATCGGAATCATACCCACGATCATGGCGATGGTCGTCATCAGGATAGGCCGGAGCCGCATGCCACCTGCCGTCAAAGCCGCCCGGCCTGCATCGTTATATTCCAGGCGCAACTGTTCGGCGTTAGTGATGAGCAGAATGGCGTTCGCCACCGATACGCCCACCGACATGATGATGCCCATGTACGATTGCAAGTTGAGCGTACTACCCGTCAGCATCAGCAAACCCAACGCACCGGCCAACACGGCGGGCACCGTCGAGAGGACAACGAAAGCCACTTTGAACGACTGGAAGTTGGCCGTTAGCACCAGTAGAATCACGACCACGGCCAAGCCCAGACCCGTTTGCAGGCTGCTCAGCGTTTCGGTCAGTAATTGGGCCATACCCAGCAGTTCAACGGTCGTACCTTTGGGCGGTAGACCTACCTCATCGATGGCTCGCTGCACATCGCGGGAAGCGGTGCCGAGATCTTGCCGGAAAATGTTAGCCGAGACGGTCACCAGTCGGCGGGGGCCGGAGCGGTCAAATTCGCCGGGAACAGTGGTGCGCCGGATGGTCGCTACGTCACCAAGCGTAGGGCGGAGTTGCCCCCTCACCAACGGTATGGCTTCCATATCTTCGGGCGATGCCATGTCGTATTCAGGCAGTTGCACCTGCACCTGGTAAGCGTACCCGCTTTTCTGGTCGAGCCAGAGGTTTTTGGCCGTAAACCGACTCGACGAGGTGGCCGCGACAAGGCTTTTAGCAACGTCGTCGGCGGTGAGGCCAAACTGCGCGGCCCGCGCCCGGTCGATCTGAATGTCGAGTGTAGGGTAGTTCAGCGGTTGTTTGATGCGAATGTCACGCAGATAGGGAATCTCCCGCAACTTGTCTATTAGCCGTTTGGCGTAGCCCTGCCCGTCCTGTAAGTTTTTACCCGCTACCTGCACCTCTAAGGGCGTGGCGGCTCCCTGACTCATGATTTTGTCGGTTAGTTCGATGGGTTCGTAGGAGATGCTTACGCCCGGAACCTTATCGTGTACCTCTCGGCGCAGCGCATCCCGAAAATCGTCCATGTTGCCCGCAAATTCTTCACCCAGAGCTACTTGCAGCGTAGCTTCGTGCGGCCCGGCGTTAAACACGTAAAGATTGCTGGTGCCATACGTGGAGGGGGTCATACCCACGAAGGCCGAGCTAATTTCCACATTATCCTTACCCGCCAACTGGTCAATAATTGCCAGTACCTGCCGAACGCGGTCTTCAGTCCGTTCAATTCGCAAGCCCTGCGGCCCGATGATCCTGACCTGAAACTGGCGGGCGTTGCTCTTAGGCAGCATATCCTGCCCGATACTTATAAACAGCAACGCGGCCAGGCCCAGCGTAACGATTACATATCCGCCCATCACCACCGCCCGGTGTTGCATCAGCCGCCCTACCAGACGAACGTACCCCTGCTTAACTCGCTCAAAGCCGGTTACCTTCGTTTTGTGAGCCAGACTCCGTTTGTCGTGTTCAACCTGCGCTACTTCCTCTTCATCGAGAGCCTGCACGGCGGGGGCGTGTTGTATGGCAGGTACGTGGGTCTTCATCCACCAGTTACTGAGGACAGGAACGAGCGTGAGAGCCAGCAGAAACGCCACGATCATGGCGAAACCGATAGAGAGCGAGAGAGGCAAAAACATGGCCTTCGGGATACCCGTCATCAAAAACGACGGTGCGAATACGGCCAGAATACAGATTAGAATCAGAAATTCCGGGAAGGCGATTTCCAGGCAGGCATCATAGATGGCGCGGGCCTTCGTCTTACCCATTTCGAGGTGTTGGTGGATATTCTCAATCGTTACCGTCGCCATATCCACCAGAATACCAATGGCAAGGGCCAGGCCCGACAGGGTCATGATGTTGATTGTCTGCCCGGCGGCATTGAGCAGCATCACCGCAGCCAGCACCGCGACCGGAATCGTCAGCACGACGATAAGCGAACTGCGCCAGTCGCGCAGAAACAACAGCACGACCAGCCCCGTCAGGATGGCCCCTGTGATGCCCTCGCTCATGAGGCCCTTCACAGCGTTGGAGACGTACACCGACTGATCGAACTCGTAGCTCAGCCGAACGTCGTCGGGCAGCAGGCTCTGCATTTCGGCCAGCTTGCCTTTCAGAGCTGTTACCACCGACATCGTGGAGGCATCGCCGGTTTTGGTCACGGGGATATAGACCGCCCGCTTTCCGTTGACGAGCGCGTAGCCTACCGTCTGATCGGCGGCATCGGCAACCGTCGCCACATCACTTAGAAAGACCGTGGGGCCACTGCCGAGTTTAAGCGGAATCTGGGCAAACTGACTCACCTTCTCGATAGTCGCATTAGAGGGAGTCAGGTACGTATAGTCGCGTAGGCGCACGGTACCGGCGGGCGAAATCTGGTTGGCCTTCACCACCGACTGCACAATTTGATCAGGTGTAAGGGCGTAGGACTGCATCTTCTGCGGGTCCACCTTGATGACAATGGTGCGTTCATTGCCGCCAAACGGCGGGGGTGAGGAAGCTCCCGGAATTTTTGCCAGCAGGGGTCGGATTTTGGTCGAAGCCAAATCCTGAATTTCCGACAGAGAGCGCGTTTTGGAGTTGAATACCAACTGCCCCACCGGCAGCGTTGAGGCATCGAAACGCACCACCACGGGCGGCTGCGAACCAGGCGGCAAGTAAGCCATAACCCGGCTGACCTGATTAGCGACTTCCCCGGCAGCCTGCGCCATGTTGGTACTTTCGTAAAAGGAACACTTCACCAGCGTCAGGCCCTGCACGTTCTTCACGTCAACGTCTTTCACGCCCGACACGTAGAGCATCTGGTTCTGGTAGCGAGTCGCCATGAAGCCTTCCATCTGCGCGGGCATCATGCCGCCGTAGGCCTGGGCGATGTAGATGGTCGGCGCGTTGAGCTTAGGGAAAATATCGACCGGGATGTTCAGCACGGCCATGATCGAGAAGACCAGCAGACCCAATACCACTACCACGATGGTCACGGGTTTGGAGAGGGCGGACGCAATCAGTTTGTTCATCCGAAGCGGGGGTTAACGGGTAGTCAGTTGAAGGAAAGGGGCCATGTCGCCCTCAGCAGCGGCTTTGAGCAGGTAGGCCCGCCAGACGTTGTTAATGGCAACGGATTGGTCAATTTCGGCCCGGTTGAGCAGCGTGAACGCCTGCGTGAACTCGTATAAATTTGCCAACCCCGCACCATAGCGGGCTTGCGCTTGCCCATAAGCCGCCTGTGCCGCAGCCAATTGGACGGGCGATTGCCGGGCGGCTTCCTGGGCGGTCTGTATCTGAAGATCGGCGGTTTGTTGCTGAGCGCGCAGGGCCAGCAGTTGCTCGTCGTAGCGCGATTGATCGGCCAGGGTACGTAGTGTCTGGGCTTTGGTCTCCTGCCGAATGCGAAACCAGTCGGTGAACCGCCAGACGGTACTCAGGCCAACGAAGTAGTTGGCAACCCGAAACGGCAGACCCGCCCCCAACGAGGGGTTATAGACAAAATTACCCTCTGGCGACAGGTTGTCGGCAATCCCCGATCCCCGCGCCCAAAATGAGCCATTAAGCGAGAGGGCAGGCAATATTGACTTACGAATGGAGAGGATCTGCGCCTGATCGACATCCAGTTGCCGCTGGAAGTAGGTCAGCGTGGGGTGGCTTAACAAGGTGTTGGCCGGGTACGTTAAAATGGGCATCGTAGGCTGCCTGAACGTAGTCGTGTCCAGGCGTTGTGCACTGGGTGGCAGACCCGTCAGTTGACCCAGCAAGACGCGCTGCTGCTGGGCCATGCGATGGCTGTCGAGCAGCAGCAGGCGGGCCTTTGCCAATTCGGCATCGGCCAGAGCACTGTCCACGCCGGGGCGTAGGCCCGACCGGGTGTTGGCCTGCATCACCTGCCGAAACGCCTGCACTCTGCTCAGATTAGCCTGCTGCACCCGCACAGCCTGGTCGAGGATGAGGGCCATCAGGTACGTATCAGCCGTCCGCACCTGCTGGACGAACATCTCCTGCCGGTAATCGGCCTCGGCCCGTGAAATAGCGGATTGAGCGACGGCCAAATCGGCTTTGTTACGCCCGAACGTGATGGCCCGCCAATTCACGTTGAGCGACCCTAAGCTGGTCCATACAGCATCGGCGGTGGGTCCGTTGGGCTTGATCCCACTGGCGACGTTGTTGGTGGTGCCTTCGTTGGGAAAGGTGGCCCCGCGCACGTTGTTTGACGTACCGTAAAGGGCTTGCGTCTGTACGGCCCCGGCGGGCAAAAAACTCGCCCGACGCGCTTCCAGATCGGCACGGGTTGCTTCAATTTCGGCTCGTTTGCCCCGGATGGAGGGGTAGGTTTGCGCGGCCAACTCCAGCGCACGGGCCAGCGTTAGTACAGAGTCGGCGGGCGCGGGTTGGGCGATCAGCCGGGTGGTGGGGATGAACCACGCACTCAGCAGATAAGCCAGAAAAATGGAGAAGTAGGTCGCCCTCATGTCGATGCGTTTATCCCGTTGAGTTGGGCAAACGTCGGTAGGCGGGATTAGTAGAAAGTTGGTGGCAGATTAGAAGTTTCTAATGTGAATCGACCTATTTATCTACACGATACGTAAGCTCCCCCGCGATTATCACATATTCTGCCTGATTACGCATAATCAGTTGTTGTATATCCCAGTTTTGATCATCCGATGCAACATGAATGCAATTAGCTGGTAATGCACGAAGAGGATTAGCTTTATCATCTGAGCCAGGATAATGCAAATAAGCAAGGTACTTCGGTGAAAGTGGTAAGTAAAATTCGCTGCTTGAGGGAAACAACTCAAAGTGACGAACCTGATGGTTCACAACAACTGGGTTTGTGCTGGTGAACCAAGGTTTATCTTCCTGCGACTGAACAATAACAATCTCATAATTCCATAATCGCAGCATTAAGTGGTCCATGAAAAAAAGCAAAACCCGATTAACGGCTTTATCAGATGCATCCTGCATTAACATTTTATAAAAGGGCTGCTCGTGAATGTTCTTGTATTCCTGCTCGTTCCGGCAGTGATGCCCCGTCAAAAACTTAAGGAATCGCGGCTTATTCGGGCTGTCGCAGAGTGCGCTAATGATCTTACGCCAGTAGTCGGAACGAGCCATTAGGTTCGCTACCAATTGCAATATATATGCCTGTGACTTTTCAGAAAGCTGCTCGAACGATTCCAAATCATTAATAATGTCAAGGTAGCCATCTTCTAATCGGCAGTTTAATTGATCTTCAAAAATTCGTTGAATAATAGGATCATAGCTATTAATATCAAAAATATTTGTAATTGCCGTAAAGCTTTTGATACTTTTCTGCCGTGTGAAACTTTCACCAGCATTTCGAACCGATACTTTCCACTGATTATTTTGATCGACATACCCGAACTGTTTTAAATATACTTGGGGAATCTTGTGCTGATCCTGCTTTGGGTGTTTAATCGAGTATTCTTGCTTCATTTTAGTAAAACAATTGAAGCCAATTTTATAGTTTCATGCGGTTCAGGCTTTGTTTGTCGGTAACCAAAGCCTAAACGTCGTACCTGTGCCCAATTCTGATCTAACGCTCACCCGCCCACCGTGTAGTTGAGCAATGCGCTGTACCAGAGCCAGCCCTACGCCATGCCCTGCGTTGGTTTGGTGGGCATTGTCGGCGCGGAAGAGGGGCGTAAATAAGTGGGGCAGCGCATCGGGCGGAATGCCAATGCCCCGATCCTGCACACTGTATTCCGACCCGTCGGTTACGGGTTGTAAACGTACCTGAACAGGCTTAATAACAGGCGAGTATTTGCAGGCGTTTTCCAGCAGGTTAGTCAGAGCGACGGTCAGCAGGTCGGCGTTGCCGGTAAGCTGGCAGCACTCGCTGTCGTCGGGAAGCACGATATCGATGGTGTGGTCGGGGTATTTGCGCTGCACCGCCTGCACGGCATCCAACAGGGGTTCCGTCAGCAGTACATCCTCGAAGGCCAGCGTTGATGCGTCATTTTCCACGCCCAGCTCCGCCAGCAACAGGAGGTTATTCGCCAACCGGATCAGCGACTGCACTTCTTCAATGGCCGATTGCAAGGTGGCCCGCAGGTTGTCGGGTTGCTGATCGTGCGAGAGTGACACCTGCAACGTACCCAGCAAATTCGCCAGCGGGGTACGTAGTTCGTGGGAAGCGTTGGTTACAAATGCCCGGTTTTGTCGCACGGTCTTGTCCAGCCGGCTCAGCAGGTGGTTGAACTGAATACTAAGCTGCGCGATTTCGTCGCGGGCATTGCCCGTGGGCAATCGTTCACTCAGCCGGTCGATGTTCAGGTGCCGAATGTCATTGATAAGGTGTTGGGCAGGTTGCAGCGACCGCCCGGAAAACAGCCACGCCAAACCCAACACCAACAACAAACCAAACACGTTCACCAAACCCATATTCTGTAGTAGCAGAGTCAGTTGCGCCTGCCCGAACGTATCTTCTGCCGTAACAATAACCGTGAAGCGATCATATGCCCCGCGAAAAAACATGCCTACGCCCAGCTTATTGTCCGTTTGGAACCGCACAATACGTTCTGTACGAACCTGATTGAGAAACTGAGCCGACACCGGATAGTACGTGTAGGAACCGCTTGAATATACCAGCGTATTGGTCTCGTCGAAGATGGCCTCATGCTGTTTTTCCTGCGTCAATAGCAGGATTTCATCGGTTTTGTCGAGCCGACGGTTTTTCTGCTGATATACCTTCGCGGTAGCTTCGGCCTTACGTTGCAAGCGTTGGTAGAACAGCGTTTGCTGGCTTTGTCGCTCAAACAGATATACCCCCGCCGACACCAGCAGTAACAACCCCGCCATCAGGCCCGCAAAATACAGAGTAAGCCGGGTGCGGATGAGCATGATCAGCGCGTTGTCGGGTCTTTCATCACGTATCCCATCCCCACGACGGTATGGATAAGCTTCTGCTCAAAACCCTTATCGACCTTGCGCCGGAGGTAGTTCACGTACACGTCGATGACGTTGGTATTCGTATCAAAATTGAGTTCCCACACTTTCTCGGCAATATCGACCCGCGAGACGATGCGGCCTTTGTTGAGCATGAGGTATTCGAGCAGGGCGTACTCGCGAGCGGTGAGGCTGATGAGTTGTCCCGCCCGTTGCACCTGTTTGGTGCCCACATTCAGCTCCAGATCAGCCACCTGCAATACGCGGTGCGCCCCTACCTCTCGGTAGCGTTTGTAGAGAGCCTGCACCCGCAGCAGCAGCTCATCAAACTCGAAGGGCTTAACTAAGTAATCATCGGCCCCGGCTCCGTAGCCCTCTTTCTTGTGGGTCATACTGCCCAGGGCCGTCAGCATCAGTACGGGTACGTTGGGTTTCTCGACCCGCAGCCGCTGGCACACCTGAAACCCGTTGAGGATGGGCAGGTTCACATCCAGAATAACCACGTCGTAGTCGCCGTCAAGAGCCATCGACAAGCCGATTTGCCCATCATATGCCGTATCGACGCGGTGGCCCTCTTCCGTCAGTCCCCGGTCAATGAACGTGTTCAGTTTTGCTTCGTCTTCAACAAGGAGTAGCTTCATTCAGTTGAGTTGCTTACCTACAGTAGGCTCATGCGCTATCAATCTACTAACGGTGAATCTGAGACTGCTGGTTGATAAACCCAGCGTACATAAATGCATCGTCGAAACAGGCTTGCAGCCATAATATTGATCGATTGCTTCTCCCGATAACTTTACAAAACATCCACTAATCGATTAGGTTAACACAACGAACATCAAAACCCGTCCAATAACATGGCACACGAACATCACAAAGAAGCAGCTTATCACTTTGGGGAAGCGGCCAAACATCACCAGAAAGCTCAGGAGTTGCACGAAGCAGGTGAACACGAAAAAGAAGCCCACGAGGCTTATCAGGCTTACGGGCATCATAATCTGGCCGATCAACACGCCCAAGCCGCTGCCGAACACCATGCCGAAGGACACGACAAAACCCACAGTGACCCGATTGCCTGACCAAACTTCCACTAAAAAGCGGTTGTAGCAAGTTGCTACAACCGCTTTTTTATTTGACTTACTTTCCCCTGAGTTTGGGCTATTCAACTCGCAAGGTCATCGCATATTTGCTCCGCACGGCGGCATAGTCTTTGTCCTTATACTGCCCCGGTGTTTTGTCCATCTGCTCGGCTTCAACGATATAGATACCCGGTCCTGATGGTGTAAACCGCGTTGTACCATCAGCCCCAGTGGTGAGCGTCTTTTCCCAACCCTGTGAATTCAGCACCGTCAGTTTGGTTTTAGCGGTTGGCGTTTTCTTCGCGTAGGCAGTCAGCACCATCTGTCCGTTTAGTGGGCGGGCCACTACGTCTATGTCGGTTAAGGGGGCGATAGCATCAAGGGCGTTACCCGCCAAGTAGTCAGCCCGTAGATATTCCATCGGGCGTACCACGCCCATGCCGTATTTGATCCAGTCCTGTACCTCACGGGTATCGTTGATTCCAACCACTTGATACCGACCTGCTTTGGCAGGGGTGAAGCGGGCTTCCCAGCAGGTTTCAGTCTGCGTGAGCGTGAGGGGTTGTTGCTGACCCGATGAGTCGAGGTAATACGCCCGGAAATCCTTCATGCCGTTCAGCCGGTCGCCTTTCTCGCGCAGGTTGTTTTCGTACTCACCAAAGTAGATTTTGACGATTACTTCGCTACTGGGCTTGCCGGAACCGGAAAGTTCCATCCAGTAGCCGTGTGCATTCGTCAGCAGAGGAAGTAGCAATAGAAACGCGCTAGTCGTCAGTTGTTTTAATGGTAGTGCCATGATTCGTTGGGGCGGCATTCCACCCAGTTAATTGGTATATGTGTAAAGACTACGAAAACTTCAGGTTCTGCACTCGAACGGCGTTCAGAATGGCCAGCATCGCTACACCCACGTCAGCAAAAACGGCTTCCCACATAGTGGCAATACCCCCCGCACCCAGCACCAGTACAATGGCTTTGACTACTAGAGACAGGGTAATGTTTTGCCAGACGATCCGGCGCGTAGCCCGGCCAATCTCAACCGCCGTAGCGATCTTAGAAGGTTCATCGTTCTGGATAATCACGTCGGCGGTTTCGATGGTAGCATCGGAGCCGAGACCGCCCATCGCCATGCCCACGTCGGCCAATGCCACCACAGGTGCATCGTTGACCCCATCGCCTACAAAGGCCAACTTCGCTTTTGAATTGCCTGCTAAATCGGCTTTGAGCCGTTCAACCTGGGTTACTTTGTCTTCGGGCAACAGATCGCCGTGGAACTCATCCACGCCAACCTGCCGAGCTACGGCCTCGACCACCGCCGACTTATCGCCCGACAACATCACCGTGCGGATGCCGTCAGCTTTTAATCGGCGCACTGCGTTGGCAGCGTCGGGCTTGGCTTCGTCGGCGATGGTGAAATAGCCCGCAAACTGCCCGTCGAGGGCCGTCATGACGATGGTGTACGGAATTTTTGTCAGGTTCTCGTCGAATGGTACGTTGAATTTACGGAGTAGTTTGGCATTGCCCGCCAGCATCTGCTTACCCTCCACAACACCACGCAGGCCATGTCCGGCAATCTCTTCCACGTCAGCCACAGGTACGTTGTCCAAATCGCTTTCTGGTTCACTTGAACGGGCATATTCCAGAATCGCAGTGGCGACGGGGTGCGTCGATTTACTTTCCAGGGCCGCCGTCAGTCGGGCCAGCGTAGGGGCATCAATTCCTTCAGGCTTGACTTCCTGCACCTTGAACACGCCCTTCGTTAACGTACCCGTTTTGTCCATCACAACGGTTCTCACCTGCGTCATCAGGTCCAGAAAGACCGACCCTTTGAACAAAATACCCTGTCGCGATCCGGCACCGATCCCACCAAAGTAACCCAGCGGAATAGAAATGACAAGCGCACACGGGCAACCAATCACCAGAAAGACGAGGCCCCGATACAGCCAGTCGGCAAAGCGGTAGTCGGCTACGGAGAAATACGGAACAACCGTAATGAGCACGGCCAAAAGACAGATAATCGGTGTATAGATTTTGGCGAAGCGGGCGATAAACTCCTGCGTCTGCGCCTTGCGGCCTGTTGCCTGCTGTACCAGCTTTAAAATACGCGACAGCTTGGAATCCTGATAGGGCGTGGTAACGTCCATCTCCACTAACGACTGCCGGTTGATCATCCCCGCGAGCACCGCTTCGCCTTTCTCAATGGTGCGCGGTACGCTCTCCCCCGTTAGGGCCGCTGTATCGAACGTACCTGAATTGGAACGCATGGTCCCATCCAGCCCCACTTTCTCGCCCGGCTTGATCTGTATAATATCGCCGACAGCAACGGTTGCGGCTTTTACAACCTGCACTTTCCCATTTTTGAGAACTGTTACCTCATCAGGGCGCACGTCCAGAAGTGCCTTGATAGACCGTCGCGCCCGCAACACGGCGGCATCCTGAAACAACTCGCCGATGGTATAAAACAGCATAACAGCTACGCCTTCGGGGTATTCGCGGATGGCGAACGCGCCGAGGGTAGCCACGCTCATCAGGAAAAACTCGGTGAACACATCGCCCCGAATACTGCTGCTCCACGCCCGGCGCAGCACCGGCCAGCCAACGGGCAGATACGCCACAACGTACCAGATAAGCCGCACGGGGTCTTTGAACCAGTCAATTGCGTAGTTATCCAAGGCAATACCCCCTAGCAACAGCACCAAACTGCTGATAGCCGGGGCGTAGGTACGCCAGGTTTGTTCAGGGCCTTTTTTAGCCGGAGCGGCATCGGCGGCTGGTGTGGTGCCTTCTTCAATCAACTCCACATCATCGTGTGTGTGATCATCTTCGTCATGGTTATGTGCCGGACCATTGTGATTGTGTGCCATGTTCATTTGGTTAGATGTCAATGAAAAAATTAAATACGGCCAGCCCCACGAGCGTCAGGCCGGTAATCAGGTTTTCGTAATGCTCGAACCAACGCGGGTTGACCTGCTGCAAGCCTCGACGGCCCAGCGATACCATCAGGAGCATACCTGATAGCGTGATTACATTGTAGATGAGGGCCACCAGACCGACCGCTTCCCATCCCTTCGCGCCCGCGCTGAGGAAGTAAGCTTCGATTTCCAGACAGGGTGACAGGAACATGGCCGCAACGAGTGAAAATAGCAGGGCGGCAAACGAACGTTTCCGGTTTATTTTTCCCGCTTCGATATGGTCGTGAACGTGCCGGTGACGCAGGTGCTGCATGAGGTACCACAGCCCTAACGCTATGAGCAGCAACGGAATGGCCCGTTCTGATAGGTCATGATAGTTCTCGGCCAGTTGCCAGCCCGCCAGACTCACCAGCACACCCAGCAGGGTGGTACTGACGGTGTGAGCCAGCCCCGCAATGGCGGTGACGGTCAGCGTCTGCCGCAGGCTCCACCGCTCCGTTTTGCCGATGGTCACAAACGGAAGCCAATGGCTGGGAATCAGAGCGTGGAGCAGACTCAGCGTCAGGCTACCATACAAGATTACATCCATAATTCTGTCTTGGTTTTGTTAGTTTCGCTCCCGCCGGGCGGAGTACAGTGTGCGCCGGGGTATGTTGCTTCTAGTACGCTGTTTCTGCTCATTGTTGAGTGGCCTGACCACCTGATTGCCCATGCCCTGACGCACAGGCCGTTTAGGTCGTTTTTGGGGAATGAACAGCCCAATGAGAATTGCCAGCCGATACAGGCACCATCCCATCAAGGTTATCGTCAACGCAATGCCGACTAAAAGTTGTATCAGATGACCCAGTACATACATGATTCATTCAGAGTTTATAGTATTTAGATAGCTCAGTCGGCTGTTCGACGACAAATGCACCTGTTAACTGAGATAAACTTCCGGCAATACCCTCGGCAATAGCTGTCATCGGCGTATCTGTCGGACGATTCTCGAAGGGGTCCTGCAACTGGATGGCACTCTTCTCAATCAGAAAGAAGGCGGAGGCAATCAGAGTTACCAGCGGCACCTCAACGAAAAACAGGCTCTCCACAAAGCCAAAGGGGAGCATCGCCGTAAACAGAATGATGAATACCTGGAGGTAGAAGGTGTATGTTTTGGGGAAGACCGTGTTTTTGATGCGCTCACAACGGCCCATCGCATCGGTCAGCCGGGATAAGGTGGCATCCACCTGGGCCAGTTGAATGTCGGTTAGCTGGCCTGCCCGGTACCATTCCCGAAGCTGGTCAGCGTGGGCTTGCAACACGGCTAAGGGCCGGTGTGCTGCACTCAGCATAGTGGCCTGCTCTTCCTCCGGCAGGTACGTTTGGATGAGTTTTTCAACAGGTTGACCGCGCAGGGTCTGTCCCAGTAGGTAGCACCAACCAATCTGCCGTCGGGCCATGGTTTGCACGGCACTTCTCGACGTTGTGTCGAGCGGTAGAAATGTGAGCAACTGCCGGATGAGCGTCCGGCTATCGTTGACAATGCCCCCCCAGATGACGCGGGCCTCCCACCAACGTTCGTAAGCCTGATTAGTGCGGAACGCCAATAATAATGAGATGCACGTACCCATCAGGGCGGGAATGGCCAGCGGGATTGATAGATACTCCAAACCCACGTAATGCCGAAGCGCAAACATCAGGTTGGCGAAAACGAATACCCCCAGGGCTTCGTAACGAATCTGACCCAGCAAAAACGAAAACGGAATCGGTCGGTTCAGCAGCATGGTTGCCCGGTAGTTATTGGTGTCTTAGTCGCCATTTTACTCTTTTTCGGTCGGTTTATAGTGTCGTCAAGCTGTTGGTACATTGCCCGGCCCGTTCGGGTTGCAGGGCAATGTGATTGATATTGAACCGGGCATTGAGCTGACCTGCTACCGTTTCCAGCCGGGCCGTCAGATCGGTCGTCGTCAGCGATGCGTCGGCCACCACGTGACCGCTCATGACAACGATACCCGACGTAAGGGTCCAGATATGCAGGTCATGGGCGTTGCTGAAGCCTGATACGGCATTGATGGTCTGCTCCACCACCGCAACGTCTAAGTCGTCGGGGGTGCCCTGCAAGAGAATGTTGACCGATTCCATCATGAGCTTCAGCGTCCGGGGCAGGATGAACAAGCCAATGATGGCACTAAACAAGGGGTCGGCGTAGTACCAGCCGGTGTAAGTCATGATCAGACCGGCGGCAATAACACCCACCGAACTGAGCAAATCGCTGACCACCTCCAGAAAAGCCCCTTTGACGTTCAGGCTGTCCTTGGCCCCCTGTCGCAGCAAATAAATACCCAGTACGTTGATGAGCAGCCCGACAAACGCCACCAGTGTCATGTTGCTGCTGTCCACGGTGGGCGGATTGCGGAACCGGCCATAGGCTTCAACCAGGATATACAGCGAAATGCCAATCAGGATCAGCGCGTTGACAAAAGCCGACAGGATCTCCAGCCGGTAAAAGCCAAAACTGCGCCGGGCCGTGATGGGTCGGCGGCTCATCCAGTTGGCAAACAGGGCCAGGGCCAAGCCGATCACGTCGGTGAGCATATGGGCTGCGTCTGAGAGGAGGGCCAGGCTGTTGGTCCAGTAGCCGACCACCACTTCCACCAGAAAGTAGGTGAATGTCAGGCCAAAGACAATCCGTAGATTTTTGTTGTAGCGGCCCGTAGCCGATTGGGTTTGTGGGGGTGCTGGGTTCATTATCCGGGTGTTATAGGGTGCCTTTATCCTGGGTCAACTGCTCGATCAGCAGAATCAGCACGTGAATCACTTTACCGTGTACTTCCTGAATCCGGTCGGCATAGCCAAAATGGGGTACCCGAATCTCTACGTCGGCCTGCCCTGCCAGCTTACCACCATCCTTTCCCGTCAGCAGGACCACTGCCATACCTTGCTGCCGGGCCGCTTTAACGGCCCAGACCACATTAGCCGAATTGCCACTCGTGCTGAGGCCAAGCAGCACATCCCCCGGTCGGCCCAACCCTTCGATAAAGCGGGAAAAGACGAACTCGTAGCCATAATCATTGCCCACGCAGGTCAGATGACTCACGTCCGCAATAGCCAGCCCCGCCAACCCTGAGCGGTCGTTCCGATAGCGGCCCGATAGCTCCTCGGCAAAGTGCATGGCATCGCACAGGGAACCGCCATTGCCGCAGCTCATAACCATACCGCCCTGCTTAAGCGCATCGGCCATCAGCCGGGCGGCTCGTTCAATGGCGGCTATGTTCTCCGCGTCAGCCATGAAGGTGCTGAGCACCGTTTGGGCTTCGGCAAGTTCCTGGTGAATTTGTTCGGTTAAGGATTGCATCAATAAGGATGATTTGTGCCAACTGACTTACAGCAGACTGGAAACCGTGTTGATGGTCAGGGCGATGATGAGCGAATTGAAGGCAAAAGACAAAACAGCGTGCAGCAGGGTCAGTCGCCGAATCGGTTTGGCGGTCACAGCTACGTCCGACACCTGAAACGTCATACCGACAACAAATGAATAGTAGGCGAAATCGAGGTAGTCGGGCGGCTCGTCGCCCGGAAAGTCCAGTCCACCCACCCGGTCCGTCTCGTCAGGGTCATAGTATAGGTGCGCGTAGTGCAGCGTAAAAATGCTGTGCGTCAGGAGCCACGAACTAATTACGGTTAGTCCCGACAGTACGACGTGCCGCGTCGCTTCGGAATCGGACAGCCCCTTGACTGAACCTAACAGAAGAATTACGGCCAGCAAACTAACCAACGCCCCTCCGACCGTAAAGAGAAAAATGGCCGGGCGGCTTTCATCCTCCCGCTGCGCTGTTTGCCGGGCATCAGCCCAGCCGATGACCAGCCAGATCAGCACCAGTACAGTCAGGGCATAGGCCAGCCAGCCCAGCAACAACCGGGTTTGCCAGCCCAGCCGCCCGGCCATCAACCACCACACTAACCCACCCACGGATAGAGCAATCAGTGACCGCGACAAGGCCGACAGCCGGGTTTGATAAGGTTTTCTCTTGTTCATTTGATGAGTAGTTGGAACAGTTCTGAGGAGAAAGAGCAGGATTAATATTTACGACGGATCACTGGTCAGCTTCTGCTGGGCTTCTTCGATAGCTTCCTCTACCGAATGCGACTTACGTAAGTCACTCGCTTGCCGGGTTACTTCGGCCATCGTCTCGTAGTGCCGACAAAGCACCGCCAGTTCCTCATCCGTCAGCTTCTCGACCGCTACCAACCGGTTCGAGGCTCCTTTCGTGGCCGCAATCAGTTCATTGAGCTTGAGTTGCACCGCCAGGGCATCCTTGTTTTGGGCTTTCTGGATAACGAACACCATCAGGAAGGTGATGATCGTTGTTCCGGTGTTGATGACCAATTGCCAATCTTCGGAGTAGTTGAACAACGGCCCGGTCAACCCCCAGATTAGCACCACCGCGCAGGCGGTCATAAAGGCTCCCGAACTACCGGTCAGGTGCGTGACCCGGTTAGCTATCCGGTCGAAAAAAGCCGACGGGCTTTGGGGTATTTTCGTTTGTGTTTCCATCACAAAAGATTGGTTAGTCTGATTACTGTCATTTAGCTGGCATGGGTAGCTTAGAATCGCCGAACCACTGCCAGGCCGCTTCTTTCTGGTCGGGTGAGAAGCTTCGGAGTTCAGCCCGGAAAATCGTTTGCATGACCGGCGTAATCAACGCGATGTTGTCCGGCGTACCCACCAGCGCAATGCGGGTGAAATCAGCCGGGACCGTTAGGTCGAACTGCAAATCCCGCCAGAGTTCATCCGGTTGCCAGCCCCGGAAATACTCCATTTCCCAATACAAGCGGGATTCGGCGGCACTATGTAGGGTCGTATCCAGCAGCGGACGGAGTTCGAAATACACCTCCGGCGTAATGAAGTCGGCCACGCGCAGGGCCAACCGACCCGGTTGGTTAAGCAAAACCTTGTACATCGCCCAATACGGTTTAGGGGCGGAACGCCATTAAGCGACCATGCCCAGAATTAAAAACAAGAGGAACCCGGCGAAGAACGTAGCCGTCAGCCAGGGCTTTTCTTCGCCTTCGTGGGCCTCGACCAGCAATTCTTCCGTGACCAGAAACAAGAGCGCAGCCAGCCCAAACGACAGCACCACGTCCAGGCCCGTTTCGGGCAGGTTGTGCAACAGGGTTGCCCCGCCTACTGTGCTGACAAAGAACAAGGATGACAGACCCAACAGTAGCCGAATGATGCGGGAACGCGGAACGCCATCCTCGGTCAATGAGGTGGCCGTAGCCAGTCCCAGCGAAAGTACTTCAACCGCCAGGGCGAAAGCCAGCAATACCCCTTCTTTAGCGCCGGCAGCGAAGCCAATACCCAGCAGCAGCCCGTCGATGAAAATATCTACCCCGATGGCCAGCAGAAACGCAATCGGAAATCTGCCCCCCGTAGATTCGCCCAACTGTTTACCGGTCACTTTCGTGGTAGCCTCCTCGGGCGATTGGGTTAGTCGGCGAATCAGCAGCATCAGGCCAATACCTGCGCCAAAGCCAACCGCCGTTAGCACCGGATCGTGCAGCCGCACTACATCAGGCAGGATCTCGACGGCAACTACTGAGAAGACAACACCTGCCGCGAAGTGCAGAATAGCCGAACGTACCTGAACGCCAAACCGTACAAACAGGGCGACCAGCCCCCCGCCTGTCAGGGCGAGGGTGGGCAACAGCGCGTAGGGAATGATTTGCTGAAAGAGGGGGGACACAATCAGTGACGGTTCTTTTAATTTGACCAGCTACAGAAGTTATTCGCTTAGTCTGGGTTAATGGTATAGTACACCCGAAGCAAAAAATCAAATGCCTCTCCGTGCGTGTCGATGCCAATAGTCAGGCTTTCCCACAGGGCGAACGTTTTGCTCAAGTGAGCCTGTGACGGCTCGCCGGGCTGAACATGGGCGTGCAATTCCTCACTCCGTAGCAGGAAATTAGCCTCGTCATAGACCGATAGCGACAAGGCAGGGTAGTGCGCGAACGATAAATCATTCTCAGAAACCACCCGGTCGATGCGTACCGACCGGATGCCATCACGGGCGTGCAGGTGAAACTGGTGGCCTGTGGGCGTGAGAAGTACGTTGTCTTCTGTTTGCATCTTGAATTCAGTTTTGGCCGTAATGAGCGGTCCTTAGTGAGCGTGACCTTCCTCTTCGCCACTGGCAGCCTGTAGCTGCGAGAGGATCGCAAACGCGCCTTTCACCACGACCTGCACCTTGCTCAAATCGAGTGTACCGGGCAGTGTCACCTGCGAGTAGCCGCCCTCCGTTACACCCCGGCGCACCGGAATCTGTTTGAAAGCCGTACCGTGCTGTTCTTTCTCGCCTTCCTTATGATCGTGATCTTCCTTCTCATTATGTCCGGCTTCCCCTTCTTCATGCTCATGCTTTTCAGGGGCCTTCTCGTCGGTGACGATGAAGATGTAATCCTTCCCCTCTGCCGATACAATGGCCCCTTCGGGCAGGGCCGTTACCCGGCTGTCGCCCAAGTCTAAGCTGGCCTTCAAAAACGTGTTAGGGGCCAGGCGGGCATCGGGCTGGTCGAGCCGAGCCACGACCCGCACCGACCGGTCGGCTTCGATGGTTCGATTGATGTAGGTGATGCGCCCACCGCGCTCGCGACCGCCTTCGTTATTGAGTCGAAGGCTGACCCGCTGCCCTTCCCGGAGCTGAGGCAGGTCTTTCTCAAATACTGTCAGTTCCGCGTATAGCCCCTGGCTACTGGTTAGGCGGGCCATCACGTCGGCGGGCTGCACGTACTGCCCTACTGTAGCGGGTACGTCAGTAACAATGCCCGATACAGGGGCCACAACGACGTATGTGGCACTGAACTTGCCATCCAGGGCCGCCTGGGGCGAAAGCCCCACCAGCCGTAGCCGCTGGGCCAGCCCCCCTAAGCGAGAACGTACCTGATTTCGCTCGGATGCCGTTTGCTGGAACACCTTCAGCGCACTCACGTTCTGTTCGCTGAGTTCCTTCTGACGAGCGTATTCAGCATCTAAGTACGTTAGTCGGCTATGATTCTCGGCGTAGTCCTGCTGGAACTGCACCAGATCCGGGTTCTCAATACGAGCCAGCATTTGCCCTTTCCGCACGGGCTGACCCGGCAGCAGGGGTAAGCTTCGCACGAAACCGCCTTGCAGGGCGGTGATCGCCACCTGACTCTGGGCGGGGGCGGCCAGCCGACCATTGACGGGCAACAACTGACCCAGATTGCGGTACTCCACCTTGCCCAAACTGACCGCACCGATCCGAAGTTGGTCATCGGTCAGTTCCACAACATCCGCTGGAGGTTCTTCATGGGGTTTTTCAGCAGCCGGTTTACTGTCTGTCGTAGTTGCTTCTCCTTCTTTTTGGGCGGTGTCCCCGCACCCAGTGGTCAGCCATAACAAGCTGATACTAAACAAGATTCGTTTCATGAGTTTTCTCAGGGTAAGCCCAGCAGTTGTTCTAAGCGAATGACGGATTGATTGTAGGCACTCAGCACATCGACGTAGCTGGCGCGGGTCTGGTAAGCCTGCGTGAGGGCTTGCGAATACTGGAGATAGCCGATTTCGCCCGCCCGAAAGGCCACGCCCGCTTTGTCGGCCAGTAGCCGGGCGGTAGGCAGACCCGTTTGCTCATAGTACGTGAGCGAACTTTGCAGCTTGCGAATCTCCTGAATAGTGGCACGTAGTTCGCCCTGTAGATTACGTTGCGTCAGGGCCAGCGTAGCCTCGCCCATTTGCTGCCCCAGCCGGGCTGCTTCCACGCGAGCCTGCTGGGGTTTTCGGAAAATGGGGATGGCTACGCCCGCTGTCACCCCTTGAAATCGCCGACCTCCTCCGTAATACACTTCTTGTTGCCCAACCAGGTACGTGCCGATGAGCGACTGGTTGAAGTAGCCCACCGAAAAAGAGGGCAGCAGCCGGGCCTGCTCCACGTCGGTTTGACGGGCAGCTATCTCAATCTGTTGGCGCAACAGGGCCAGTTCGGGCGTTTGGGCCAGCGTCGCCGAGTCGGTCAGGGCCGGTAACGCCCGGCGCGTCAGGGTCGAGTCGGAGAGACTAACGGGCTGGTTGGTATTGAGCAAGGTTTGCAGGCGACTGAGGGCAATCTGCCGGTCGGCTTCGGTCTGCGCCAGGGCGTTTCTGATTTCGCCCAACTGATTGGTGGCCGTAGCGACCTCAACCGCTGTACCCTCACCGGTTCGTAAGCGTAACTCCGTTGCTGAACGGAAGGCGACCAACAGGCTATCCTGTGCCCGCAACAACCGTCGGCGTTCGGTTACATACAACAAATCGAAATAGGCGGCTTTGACCTGCGCCCGTAGGCCATTCTGCGTGAGCCGTCCTTGTGCCTCAGCTCCCGCCACACTCGCGTCGGCCAGCCGACCTAATTGCCGCACCAACTTGGGGTTGGGCAAGCTCTGGGTGATGGTGAAGTTGTTGTCGAAGTTGATGCTGTTATACTGCCCTCCGGTCCAGCCGAAGCCAGTGGCCCCGATGTCGCGGGCCGCCCGGCGACCCGTTTGCTGCTGAGCGATGCCCAGAGCACTGATCCGGGCTGTGCCGTTGTTGGTGGTGGCTTGTTGCAGGGCTACCTCCAGCGTCAGAGGGCCGACAGCGAGTTGAGGAACCTGTGCCTGGGCTATGCCCGTTCCGCCCACAACCAACGCCCCGATCAGCAGCCAGGTTGCTATCCGGCCCGCCGTTGCCGGAGCAACTGCCAGTTTCTTTTTTCCAAAGGCGTTCGCGCCCCCGGTTGTTTGCTCCCACCAGTACAGACAAGGCAGCACCAGCAGGGTTAAAAGCGTAGCTGAGACCAGCCCCCCGATAACGACGGTGGCTAAGGGACGCTGTACTTCCGCCCCGGCGGTAGTGGCCAAGGCCATCGGCAGAAAGCCCAGCGAAGCTACCAGTGCGGTCATCATTACGGGGCGAAGTCGAGTGGCCGTCCCCTGCAAGATTCGATCACGCAAGTCCAGGTCGGTTTCGTCTTTGAGGTGATTGAACTCGCCGATTAACACGATGCCGTTCAGCACGGCTACGCCGAAAAGCGCAATGAAGCCCACACCCGCCGAGATACTGAATGGCATGCCCCGTAGCCAGAGGGCCATCACACCTCCAATCGCCGATAACGGAATGGCTGAGAAGATCAGCAGGCTCTGCCGCACGGAGCCGAAGGTGAAGAACAGGAGCAGAAAAATCAGTCCCAGTGCCACCGGCACGGCGATACTAAGCCGGTCTTTGGCTTCCTGTAAGTTCTGAAACTGCCCACCGTAAGTCACGTAATACCCAACCGGCAATTTGATCTGGGCATCAATCTTGCGTTGTAGTTCATTCACCACGCTCTCCACGTCGCGGCCCCGCACGTTGAAGGCCACGATGATGCGCCGTTTGGCATCCTCGCGCTGAATCTGGTTCACGCTATTCTGAAACGATATGTTGGCAAGCTGGTTCATGGGTACGGTCTGCCCATCTACCGTAGTCACCAGCAGATTCTGCACGTCTTCGAGTCGCTGACGACTTTGCGCCTGCAAACGCACCACCAGATCATACCGCCGTTCTCCCTCATAGACCAAGCCCGCCGACGACCCGGCAAACGCGGCTTGCAAATACCGGTTGGCATCTTCGACGGATAGGCCAAAGCGGGCCAGCGCATCGCGGTCGTAGTTCACCACAATCTGGGGCAGTCCCGATACCTGTTCCACGTAGAGGTCTTCAGCACCCGGTACCGTACCCACCACCCGGCCAATCCGGGCCGCATAGTCGGCCAAAACCTTGAGGTCTTCGCCGTACAGCTTCACGGCGATGTCCTGCTTCACGCCGGAGATCAGTTCGCTGAATCGCATCTGGATGGGTTGCAGAAAGCCGAAACTTACGCCCGGAATCTGGTTCAGCTTTTGCTGCATCTTTTCCGCCAGTTCTTCCCGGCTACTGGCCGAGGTCCACTCGCTTCGATCTTTGAGAATGACCATCAGGTCGGTGGCTTCAATAGGCATAGGGTCGGTGGGTATTTCGCCCGCGCCGGTTTTGCCAATGGTCTCCACCACTTCAGGAAAGTTTTCCTTCAGCACCCGTCCCGCCTGAAGCGACGCATCGGACGATTGAGACAGGGATGCTCCGGTCATAACGCGGGTTTCGACGGCGAAATCTCCCTCGTCCAACTGCGGAATGAATTCGCCACCCAATCGACTGAAGATGAACAGGGCGACGGCAAACAGTCCAACCGACAAACCCACGACCAACCCTTTGTGACCCAACGTCCAGCGGATGGCTGGATCGTAGAGTCGGTGAAAAAAGCCCATGATCCGGTCGGAGATATTGCGCGTTCCTTCTTTGACGGGCTTCTTGCTCAACAGCAGAGCCGAGGCCATTGGTACGTAGGTTAGGGAAAGAATAAACGCCCCCAGAATGGCAAAAGCGACGGTCTGGGCCATTGGTCGGAACATCTTACCCTCCACACCCACTAAAGCCAGAATAGGCAGATACACAATGAGGATGATGATTTCGCCAAAAGCCGCCGAGGAACGGATACGGCTGGCTGATTCATAGACCTCCTCGTCCATTTCGGCTTGGGAAAGGTTATGGCGGTAATTCTTCAGGGCGATGTGATGCAGAGTGGCCTCGACGATAATCACGGCCCCGTCCACGATCAGCCCGAAGTCGATAGCCCCTAAGCTCATCAGATTACCCGATACGCCAAAGAGGTTCATCAGGCTGACAGCGAAGAGCATTGCCAGCGGAATGACGGATGCGACCACCAGCCCCGCCCGCCAGTTGCCCAGCAGCAGCACCAGCACGAAGATGACAATGAGTGCCCCTTCGATGAGGTTCTTCTCGACGGTACCGATAGCGCGGTTGACCAGCTTGGTACGGTCTAAGAACGCGTGAATCTCGACTCCTTCGGGCAGCGATTTTTTGATCTGCTCGATGCGCTGCTTCACGTTGCCAATCACCTCCGAGGAGTTGGCTCCTTTGAGCATCATCACGATGGCCCCCACCACTTCGCCTTCTCCGTTGCGGGTCATGGCCCCGTAGCGGACCGCCGAACCCAGCCCCACCTGCGCCACGTCGCGCACCAGCACCGGGATACCGTTTGGATTCCGGCGCACCATGATTTTTCCGATGTCCGGCAGGTTGTTGATCAACCCTTCGGAGCGAATGAAATAAGCGTTGGGGCGACGATCAATGTAGGCTCCGCCCGTATTGCGGTTATTCTTTTCAAGCGCGGTGAACAAATCATCCATCGTCACGCCCGCAGCCCGCAGCCGCTGGGGATCGACAGCCACTTCGTACTGTTTTAAAAACCCACCGAAGCTGCTCACATCGGCCACGCCCTTAGTGCCCAGCAGTTGCCGCCGAACGATCCAGTCCTGAATCGAGCGCAGTTCCATCGCCGGGTACCGTTTTTCGTAGCCGGGTTTAGCCCGGATCACGTACTGATAAATTTCACCAAGACCCGTCGTGACCGGAGCCAGTTCGGGATCACCCGCGTCGGTAGGAATCTGGGAGCGGGCCTGTTGCAGTCGCTCGAAAACCTGCTGGCGGGCTAAATAGATGTCAACCCCATCATTAAGGACAATGGTCACGACCGACAGACCAAAGCGGGAGATGGAACGGACCTCAATCAGGTCAGGCAGGGTAGCCATCGTCTGCTCGATGGGAAAGCTGATTAGCCGCTCTACATCGGGGGCCGACAGGGCGGGACTTTGGGTAATCACCTGCACCTGATTGTTGGTAATGTCGGGCAGGGCATCGATGGGCAGCCTACTCAGTGAGTAGCCGCCCCAGATCACCAGGGCCAGCGTAAAGAGGCCGATGATGAGCTTATTCTGAATGGAAAAATGAATGATACGATCCAGCATGATCGGGTCTGAACAAATGGACAATGAGAAAGTGCCGGACGCATACAGACAGCCTTGCTACCGCCCAAAAGGACATAGCAATACTATCCAACGCGAACGGCGAGGGTGTTCAGACCCGAAGTTGAGGAGGTTGCCAGATGGCAGAAAGCGGAGATGCCCAGCGAACAGGGACGTACTGGAAAATGGCTGTAGCTATCGAAACAAGCTCAACCGGGGGCACTACCTTGTAGCTGAAGTGCGGAGTGATACTGATCGTAGCCGCGCAGCAGGTGCAGGTGCAGAAAGGAGTGCAGGCATCATGGTGGTCGTGCACTGGGGCTGGTACAGGAGCTGATGCTGCGATCAAGGCAGCCCCCCGCTCTTGCCGATTCGTCGGCAAAGCTTCATCCGCACAGGGCCATAGAGAAAGGCCAAGCACGTAGAGGGCTAATATGATCGTCATCCACTTCACGAATGCAAAGGTACGCTGTCGGTATATGCAACAGGTAGGCAAAAAGTAAATAACATATAAATTACACCATATGCGCGATCTTTTCCAGTACGCGATGGTCATTGCCAAACCGGCATAGGGCATCACAGTGGGTACGTAGGTCTGACATTAGGATGTAGCCAATAGCCGTATTGGTTTGGCGGATCGACGGGCGGGTCAGTTGTAGCTCCACCTCTTTTTTACGGCTATCGGGTACTACTAAGTATAGCTTGGTAGCGTGGTCGGGAAGCGAGCAGGTCAGGTCGGTTAGGCGAAGGATGCCGGAATAAATGGACGTACTTTTTTCCACTTCAAACGCGCATACTAATCGGCCCGTGCCTTTTTCCAGCCACACCACGTCGATCAACGCAATCGTCTGAGCCGTTTCGGAAGCAACCGGAAGCTGGGGGAGGGTCGGTAGGCAGACGAACGAGAACGCATTTCCTTTGTATTGGCGCGACAAGTCGTTGCGGGCTACCGCTACGTCATACCCTAACGCTCGGCCAATAGTCAGTAGGTGGTGTTGCATCTCCGTATGAGCCTGCTCTTCCTGTTGATCGCTGACGACTTCCTTGTGGCGTTTTGACAACTGTTTCTCAATTTTCTCACGTTCAATAGCTGGCTGATCAGCGACATCGGGAGCCAACAGGTTGCCCATACCTACCTCAAACAGCAACCCCGCCAGCGCACCCAGATCATTGGACAGTTGTTGACGGTGCTCCTGATTGACGGTCAGCAGCTTCTCCCGAATCGCTAAATATTCAGTCCACGAGCCGAGCTTCCGGCGTTCTCCGAATAGCCGGTTGTAGCCGTTGACAATCGCTGTGTTGAAAGGTGGAACCCAGGTTGGATGCAGAAAATACAGAATGCTGGCGACAGCAGGCCCCAGCCCTTTGATGCGGTAGCTGTCGAGCCGCTTAATTTCAGCGACGACGGTCTCCGGTTTGGTGGCTTTCAGGCAACACTCCAGAAACTGTCCGAAATAGCGTTTGTGATCCTGATTCTCGTAGATGTCGGGAATCCGTAGCTTGGGTTTCCAGTAAAATGGGTGCGAGGCTCCTTCAAAAACCTGCTTCTGCTCAGTGATGCAGGTGAGTACAAACTCTAAGGAACTACCCTTGAAATCGTTAGGGAACGTACCGTCCTTGATGTCGCTGATAACCTGCAACACCCCGCGTCGAATCGAGCGAAACGCCTTCAGCCGCTCTTCATTGTGCAGGAACCAGGTGTGATAGGTTAAGTCGGGATTTTGTTTGTATTCGTCAAGGAGTTGGGCAAAAGCCATAGGTTACCGGATTGATAAGCAGATAAACCTACAAAGTCTTTCTTTAGGCCGAAATAATCAAATCGGGGTCCGTAACAGGCTACGACATTCTATAAATTTTGTAAAGCCAGACTGCCAATGTTGTAATAACCTCTACCGAATGAGTTGGTTAATTAGACAGGCGGATGACTCATTCAGCCGCGCTTACTCAACGACATGAAACTACATTGGATTCAACGACCTGGCCTTGCGGGCTTGATGGCAGTAGTAATCGCTGCCTGTAACAATGACAAAGGGCTACAGCCCCAGGCACACGATGCCAACGTCTATCAGCAGATCAACCACCGGATGATGGCTGAGATGGACAAGATGACCGATACCAACGACCCCGATCACGACTTCTCCATGATGATGCGGATGCACCACCAGGGAGCCATCGACATGTCGAACGAGGAACTGAAGTCGGGTGACAATCAGGCGATGAAAGCAATGGCCCAACAGGTCATCAACGCGCAGACGGCTGAGATTGCTCAGTTTGCCCAGTTCCTGCAAAGCCACAAGGCTGTTCCCATCCCCGCCGGGCCGACCTACAACGCCGAAGAGATGGAGTCGATGATGAAGATGATGCGGGCACAGGACGTTCGTATCCTGACGGGTAACTCCGATGTGGATTACGCCCAACTCCTCATCGACCACCACCAGAGTGCGCTGGAAATGGCGATGTCAGAACTTAAATACGGCGATGATGCCCAGATCCGGCAGATGGCGACCAAGATCATCGAGGACCAGAAAAAGGAAATCGGCATGTTGCAAGATTGGCTGAAAGCCAACAAGAATTATTAATCGTCACACTTTCTCGACTTCAACGACAATGAGAACCAATTCACTAAGTATCGCTGCCGTGTGTGCAGCCCTATTTCTCGCTCAACCATCAATGGCGCAAAGCAGTCAGTCGTCAGCCAGCAACGCCATGATGCAATCCATGCAATCAGGCATGAGCAAGATGATGAGCATGAAAATGACCGGCGATCCCGACCATGACTTTGCTATGATGCTCAAGATGCATCATCAGTCGGCGGTTGAGATGGCCGATCTGGAAATTAAACAGGGAAAGAACGCCCAGGTCAAAGCTCTGGCAACAAAAATCAAAGCCAGTAACCAGAAAGAAATTGGCGAACTGGATCAGTTCATGAAAAGCCATAAGCCGCAGACCTCGTCGTCTAAATTGGGCCAAAAAGGCATGGAGATTATGCATGGCGGCAACCATTCCATGAACGGCAACGTCGATCATGATTTTGCCAGCATGATGGCGCAGCATCATCAGCAGGGCGTGGACATGGCACGTGCGTTTTTGAAAGAAGCCGGGCCGCCGAGCGGCAAAACTTCGACGATGAAGGCGATGGCGAACAACGTCATCAACCAGCAAACGAAAGAGATTGCCCAACTTAAAAAGCTGGAAAATAGCTTGAAAGGGTAGGCTTTATTGTTTAAGTCAAACCGGCCCGTACAACGTCAGGATGTTGTACGGGCCGGTTTGGTTAATTACTCGTCTGGTTTTTAGAAATTATAGCCCAGACCCGCGCCTGCCGTTCGGTAGCGTGTGTCGTAATCGGTATGCAGAAAGAGATTTTTGCTGACTGTGTATTGCAACTCCACGTGCGCCCGCACGTAGGAGCCGATTAACCACTGCGTTTGGTACTGCAAGTCCAGCCGGGGGAAGAGTTTTTGCTGACCCGTTAACTGGAAGCGAACGTTGCCCCGTGCATCTACTTTCACTTCTGAGTCTATTAAAAACGGCAGCATGTAGCGAATGCCAGCCACTGCCCGCACGATTCGCCGACCACCAATCGTCTGCCCATCGGCACCCGGCTCCAGTCGGCGCAAGAACTCCTCGTTCCCCGCATCAACACCGGCAAAGACGCGAAACCAGTCACCGAAATATCGCTCATAGTCTAGATCAACTTCAAACCGATTCGTGCGCCAGTCGTGGTCGCCCCCGGAGACGATGGCGTTTTTGTTGTTGGAGACCCGCAAGCTGTAATAATTGAGCGGATAGCCTGGCTGAACGTACCCCCACACGAACGGCTGATTATCACGCATGTCCCGAAGGTGTAGCTTCTGGATAGCGGCAATAGAAGAATCGGGTTTATCACCGTAGCTGACCACGCGAGCCATGCCACTGAGCATATGGTAAAGCAGGTGGCAATGAAAAAACCAGTCTTTTTCGTCATCAGCCATCAATTCAATAGTGACGCTCTCCATCGGTGACACGTTCACCGTGTGCTTTAAGGGTGAATACTGTCCCTGTCCATTCAATACCCGGAAATAATGGCCGTGCAGGTGTATCGGGTGCATCATCATGGTGTTGTTCATCATCCGAATACGGACAATCTCACCGCGCCTAATCTGGATCATGTCGGCTCGCGACAAAGGCTGCCCGTTGAAGCCCCATATGTACCGGAACATATTGCCCGTCAGGGTCAGTGGTATTTCACGGATAGGACGATTCGCCGGGAAGACGACGGGTTCCGGCGACTTGAGGATGCTGTAGTCGATTGAGTTCTGTTCATCCATCATGCTCATGCCTTGATCCGACATCCCGGCCATCCCGCCATGATTCATGCCTTTCATTCCAGCCATATTACCGGACTTGTTATCCATGTTCATCTGGCCGGGCCGCGTCTGGTCGGGCTGCATCTGGCTGTGGTCCATGCCCGTCATGTCATCCGGTTTTCTGCTATTCGTTTGATTGGCAGGCATCGAGTCCATTTTCATAGACATCTTGCTATGGTCCATCTGCCCGTGATTCATGCCCGTTATGCCCATCTTTCCGTCCTTGCTCATATCCATTCCAGTCATGGTCATCCCCGCCATTGAACCCGTCGGTTTCTTCGACTTGCTCGGTTTTTTAGCCTGCTCCCCATTTATTTGCTCATGAGCTTGCGAGCGACTCATATCCATCTGGCCGTGATTCATAGCCGAATGGTCCATTTCGGCCACTGTCGGCTTGCTTTTCGCTGGCTTCGTTGGGTTAACAGGCTGTTTTGCTGAATCCCCATTCATCCCGGCCATATCATGTTTTATGGGGCCGTTCATGGCCGTGTTTGCCTGAGCCGTTGTATCGGCTTTAGCCATGTTCATCGCCCCCATGTGCATCCCGCCCATCCGACTCATGTTGGCTGTTAGCTTATAGAGATCAGGGCGGGGAATCGCCGGTGCGTTGCGGACAGGGCCGGTGCCTAACAGGGCGGTTGCATATCCCGAACCATCTTGTGCGGAGGCCCGGACTTCAAAGGCACCACTCTGAGGGACCGTCACTAAGAAATCATACGTCTCGGCGATGGCGATTAGCCGTCGATCTACCTCAACGGGTTGCACGTCCAATCCGTCTGACGCGATTAGTTTCATCGGGCCACCGGCATAATTGACGTGGAAGTAGGTCGAGGCACTGGCATTGATAACGCGCAAACGAACCGTCTGCCCCGGTTTAATATCCGAATAACGGACGGTGTCTTTGCCGTTGATCAAAAACCGCTCGTAATACACATCTGAGATGTCCATCGGGGCCATACGTTGCATGGATTGGCGTAGATAGGCCCCTACCGCTTTGTGTTGGATGATCCGGTTGAGTGACTGGGCATTCCCCTTCCTGATGGTGTACCACTCATTTTGTCGCTTTAGGTTTTTGAGGATATAGGCCGGGTTCTCATTTGTCCAGTCCGAGAGCAGCAGCACGAGATCATGATCGGCTTTAACCGTTGGCTGCTGCGGCTGAATCACGATGGAGCCGTACACGCCCCGCTGCTCCTGATAGCGCGTGTGTGAGTGAAACCAATACGTACCTGACTGCACCAGTGGATACTCGAAGGTGTACGTTTCCCCGGCCTTAATCGGGGGCGTGTTGAGATACGACACCCCATCCTGCTTGTTGGGCAACAGGATGCCGTGCCAGTGCAGGGAGGTCTCGGTGTTGAGTTTGTTGTGAACCCGAATGACCGCTACATCGCCTTCCATAAAGCGTAAGGTGGGGCCAGGTACGTTCCCATTAATTGTCATGGCCTTAGTTGGCTTGCCGGTAATATTAATCGGCTGCTCGTCGATGACCAGATCGTACTCGACGCGCTTACCAGTAAGCCGGGTCTTCGCCATCGCCTGCGGGCGACTGACTGGCAAGCGGGTTTCTACCCGCTCAAAACTGCTTTTGTCACCCGATGAAGCACCTCCAACGGGTTGGGAAACTGACACCGGCGAGAAAGCCGATGGCGCGTGATGTTGATGCTGTCCCCAGGAGAGGGAGGCTATTAAAAGTAAGCTCGCCGAAACGAGTATTCGTGAGTGAATCGCTGTCATAGTTGTTAGGCTACTACTTATCCAGTTGCTGAAGTTTGGCCTTCATTTGCGCGATCTCTTTCTCCTGTGCTTGAATGATGTCCTGACTCAGCTTTTGCAATTCGGGATCTGTTAGCCTGGCTTCCTTTGCCATTAAGATCGCACCGGCATGGTGCGGTATCATTGACTTCACGAATTGCCGATCTGAAATGGCCGTTTGTTGACGAATCAGCGCGTAGAAACCCAGCAGAGCGACCACGCTACCGGCGAGAATCAGCGTGTTCCGCCGTTTGTCGGGATACATGGCCGACATAACCAGCAATTCGATGATGACCATCGGCATCGTCATCAACCCTGCCATATAGAACTGATTGTAATTCGGTACGACGTTAGCCAGCCGGTCCACCATCGCGTACATCAGGATGTACATCGAAATAAACGACAGGACGATCATGAGGACCAGCTTGCCGTAAGGTTGGGTGTGACCACTCCCTGAGTGCGACCCAGTGTGGTGTTGGTGACCGTCAGGCCGACCCTGAGTTGTGTGAGCTTGCATCTGTATAATAGGTTGTTGAGTACTTAGTACAACAAAAAAAGCTGCTACACCAGACCGAGTAGCAGCTTGTAAGATTCAAGGGGTTTCGTTATAAAACTTATGACAGTCAGGGCTGAACGCGGCTACGGTCGCGGGATTGGCTCGGCCCGATAACCAGCCCGCTCGACGGCCTGTTGCACCAGTTCGCCTACCCGGTTATCGGTTGTTTGCACCGTCAGTATTTTGTCGGGACTGTTGATGTCCACGTTCCAGCCATCTACCTGCTCGATGTCGTTCAGATAGGGCGTAACAGCCGCGATGCAGCCACTGCACTTGATATTCGTCTTAAAATTGAGCGTTTCCATAAGGTTGCGTTTGTAAAGATTAACGCGCTTCTGCCCCGTTCAGTTGGGCCGTTAGCAGCCGTTCCACTACTCGTTCTATTTCTGATACGGTAACGGGTATGTCTTCGACGAGCGAACGTCGAATTGACTGTCTCCGCACTTTTCCGTGAAGCGAAACAGAGTAACTCATTTGCCGAACCTGCGCCAGATACAGAAAAAAGTCAGGGCTGTAATTTGCCGAACACAGTTCATGCAGATGCGTACCGGGTCGGCACCAGTTGATATTGGAAAAAGAAGCCCCATGCGGACCAAGTATAATTGAAGCGTGGTGGTACAAATTTATCTGTTCAGCAATGGTACGGGGTTTGTCTTCAATAAACGTGAAGTCATATTCACTTAACCGGTTCATCACTACATCTTCATGAATAATGCGCCGACGGCCTCCACGACTAATAAATACCCGATCTGAAAAGGGCGGTTGACTGTCGGTTACGAGCAAGGGCTGCAATCGGTCATACACTAAGGCTAAGTCCGACAAATTAGGATGAAACCAATCCCCTCCATTAGCCAGCAAGCATCGTTTTGAACGAACGTCAACCTGTCTGCTGTCGAAAATGCGATCAGGGGTGAAGCCCAAGAGAGTTAGTAGTTCTGTTTCATAGTCCGTATTGAACAGTGGGTAGGCGATGGCAGCGTTGGAGAAGCCCTCTGGCAATGTTTTTTCAATGCGACAGAGTTTGGCAAAAATCAGATAAATGAAATCGTAGTATCCGCCAAATGTGATGCCATCGGGTATATGCCCGAACGGAGCAACGAGTGTATCTACTTCTACAATCGTTCGTGGACGAGGCTGTAGGCGGTCTACCAGAACATGATGGTTCCAGTAGTCGGGACAGAGTATGGTGTTTCCGAACTTGACGGTACCGCTTGATAGCAACATGGCTGGCGTGTCGGATGCTGGTAGTTGCCAAACATACGTTGGCTTAGTCAGGGCATCTTGGGCCTGAAAAACCTGCCGATCTGTATTTAGTGTATCAGCCACATCAGGCAACGTAACGACACTGGCGGGCTGCTCGTCAATCAGATAGCCCTGCAAAAACAAGTCAGACTGCTCTTTGTATAGGAGCTTCCATCCTGTTACTCTAAGCCCAAGACGAACCGCGCGGGTACGTTGGTGTCGTAGCCAGCTAATGAATAAATAGAGCGAATTAATCACCGGAAAAAACGTGAGTTGTTATTCCCTTTAGACTAATTCGCTCGAAAAAGAGGTCTTGGAAGGCGTTGTAAGATTCGTGGTTTCAACTTGTAAAACTTATTACAGCTTACAGTTTCGCACTTCGCAACCTCAAACTATTGGTCACAACCGACACCGAACTCAGGGCCATTGCCGCGCCGGCCAGCATGGGATTGAGCAAAAAGCCATTGACCGGATACAGCAGCCCGGCGGCAATGGGAATACCGATGATGTTGTAGATAAAGGCCCAAAACAGATTCTGTCGGATCGCCTGCACCGTCTTTTTAGAGAGTTGCAACGCTTTGGGTACGCTGTTCAAATCCGACGTAATGAGCGTCATCTTCGCCACGTCCATTGCGATGTCGGAACCCCGGCCCATCGCAATACTCACGTCGGCCTGCGCTAATGCCTGTGAATCGTTGATACCGTCGCCAATCATCGCTACTACCTTACCTTGCTGTTGCAACTCCTTGACGAAGGCGGCTTTATCGGCGGGCAGGGCTTCGGCCCGAAAATCGCTTACGCCGACGGCCTGGGCAACGGCTTCGGCGGTTTGGTGATTATCGCCGGTCATCATGTACACGGCAATGCCGCGTTTTTTGAGTGTGTGAACAGCCTCACGGGAGGTTTGTTTCACCGGGTCGGCAATGGCGATAACGGCCAGAAGCTGCCGCTCATTGGCGAAATAAACAACAGTTTTCGCTTCGTTCTGCCAGCGATTCACTAGGGCGGCTACCTTCGTCAGCTCGTCGGCCAGGCCCCGCTCTGCCATCAGTCGGTGGTTACCGATCAGGTACGTCCGTTCATCGTAGCGACCTGACACGCCCCGGCCTGTGAGGCTGTCAAAATCGGTAAGCAACACGCCGGTTACACCGTCGTCTTTCAGCCGGGCCACGACCGCATCGGCCAGTGGATGTTCGGATTGACTTTCTAATGCGTAGAGTATCCGCTTCTTGTCGGCTATGTCGTCCCCGTTTGCCAGCCAGTTCAGGTCAGTCACCGTTGGCTTGCCCTCAGTGATTGTGCCGGTCTTGTCCAGCACCACTGCGTTTACTTTGTAGCCCAGTTCAAGACTTTCAGCATCTTTGATCAGAATGTTGTTGTCAGCTCCCTTGCCCACCCCAACCATAATAGCTGTAGGTGTAGCTAACCCCAACGCGCACGGGCAGGCAATGACCAGCACCGTAACCGACGTAAGCAGCGCGTGGGTAAAGGCATTCGCTCCTCCAAAAAGCATCCAGGCCGCAAACGTCAACAAGGCAATGCCGATGACGACCGGCACGAAAATACCGGCAATTTTATCGACCAGCTTTTGCACCGGGGCTTTGCTACCCTGGGCTTCCTGCACCATGCGAATAATCTGCGCCAGAATGGTATCGCCCCCCACTTTCTGAGCCGCAAAGCGGAACGAACCCTTCTGGTTGATTGTCCCGGCAAAGACCGACTCACCAGCTCGCTTCTCGACGGGTACCGGCTCGCCTGAAATCATACTTTCATCGACGAACGACGTACCTGACTCCACCAGGCCATCGACCGGGATGCGTTCGCCCGGACGTACCACAATCACCTGCCCGACACGTACCTGAGCAATCAATATCTCCTGCTCTTCGCTACCCTCAACCACCCGGACGGTTTTGGGTTGTAGCCCCATGAGCTTTTTCAGGGCTGACGACGTGTTCGACTTGGCCCGTTCCTCCAGCAGCTTGCCCAGTGAGATAAAGGCGATCACGACGGCAGCGGCCTCGAAATAGACGTGCGGGCCGCGTTCGGTAGGGTGCAGGCCCCGGTTGTGCCAGAAATCGGGGTTCAGCGTGTTGAAGGCACTAAATAGAAAGGCGATGCCCGTGCTGAGGGCCACCAGCGTATCCATATTGGCCTTGCCGTGCCTCGCCTGCTTCCAGGCATTTACGAAATACGACCGCCCCAGCCAGAACACCACCGGAGCCGACAGGGCCATCATACTATAGTTAGCATAGGGGGCCGACATGAAAAACATCCCCAGCACCACAACAGGCACAGACAGGATGCCCGCCCACAGGGTACGTTTCTTCAGCGACTCGTAGTGGCGTTGCTGCGCTTCCTGTTGCACCGCCTGCGGATCTTCCGCGTCAATCACCAGATCATACCCAACAGAACGAATCGCGTTTTGTAGCCCCTCCTGATTGACTGCTTTTGGGTCATATTCGACGGTGGCCGACTGGTTGGCGTAGTTAACCGTCGCGTCAACTACGCCAGCCGTGTTTTTGAGCATCGACTCTACGCTAACGGCGCAGGCCGCGCAGGTCATTTCCAGCACGGGAAAAGTCTGACGACTCAGGTTGGATGCGGTATCCCGACGTGCTTTTGGAGTCACGTCGGGTGAAGCTGTCGAGTTCATAATCGGTAAGGTTACTTTGGGTAAATCCAATGGTAACACAAAGGTCGGCTATGACTTAACCGACCTCCTTACAGAATTCACGCTCGATGTTGTGATATTTCAATCCGTCGCCACATGTTGCTGTTGCAGTTCCAGTTTTTCCTGACGGACCTTTCTAAAATAGGAGGGTGTCAGGCCAATCTGCTGCTTAAACTGGTTCGACAGGTGCGCCACACTGCTGTATCCGGTCTGGTAGGCGATATCGGCCAGGGTCAGATCGGTATAGACCAGCTTCTCTTTCACCTTATCGAGCCGTTTGCTGATAATATATTTCTCCAGCGTAATGCCCTCGGCTTGCGAAAACAGGCTGCTGATAGTGTCGTAATCCAGTGAGAATGCCTGTTGAATAAGATCGGAGAATCGCCATTTGGTTTCACCCAAATCTTCCCGGTTCAAGGTCTGCTCAATCAGTGTCTTGACTTGATTCACCAACATCGCCCGCCGATCCGTCAACAGCGAAAAACCCTGCTCTTCCAACACTCTACGAATCGTGTCCAGTTGCGTTTCCGTTAGCTCTCCGGCAATGGTGGCACTGCCTAAACCCACCTCCGTGACGGCATAGCCTAACCGGGTCAATTCGGTACGTACCGTATCGACGCAGCGGCCACAGACCATATCTCGAATGCGTAAGGTGGTATTGTTCATCACTTGATAACCACAAAAGTATCAGGGTGCTTAGTCAGTCCAGTTGCAGAATTCGGCGAGTATTCTTGTAAGATTTATGGTTTCAACCGTCTCTGAGTAATATTACAAGTTTTTGCCCGAACTCTGTAAGGCCAAAAGATGGGGTACATTGTTGTTTTGAGAAGACAACCGGTGAAAACGATGCCTTCTCAACCCACAAACCACGACGGCCACACTTCTTCTGAACATGCCCATCACGCACACGGTTCGCCCGATCATTCGCATCATGCCGGTCACGTAACGGGCAGGACAGAGCCTGCTGCCGAGGCCCGGGCGCAACAGCACATCTCTCATGATGCCCATAGCGGCCCGGAACACCCAACCAGACACGAAAATCATGGTCACGATCACGGCGGTCCGCCGATGCGGGCTATGATTGTAGACTTTTTGCGCCGGTTCTGGATTTGTCTGATCCTGTCTGTCCCGGTGGTTGGGCTGTCGATGATGTTTCAGGAGTTGATGGGCTACCAACTGGATTTCCCCTTCCGCGAACCGTTGGTGATAGGTCTGGCAACAGTCATCTATCTCTATGGCGGTTGGCCGTTTTTATCGGGGATAGTCGGCGAGCTACGTACCCGACAACCCGGCATGATGACCCTGGTGGCAGTGGCGATCACGGCGGCTTACGTATACAGCGTGGCTGTGTCGTTGGGCGTGCTACCAGGCATGGACTTTTTTTGGGAACTGGCGACGCTAATCGACATTATGCTGCTGGGGCATTACCTCGAAATGAAGTCGGTCGCAGGAGCCTCGCGTTCGCTGGAGTTGATCGTACAGATGCTTCCCGCCGAAGCGCACAAAGTAGCCGGGGAACAAATCACGGACGTAAAAGTCGATACACTGACCCAGGGGGATACGGTGCTGGTGCGGCCCGGTGAGCGCATCCCGACCGATGGAGAAGTCGTAGAGGGCCATAGTGCCGTGAACGAGAGTATGCTGACCGGCGAGAGCGTACCCGTAGAGAAACGGCAGCATGATAGTGTCATCGCCGGAGCCATCAACGGGGAGGGAGCGTTGACCATTCGAGTCACGCACAAGGGGGAGGACAGCTACCTCAACAAAGTGGTGCGGATGGTTGAGGAGGCACAGAATGCTAAATCGAAAACCCAAACCCTGGCCGACCGGGCGGCTGGCTGGCTCACGCTCATCTCGCTGTCGGTGGGTCTGCTGACCCTGCTGGTTTGGCTACTCGGCGGAAAAGACATAGCGTTTGCCGTTGAGCGCATGGTAACAGTAATGGTCACCGCCTGCCCTCACGCCTTAGGCGTTGCTATTCCGCTGGTCGTCGCCATTTCAACCGCTATGTCGGCCCAACGCGGGCTGTTGATTCGTAACCGAACTGCCTTCGAGGAAGCCCGCAAGATTACTGCGATGGTGTTTGATAAAACAGGTACATTGACAGAGGGGGCTTTTGGCGTAACTCGCGTACACGTACTGCGCGAAGGAACCGACGAAGCTACGTTGCTCAGTACGGCAGCCGCTCTGGAGCAATCATCGCAGCACCCTATCGCTCAGGGCATTACGCAGGAGGCCCGGCAACGTAGGTTGTCGCTGCCCGCCATCACCGATTTTCAGTCCATTACAGGCCGTGGTGTATCAGCAACCGTCGAGAGCAAGTCCGTGCAGGTGGTAAGTCCTGGCTATCTCAAGGAGCGGAACGTACCTATTCCCGCCGAGACGACAAGTAGCGAAGCCGAAACCATCGTGTACGTACTCATCGACGATCAACTGACCGGGTACGTTGCGTTGGCGGACAAAATCCGCGCTGACTCTAAAGAAGCCGTACAACGGCTTCAGCAGGCAGGCATCAAGGTCTATATGGCGACCGGCGACAACCAGAAAGTAGCCGATGCCGTCGCCAATGAGCTGGGCTTAGACGGTGTGTACGCCGAGGTGCTGCCCGATCAGAAGGTGGCCGTTGTTAAAGACCTGCAAAGCAAGGGCCAATTCGTTGCCATGACCGGCGACGGGGTCAATGATGCGCCCGCACTGGCGCAGGCGAACGTGGGCATTGCGGTTGGTTCTGGCACTGACGTAGCCGCCGAAACCGCCGACATCATTCTGGTCAACAGCAAACCCACCGACATTACCAACCTGGTTGAGTTTGGCCGGGCGACGTACCGCAAGATGATTCAGAATTTGTTTTGGGCAACAGGCTATAACGTTATTACTATCCCGCTTGCCGCTGGTGTGCTCTACCCTCGCTTCGTACTTAGCCCTGCTATCGGTGCCGTACTCATGACTGCCAGTACCGTCATTGTGGCCCTGAACGCCCAATTGCTGAAGCGGAATTTACGCTGATTGATTGAGACCCAAAGCTGACATTAGTCGATTTCTCAGGGCCTCTTCGTCAGCAAAAGGGCGTATTGTGTTATGCATCATAGAGCGAAAATCAATGTATTTATTCAACACTTCTTGGTTTGAACGTGGTCTTTTCTTGGCTATTGCTTTCTTCTTCACAAAATATGTTTCCATAATTCCCTTAAATGAAACTATCCCTTTTTGTACCATAAACTGAATATCAATAATATCTTTAAGATGAATTAACGTTACATCGTTGACTCGGTGTCGCTTTACAGGATTCACTGCCAATAGGTTCTTGAACTCTTCACTCAGGATCATTTGAATACCATCCAGACTAAAAAAATCATCTGTATACACAACAACAGGATATATCTGTAGTCGGCCTACGCGCTTGCCTGAAAGATCATCAAAACTAAATCCTCCCTGCTCTATCTTATGTATTACGTTAATTAACTGCCCGATGCCTTTATCCTTTTTGTTGTCTGGATTATACACCAATTTTTTTATGATCTCAGCCTTAATAGTGGCGAAATTTTTAGAATGCTTAATGGGCGCACTAACCATACTGTTTTTAAACTCAAATAAATACAACACATTCCCTTCTCTGACATAAAAATCAGAATATTCAATTCCGATGATCTGAGTACCTGGAACAGATAATACATACTTTTTCGGGAAAAAACACAGTGGCAGATACTCATTGAACAGGTATTGCTCGGCAAACTCTTGACCTAAATAGCCGAGAAATTGTCCAAAGTTTTTATGTAAACTCTGAATGCTCGTATTCGTGTAAAAATCGAATACCAATCCTTGATAAAGCTTATCAACGAAGAAGTTGTAGTGTAGGGGGTAATATTGGCCGTTCTCTTCTTTGATTAGCGGCTTGGACCGTATGATCTTGTAGTCAGGGTCCGTCTGAGAATTTGATAATTGGCTAAAGGGCGACTCAGTAAGGTCGTAGGCAATTGAGTCGAAAAAGTGTATAGCCTTCGCACTATCCTCATCTTCTCCAATCTGAAATCCAAACGAGTTGCCTCGTTTTTCAAACGGGCCAGCGTAAACCCCAAGAATATGACGTAAATACTCGCCATAAGTTGCCACCTGCTTCCTCGACAAGAATTCTTGGAGAAAAGGGCTATGTTTTAGATCGTCAGATAAAAACTTGAAAAAGGCGTGCGCGAGAAGAGTTTGATAAATAAAATCCTTCCGCCCAATAGATTCATACTGAGTTGCCTGATTGACGACAAGTACGCCCAAAAGATTATCTATTTCATGCTTTGTATTCTCTGCTACCTCTAAGTCAAACGTTGCATTATTTATTAGCCAAGCTTCAAACCAAATCATCTCATCAGCAGCACTCTTCTTTGGTGGCTCCGGTATGTCATTATAATTCAGTATTATTTGTTCAATCAACCTTAAAATAGCACTCGAAGCATACAATACAACTGCATCACCTTCAGCAATAATCTGTCGTTTAAATGATTGATAGTTTTTCCATATTGATATTCGCGTTTCTTCGTCAAAAATTCCAATCCACCCTCTAAATGAAGTTTCTTGTGCTTCAATATCTTCTTGCATCATGTGGACAGTACTGTTCATGTATGCAAACACCCTTAACATCGTTTTAGACGACGATCTTGCTAATACATCCTTCAATAAGGGTATGGATTTACCTGGAAATATATCTTGGTATCGGGGAAAAATGCCGAATTTCATGGTTCGTAGCTCTTATAAGATTTTGCTTTTCTAACTCACGAGTAAAATCACCGGGTTAGAAAGGCAATATAGCTATCGAATCGTCTCCTTCGTTTCTCCACAGGTCAGCATTTGATCGCCGTAGTATGGGTTGCGGATGGGTTGTTTGTCACTGAGCCAGTACGCGCCTTTGTTGTTTTCAGCCATTGGGCAGAACTGCCGGTAAATAGGCTTATCGGTTACGCCGAAAGTTTTTACACTCTGATACAAAGCATCCTCGAAGCGGGCGTAGGCCGTGCGTTGTTTCGCCAGATCGGCGGGGTTTTGCATGGTTTTTAAGGCCGCATTCATCGCGTCGAGTTGCTTCATCCAGGTCATGTGTGCCGGGCCGGTGAGCAATTTCATATCGACGTTGCTTAGAGCTTGCCGCGTTTGGTTTGCTGCCGCAGCCGCCCGCTTGGCATCAGAAGCGACGAAGGCTTCGGTCAGGGGCAGCGACTGTTCATAGAGGACCGTCAGTTGCTTTTTAAAGGCATCCGGGGCCTTCTGTGGTGTTGCTGCCGTCGAGCCGGTTGGCGTGAGGTTGGCCTCTGTGTTTGGCGTTGATTTTACGCCTGCCTCATCAAGCTTTTGCGTAAACGGGTTGATGCCCTTCTTTAGAATTAACTCACTATACAGTAGATACGCCCCCGACATGGCTACCTGCTCATCCCCGTTCAGCCCTTTTGTGATGGCTACCTGTTGATCGGTTTCCGTAGCGGTTTCAACACGCCGGGGCTGGAACGTACCCGCCTGAGTCTGCACAAACACGACCGCACCACCGCCTGCCCGTACAACGGCATCGGTGGGCAGGGCCAGGCCACGTTGGGTGCCGTGTCGCAGCAAGACCCGCGCCTGCTGGCCGGGCTGAAACCGACCACCCGCGTTCGGCAGCACCGCCCGCATGACCAGCACCTGACTACCTGCCCGGTATTCGGGGTTGACAAACGCTACGCGGGCCGTAGCCGATTGCCCGACTTCATAGCCAATGACCTCCACAGGCAGACGGTCGCCGACCTTTACGTACCGCGCTTCGCCGGGGTACAGTTCCGCTTCCACCCAAAGCTGCGCGAGGTTCACCAGTCGGTACAGCACCGCACCCTCACCTACGTACTGCCCTTCGCTGACAGCCACTTCCGTCACCGTGCCGCCTGCCGGGGCCACAAACGGGATTCTTGGTTGAACTTTGCCCGACTTCGCCAGTTGCCCGATCTGCTCGTCGGTCATGCCGTAGAGCCGCAATTTTTGCTCGGCGGCTTGCCGAAACTGTTTGTAGCGTGGTTCTGTCCCCAACTCCTGCTCTTGCCGCAGTGCCATGAGGTATTCCTGTTGCTGGGTCAGCAGGGGTTCGCTGTAAATCTCGTAGAGTACTTGCCCTTTACGAACGGCCTGCCCGGTCTCCTTCACGGCCAGCCGTTCGATGCGACCGGCTACCCGGCTGCTGATTATATCGGTTTGCTGCTCGTCGGGGGCGAGCCGAGCGTTCAGGACGGTCGTGTTACCGAGTGTACCGTTTGATACGGCCCGTACCTGCACGTTGGCTAATTGCATCTGCGCGGTACTCAGCATCACTTCGGTAGCCTTCGCCCCGGTCTTCTGTACTGGGACCAGGTCCATCGCGCAAATCGGACACGTACCCGGATCAGGCTGCACGATTTGCGGGTGCATTGGGCAAGTATAAGTAGGACCGCCCGCGTTGTCGGGCGCGGGGTTATGGCCGCTATGATCATGGTCAGCCTGAACGGTTGTTGAATCGTCGCCTTTCGACGTTGACCTACCCCCCGACCGACAGGCCGCGTTGAGCAGCGTAAACAGGGCGGCAGCTATATAAATCCAGCGTTTAAGCATGATTAATTTTCAGAGCTAACGTTGACGAAACTTTCACTGTCGATCAGGAACTGCGCGTTACGAGCTACCTCCTGATCAGCTTGCAGGCCCCTTCGCACGGCTACCTGATCGCGGGAGCGGCCTGCGACACTAACAGTGACGGGCCTGAATGCTCCTCCCTCTTTCACGAACGCCACCTGCTGATTGCCCAGATCCAGAATTGCTGTAGCCGGTACCCACAACCCATCCACCGCCGGGCGACGGACGGTTGCGCGGGTAAGCTGCCCGACCCGAATACCCTGCTGACGGGGCAGGTAAGCGCGAATGGTGACGAACTGGCTGCCATTCTCGATAAACGGCACTACAAAACTCACCCGCGCCGATTGTTTCGCCAACCCGGTTCCGTCGAAGGAGATGGTCAGGGGGGTGCCTGGCCGAACGCCTGCTGCATCGACGCTATACAGCCGAAATTCAGCCCAAAGCCGGTTAGGGTTCACGACCCGAAACAGCGTTTCGCCGGTTTGTACGTACTGCCCCTCGCGCAGCAACGTACCTGACGCAGCCGCGCCACCAGACCCACCCGGCGTGGGCGATGCTGCCGAACCCGTCCCGAACGTAACCTCGTCGGTGCCGCCCGCCATGCCTCCGCTCATTCCGGCTGCACTTCCACCCGCCGAGACCATCCCCGTTGGGGGTGCTGGAACTGGGACAGTCGTGTTCTGACTGACCACATAGCCATCATAAGGACTGTACACGGCCAGCGAATAATTGGGCTTGCGGGTACGTACCAGATCCGTAAGCTGGCTATCGGTGAGGCCCAGCAACCGGAGCTTTTGTTTGGCGGCGGCGATCAGGGGCGCGTTTTGGGTATCGGCTTCAAGCAGGTACACCAGTTCACTTTGGGCCGTGACCAGGTCGGGGCTGTAGAGTTCAAGCAATTTCTGCCCTTTACGAATCGGCTGAAAATTGTAGCGCACGTACAACCGCTCCACCCGCCCGCCAAACCGGGCTGGGATGGTATAGAGTCGGCGGGTATCGTAAGTAACGATGCCATTGGCCTGCGTCTCGACTGCTTCCCGACGTGCTTCGGGTTGAACTGTCGCCATATTTGCTACGACGACTGAGTTGGTTGGCTTGAGCAGCGCGCTCAACTGCGCGTCGGCTTGCAGACTGTCGGCCATGCCGCCCAGAGCGGCTTTTTTGACCAAATCCATGCCACAGATGGGACACGTACCTGGCTCTTTCTGCACAATTTGCGGGTGCATCGGGCAGGTGTACGTCTCCGCTTCCGAGGTATGGTTGTGACCTTCGTGCGCTCCTGTATTGGGATTGGCAGGTCCCTGTTTTTGCTGCTTGCCATCGTTGGTACAAGCCATTACGAATAGCCACAGCAAGGCGGTTATCACTAAACCCAAGCCCTTATTTTTCCAGTTCTTTTTCATACTGCACAATCATGCGGTAATAGTCACCCAGCCGGGTGAGGTAGTCCATCTGGGTCATGTTCAGCGTTTCCCAGGCATCAATCACCACGGGCAGTTCGGCTTTGTTCTGCTCGTAAGCAATCAATTGGGTGTCGTACATTTTGCGGAGCGTCGGCATCACGCGCCGTTCATAGTTATCGAGCTGCGTTCGCATGTTACCCAGGTCAGTCAGCATCTGGGCCACCATGCCCTGCGTCATGTTGAGCATCCCTTCGCGCTCGTCGCGCATGGCCTGAATGTCGAGTTGCATTCCTTTGATTTCGGCCTTGTACATCCGCGAAGCCCAGGGTACAACAGGAATCGAGATCATGCCCATGAGCGTGAACTGCGTGGGCATCATGCTCTTCGTTCCCGCGAACGGCTGCATGTGGTCGAAACGTACCCGAAAGCCGGGCCGACGTTCGGCTTTCTGCGCTTCGATACCCGCCTGCATACTCAGGATTTGCCGGTCCATTTTCAAGATATCAGAACGGCGGGTACCAATGTCTTCCAGCGAGGGTAAAGCAGCCGAGGGCGGGGCCGGGCGATAACTGGTGTCGATGCGGAAGGCATTGATCTTAGGTACGTTCATCAGTGTATTGAGGCCAATGCGCTTGCGCTCGATGTCCGCGTCAGTCATCGTGACCATGTTGTCCAACTCGTACAGCCGCCCCTCAGCTTTATAGACGTTACCCAGGCTCCCCTGATTGTAGGGATACCGGATATCGGCCAGCTTCTTCATCGTTTGCAGGATGCGCCTGTTTTCAGACAGCACCGCCCGCCGTTTTTCCAGCACGAGCCACTCGTAGTAGAGCGTTTTGGCATCGGCCCGGAGTTGGTTCGCCATCACGCCCCGCCCAGCTTCTTCAACGCCCGCTTTCGATTGTTGAAACACTTGATTGGCTCGTTGTTTAAACGGATTGGGGATATCCTGCTCCACTGACACCATGCCGTAGCCCCGGTCGCGGTCGTCCATCACCATCTGCATGGGATAGGGTGCCATGAACGTACCTACGCCTACCATCGGAGCCATCCACGAGCGGGCACCTTCGCTGTAAGCACGAGCCGCAGCCGCCCGGCTGGCGTAAGGCCGCAGCAACGAATTACGAGCTTCGATCTGCGTCAGCACACTATCGAGCGGCAACACCGGGTCGGGCTGTGGGGACGTACCGGCAACCTGTCCGAAGACTGATCCACCCAGGTACGTACCCAGCGCGAGAGTCAGCCACAGCGCGTTAATGCGACGCTTCCAGGACATCCAGTTTGCCAAATTTTTTGAGTTCATATTCTTTCGTCATCAAAAAAATCAGGGGCGTAACCAGCAGAATGTGCGTCGATGAAGTCAGCACACCCCCGATCATGGGTAAGACAATCGGCAGCATCACATCGCTGCCCACCCCGTTGGCCCACAGCACCGGCACCAGACCGAACAGGGCCACCGACACGGTCATGATCTTGGGACGCAATCGTCTCGCGGCCCCATGAATCACGTATTCTCGCAACTCGTCGCGGCTGATGGCCTCGCGGGAGTTTCCCCGCTTCTCGACCAACTGCTTCATGGCATCGTTGAGGTAGATAACCATCACCACACCTGTTTCAACCGCGATGCCGAAGAGCGCGATGAAGCCCACCGCAACGGCCACCGACAGGTTCACGCCGTAGAAATAAACCATGTACGCCCCGCCGATGAGCGCGAACGGGATGGTAATGAGGCTCAGAAACGCTTCCCGCGCCGACCCGAACGCCAGGTACAGCGACAGGAAAATGACAACCAACACAATCGGCGCGATCAAAAGCAGGGTACGTTGCCCCCGGATGAGGTTTTCGTACTGCCCGCTCCACTCCAGAAAGTAGCCGTTAGGCAGTTTCAGGCTCCCGTTCACCTTCTCGATGGCCGCCTGTACGGTACTGCCCAGATCACGGTCGCGGACGTTGAACATCACCGCCCCGCGCAGTAGAGCATTGTCGGAGGTAATCATGGGTGGACCGTCCTCAAAGCGCACGTCGGCGACGGTCGAGAGGGGGACGGTCCCCAGCGCAGGCGTGGCAATCGGGATGCGCCGGATGCGCTCGACGCTATTACGGTAATCCTGCGCCAGCCTGACATTGATCGAAAACCGCCTACGCCCTTCGATGGTCTGCCCGATGGGTGAACCACCGATGGCCGATTCGACCACGCCGTTTACGTCGTCCACGCTCAGCCCGTAACGACCCAGCGCGTCGCGGTGGATGTCGATGGTCAGGTACTTTCCACCTGTAACGGGTTCCACATACAGGGCCTTTACGCCCGGTACGCCCTCCAGTTGGGCTTTCACCTGCTCCGACACGGTGTAGATGCTATCGAGACTCTGCCCGTACACCTTGATGCCCACGTCGGTGCGGATACCCGTCGCCAGCATGTTGATGCGGTTGATGATGGGCTGCGTCCAGCCGTTGACCACGCCGGGGATTTGCAGCTTGGCATCCAATTCGTTGATGAGGTCTTTCTTGGTCAGGCCCGCCCGCCATTCTGACTTGGGCTTGAGCATGATGATGGTCTCGATCATGCTGATGGGTGAATTGTCGGTAGCGGTGGAAGCCCGCCCCGCCTTGCCCAGCACCTTATCGACTTCCGGCACTGACTTAATTAGTTTGTCCTGCACCTGAAGGATGCGTTTTGCTTCGGCGTTCGAGATGTCGGGCAGGGTGACGGGCATGAACAGGATGCTTTGTTCGTCGAGGGGAGGCATGAATTCCGAACCCAGGCTCATCAGCATGGGTACGCTCACGGCCAGAGCCAGCAGGTTAATCGCAAGGGTGGTTTTGCGCCAGCGCATTACCCAATGGATGATGGGCGTGTAGATTCGTTCCAGCCCTCGATTGATGGGGTTGGCGTGATCGTCTTTAAAACGACCCTTCATAAAAAACGAAATCACTACCGGGGCGAGCGTCACCACCAGCACGGCATCGACCAACAGAATAAACGTTTTGGTCCAGGCCAGGGGGTGAAACAGCTTGCCTTCCTGCCCCGTCAACAGAAACACGGGCAGAAACGAGGTAATGATGATGATGGTCGAATAAAACACACCCCGCGAGACCTGTACGCTCGACCGCTCAATGATGGCAAGCCGCTCGGCCTCAGGTACGTCAACGTAATTTTTTGGCCCGTAACCCAGCCATCTCTTTATTGTCTTCCACATAATTCAGGTACGTTGTTGGGGCCTGACAGGTCGGTTCGTTTGCCCGTTCGCAATGGGTTGATAGCCGTTGATGGTTGGCGGTTGCGGCTGAGTACGCTGCTGTCCCGTGAGTTCGGCTTGCCGGATCGCCAGATTCTTGTAAGCGTTTTCGGCCATGATGATGCCGTTATCCACGATTACGCCAATGGCGAGCGCGATCCCCGTCAGCGACATGATGTTGGAGGAAATGTCAAAAGCATTGAGTAGGATAAAGCTCGTCGCAATGGTGATGGGAATCTGAATGATGATACTGACCGCACTACGCCAGTGTAACAGAAACAGAATGACCACCAGCGACACGACAATCATTTCCTCGACCAGCGTATGGGTAATCGAATCGACTGACTCCTTAATCAGCCCGCTCCGGTCGTACACGACGTTGAATTTGACTCCTTCGGGCAAGCCTTTAGCAACCTCGGCCATCTTCTTCTTGACGTTACCAATCACCTCGTCGGCATTTTCGCCGTAGCGCATCACCACAATGCCCCCCACGGCCTCACCCTCGCCGTTGAGGTCGAAGATGCCCAGCCGGGTTTCGCCCGTCATCTGCACCGTCGCTACGTCGGCCACCCGCACGGGCACGCTGTTTTCGGTCTTGAGCGGAATCTGTTGAATCTGCTCGACGGATTGCAGATAACCCGTCGTTTTAATGATATAGCCAATGCCACTTAACTCAAACTTGCGACCGCCCGCTTCGTTGTTGTTGGCCCGAATGGCCCCGATTACCTGCGGTACGCTCAGGCTGTAATAGGTCAGTTTGTTGGGATCGAGCGTAACCTGATACTGCTTCTGAAAGCCGCCAAACGAGGCAATCTCGGCCACGCCGGGTACGTTCTGAAGCCCGAACTTGACGTACCAGTCCTGCACGGCCCGCTGCTCGCCGAGGTCCATGCCCGGTGCATCGAGCGTGTACCAAAGAATGTGGCCCACGCCCGTACCGTCGGGGCCGAGGGTGGGCGACACGCCACCGGGTAGCAGCCGGGCCGCGTAGTTGAGCCGTTCGAGTACCCGTTCCCGTGCCCAGTACACGTCCGTATCGTCGTTGAAGATGACATAGACGAAGCTCATGCCAAACATCGACGTGGCCCGCACGTATTTCACCTGCGGCAGTCCCTGAAGGTTGGTCACGAGGGGGTACGTGATCTGGTCCTCGATGATCTGCGGGCTACGGCCCATCCACTCGGTGAACACAATGACCTGATTCTCCGATAGGTCGGGAATTGCGTCGATCTTGCTGGTTTGCACTGAGTACACCCCCCAAGCGAATAGCCCGGCAGCGACCAGCAACACCAATAGCCGGTTTCGAAGCGAAAATTTTATAAGGCTCTCTATCATCTCATCGGTTGTTTCGGTTCATCTGGCCGTCAGCGTACTAACAAAAAAGCCGCCTGTGAGGGCGGCTTGGAGCAAAACGCAACGTACCCGGTTAGGGCAGTGGCTCTGCTTTGTAGCCTGCCTGCTGCACAGCTTTAGTGACGGCTTCGGCAGTCACATCGTTGGCTTGTACCGTCAGCACTTTATGGGGGTTTTGCGTATCGACCTGCCAGTTGCCTTCGCCCACCGTTTGGTTCAGGATGGGCGTAACAGCGGCCACGCAGCCCCCGCACTTGATGTTGGTTTTCAGTTGTATCGTTTCCATGCGACCTGTTTGTTTCTACGTCAATTAATAACACAAAGGTCGCTTGAGGCCGGCCCGATACGTTACAGAATTCCGGCTCGGACTATCAACATTTTAAATCCAGTCGAGCGGATTGCGATCCGACGCGGCTTGCTTGCGATAGGCTGCCGGGGTCAGCCCCGTAATCTGCCGAAACTGATTGGTCAGGTACGCCACACTGCTATAGCCCAGCCTCCGGGCAATCTCGCTGATAGACAATTCGTCGTAGCTAAGCCATTCTTTCGCCTTCTCGACCCGTTGCAGTATCCAGAATTTTTCGATGGTGAGGTGCTCGATAGTGGAGAACAAATGGCTCAGGTACGCATATTCCATACCCACCTGCTCGGCCAGATAATTAGACAGGGTCACATTCATCGTTGCCACGTCGCCCTTGCCAATCAGATCAATAATTAGCGTTTTGACCTGGTTAACCAGTCGCAGATTGCGGTCAGTCAGGAGTCCAAAGCCCTGCTCTTCCAACAGAGCTTCAATGCCGGGTAAATCAATCTGCTCCCGTTCGACAGTGGCTTTGCCCAGCTCAATATGCCGCACTGCGTAGCCCTGCTGTTCCAACTCTCGTTGTACAGCCCGAATGCAGCGGTCGCAGACCATGTTTTTGATATGAATCGTTTGTTCGGCCATGCCCTGTATCCATAGAAAGTAAGGCGGGAACCGTCTGGGAAACGGCTCCCGCGTAACGACTTAAATTTCTTCTTTCACTGACCCACACTTAAGCATCTTATCGCCGTAGTAGGGGTTCCGAACTTCTTTCTTGTCGCTGAGCCACGAGGCCCCTTTCCCCTCGGCGGCCATCGGGCAGAACTGCACGTAAGCTTTAGCAGCGGGTTTGGTGGCCTTCGCCAGTGCGATCATACTGGTTGACAGCCCATCGAACTGTTCCCGTTGCACGTCCACATCCGTAGTCTTCGTGATAGCAGTGGCTTTGGTCTTAGCCATCGCCAAGGCTTTCTTATCAGTTGTCGACAGCTTAGCAGCGTCAATCTTAGCTAAGGCTGCAACCAGTTTTGTAGCCCCAGCTTTGGCTCTGACTGCATCGGTCGCCACGAGTGCGTCTTTTACGTCATAATACGCCGTTAAAGTAGGGGCGGTGTTCTGAGCAAGCGCACCCAGCGAACAGAATGTGAGAGCCAGTGCGGCCAGAGATAATCGAATGGTTTTCATGGAATTAGTTGATTGAAACGTTTTCTTTTATAATTGACAATGAGCCGTTTACGCGACCTGATAGTTGCCCATCATGCCGTCATCGCCGTGTTCGAGGTTGTGGCAGTGAAAAACGAACGTACCTGGCTTAGTGAAGGGTACGACGATCCTTACTCGCTCGCCGGGCATCACCAACACGGTGTCTTTCCAGCCCTTCTCGGAGGCCGTGAGCGCGTTGCGCCCCCCCGTGCGGCTCAGGACCTGGAAGAACGCCCCGTGCAGATGCATGGGGTGAGGTTCGTCGCCCTGCGTATTGTTGAACTCCCAGATTTCGGTATCGCCAAGTTTGACTGTCTCGTCGATGCGGTTCATGCTGAACACCTTGCCGTTTATGGTGTGCATCCCCGTCATGTTCATTCCCTGCATGGCCTGCATAGCGATGCCAATGTCGAAGGTGCGCGTTTTGGTCGCCACCGATGCGGCCAACGGCGTAACTGTTTCGAGCCGGGCTGGGAGCCGGAAGGTTTCCGTCTCAGCTTTGCTAACCACAAACTTGAGCAGGTTGAACGCCTGCTGACCCTGCGCCCCACCACCACTGAACGTATTGCTTTTCAGATACACTTCCGTCCCCACCGGCACGGAGCTAAAATCGACCAGCAGGTCGGCGCGTTCGCCCGGTGCCAAAAGCAGGGATGTTACGCCTTCAGGAGCCGACAGCAGGCCCCCGTCGGAACCAATAACCCAAAACTGCGCGCCCGTACTGAGAGCCAGGTTATAGAGTCGCCCGTTGGAGCCGTTGACTAAGCGGAGCCGATACATCCGGGTAGCAACGGAATGCATCGGTGAGGCTACGCCATTGACGGTTACGATCTCGCCCATGTAGCCCAGCATTACATCGTTCATGGACGGATTGTATTGGGGCGACCCGCTTGCGTCCAGACGTTTATCCTGCAAAATGAGGGGGAGTTCGTAGGCACCCGATGGTAGGCTCAGGGCCTTCTCGGTCGGCGTTTCGACGATAAACAGCCCCGCCAACCCCATGTATGCCTGCTTGGCCGTTTTGCCGTGAGGGTGGGGGTGATACCAAGCCATTGTAGCCGCCTGATCGAGACGAAACGTGTAGTTGAATGACTGTCCAGCCCCCACAAGTTGCGCGGGATGCCCGTCCATGTTGGCCGGTACCAACAGGCCATGCCAATGGATGTTTGTTTCTTCCGTGAGTGCGTTCAAAAACCGCAGGTCTACCGTCGCACCACTGGTTACGCGAAACGTGGGGCCTAACATTCCATCGCGGTAGCCAAGTACCCGTGCATTTTTTCCGGCGACGATAGCTTCAGTCGTAGACTTAGCACTGAGTGGGCCGGAAGGTGAGGCTGTATCGAGCAAACGAAGGGGTGTCGTAAAGGAGCCTTCCGTAACGGCGGTAGCTGTCTCCCCTCCCATATTCATGGCCGACATGTCGTGGCTGTTGCAGCCCGCCAGCAGACTTGGAACAGTGACCGAAGCCAACGTACCCAAGCCAAGTGTTTTTAGAAAGTGTTGTCGGTTCATACTGGATTCGTAACTGGTTTAGTTGACAAGGTTTTCCGTTTTCTAAAGCCGGGAGAGGAAATCCCGTATAGTGCGAAACCCGATAAAATGGTGAGTAGGCCCAGCACCGAGAAACCGCGCAATAGCCCGTTGTTGATGTCGTCGCGCCCGGCGTAGTCCATCGTGTGAAGCATCCAGAGCAGGTCGAAAACGCGCCAGGGGTCTGTTCGTACACTCTGCACTGTGCCCAGGCGCGTGGCGACGTAAATCGTTGCATGAGCCGGTTGCCGAAAGGTTATGGCATAGGCGGGCAGGGGCTTCTCCCGATACTCGTGGTGGCCGTTCGTGGTAGTCAGATACTCAACTCCGGCAACTTCCGGCGATCCGGCAAATCGCTGTTGGGCCAGGGTGATTGCTTCTGTCTGCGTCAATTCAGCGCGGAATTGTCCTGTCAGGGCATCGGCCAGCCGGGTCTGCGTAGTTGACGAACCAGCCTTTTGCTGCGTCGGGTAGCTTATCTGGTAACAGGGGGTCCCGGCTACATCAATAAGATTGATCGATGTGATACTGTCTATACCCTGTCCATGCAACGTTTGTAGCGGCACGGCGGGCGAAACTAAGCTGGCAACCGTCGAAAAAGCCGGAACTGGTCGCTTCAGGTGGTCACCATGAATGTCATCAAGGTTCGACCAACTGAAGTATAGGCCGCCCAGTGTCCAAAGCAGAAACTGAATGCCGATAAGCAGGCCCAGATAGCGGTGGGTCCGGCGAATACGAAGATGCCAGGTACGTCTCATCGCGTTGTTTCGGAAGACTGTTGGTTATGTTCATGCCGGTTACCATCAGCAGGCCCTTCTTCGTGCTGTTCGAGGTACGCCCCACGTGGACCAATACCGTACAGGTACGTTAGCGCACCACCCTGATGCCCCGCCAACCCTACCGCTACAGCCGCACCAAGAAGAGTAGCCAAAGTGACGGCTTCCAGCCACTTCCGGGGTTGCCACAGCGTCAACCCTTTCAGCAACGTACCCGCCAAACCCAGCCACATCGTATAATCGGCATAAATCTCGTGCGTCTCCAAAGCGGCTTGTGCCGCGTCGCTTAGGCCATCTGTGTGGGGGTGTACATACGTACTGGCAACATATGCTCCCGCCGTCCCGACAAGGGCCACCCCGAACGTTAGCCAATTAATCGAAACTGACGTGCGAAAGACCGAGACCAGTTGCATCAGAGCTGCCATCAGCAGCAGCACAATTGGTATGTGCACCACCATCGGATGATACGTCGGGTAGTCAGCCACTGGGGCGGGCATAACGGATACGTCCTGCACTTGACCCGTAGTTAAACTCCCTGACAGGGTGTGCTCATGATGGGCGGTTTGTATGGCTTGAACTGCCGAATCACGGCGCACAGAATCTGGTCGCGCTTTCTTTTTTGGATGATCACCGTGCGCCCAGCTCAATTGAGCAACTACTGTCATCAGTATTAGGAGCCAAAGGGTACGTACCTTTTTCATAGTATTCTATTCTTTTAGCTTCACGAAAAGCGTATCATTCCTTATACAGAATGATTTATGACAGACAGCCCCTTTACTTCTTGTGAGTATGGCGGTCTTGAAAACAGTGCAGCGCACAGGCCGAGCCTTTGTAGCTGTCATGGACGTTGCCAATTTTCTGACCCTTCGCGTTGAAGATGTCGCAGGTGTTGTCGGCGTTGTCCTTGACGGTGAACATCAGGTCGCCGTTGGCATCCATATAGGTGTTGCTGTTCTTGCCGACTCGCCCCATTTTCTTGCCCGTTTTGGCATCTACGAGGTTACCCTGACCGTCCACAAAGGCGATCTTTTTCCCGTTCGCGTCCATGATCATTTGCTCTTTGGAAACGCTGCCGACAGTCACGCCCGTACCGTCTTTGATCTGGCCGGTGGCGTTGATCGACATCGGGTGTTTGTAGTTAGCCGACTGAGCCGACAACAACGAAGGTGTCCCCAACAGCAGGGCGAACAGGGCGAAAAACAGTGTTTGGTTTTTCATGATATTGGTTGTTTATAAATCAGACTGGTTTAAGGGCGTGATACAAGCGAAGAGTACCGAACAGAGTATCCACCCGGCCCGTCTCATCTAGTTGCTGGAAGCCGTTGTCGTAGAGCATATTCGGAATCAGCCCCTGAACATTGGCCCTCGTACTGTCAAACCCATCGAAGAGTTGTAGGCCATAAAACAGCACCCGCATAGTACCGTTGGTCGGTTTGCCCCAATCAGCTAAGGCTAGAGAACCGCCAGGAGTCAGTACCCGAAACATCTCTCGGATGGACCGTTTTTTGTCTGCATCCGACAGGTGATGCAGCAGAAGACTACAAGTGACAATATCAATCGTTTGATCCGGGTAAGGCAATGCCGTCGACAACCCTTGCTCCAGCGTAACCGGCCAGCCCGCTACGGCGTGTTTTTGCCGGGCCAATTCTAACACTGCTTCGTCGCCGTCGAGACCGAATATGTTGGCATTAGGAAAAAGCCGGTGCAGCAACAAAGCCTGCGTACCGGTTCCACAGCCCACATCCAGCACATAACGCGGAGTCAATGCTCGAATTGGGTCCAGCATCAGCGTTCGGAAACGGTTTTCCTGCATGGTCAGGGCCATCACCAAGTCGTAAAATTGGGTTAGACCATTCCAGCGCAATGCCGGTTTGAATGTGGATGCAACGGGTCTCATATCCTACAGTTTTTTCTCCCACTCGGCAATGAGTCGGTTGTTAAGCGTCACGTAGTCGTTAAACTTTTCTCGCTGAGCAACCTCGGCAGATCGGCGGGCGGCTGCGATGGCCCCTTTATAGTCACCCGAACGCGCCAGCAGCTTAGCCTGCAAGTGGAAGTAGTTGAAAGCCGGATTTAGGGAGACGGCTTTTGTGGCCCAGATTAAAGCCTGCTTCGTATCCTTCTCCTGATCGTAGTAGTAGAGCGCGGCCTGGTAGTACAAGCCCGGCTTCTCCTCCTTCTTGCCGTTGATGCGCTCCAGAATTTCCCCCGTGATGCGCTTATCAGCATCGCTGATAATAGGAAAGTGTACAGATGTATTGGCCCAGTTCAGGTAGATCATTCCCTGATTCCGAACCAGGTCTTGCACCTCAATCGTAAATGATTCGTAGAATCGGGTGGACGAATCGACCTTAACGTTGAACCGCATCACATCATTTTTCTCCTCGTAGCCATCCAGCCCATGACCCGTTACGTGCTTGTTCAGGATGACAATCCATTCTGTCCGGTTCGGAATAGTAAAGAGCGAATAGCTACCCGCAGCCAGGGGTTTCCCAGCCAATATTACAGAGTCCGTAAGGGTTAGGACGGTGGCATCTGAGGCTCCCGTCCGCCAGAGTTTGCCGTAGGGCACTAAGCCACCGAATATTGTTCGACCCTTTGCTGCCGGGCGTGAATAACCAATAGTGAGGTCTGTAAAGCCGATCCGCTGTCGGATGGTCGTAGGGGGAGAGAGTTCGGGTAGATTCAGTTGGGCGTGTAGGGGCTGCGCGAGCAAACCCAGGCCAAACGCCAACGATGCCAGCCGAGTCAACCGATTAGTCATGGTCGATCAGTTAGTTGAGATTAGTCAATACAGGCAGGGGAACCGTGTAGCTGGTCAAGTCTTGAACTTGCCGCTCATCAGGAGTCTCGGTCGAAGAGACAAAACGCCAAAAGCTCGATCACATAAGCCTCATAGGGCTTGTGAACGAGTGTTCGGAAAGGCTGCTGGCTCAGATCAGCCAGGTACAAAGAGAAGAAAGAAGGAAACGGCCCGTTCGGAAATAGGGCGGGTCTGCCGTAGGCTGCGACGTTTCGTCGGACGTTTCGGGTAGAAGCATCGTCAGCAGAAACCGAAGTTGCGGCTGAGTAAAAAAGGCTGCGGGCGATGGCGCGGGCAGCGATTGATGATCCGCGACAAAACTGCTTACATCAACGTGCTCGTAGGTGATGTTAGTTTTGCAGCAAGCTGACCGTTTGACAACTGAACCCAATGCGGGTGGGGTCGATTGATCGGCAACCTGGCAAGGCTTGGGGCATTCTTTCTGGAACGCCAGCAGTGCCTTGGTGTGGCCGCGCATCTGACACCAATGTTCCACTAGTCCATAGCCCATGCTGCTCAGCAGGACCGAAAAGGCCAGCCAGCAGCAAAGAAGTCGGGACGGTAAGGACGCTCGCATCAGAACACAGGATTACGGGAGCAAAAGTAGTAGCTTTCCCAACGGCTTTTTTTACAGGATTCTGCGTGGTCCTTATAAAATTTATGGAAACATACTATATCCTTATCAAACGGGAAAACCTATTTAACCTATTGATAAAGAACCAGTTTGATTTAATGTACACAAAACTCAATATATTATGGCAACTGTCTTAGCCCCTCAACAGTATCAAGATTGCATTGCGGCCTGTCAGGACTGCGCCGTAAGCTGCGATGCCTGCGCCGAAGCTTGTCTTGGCGAGCAGGACGTATCGATGATGGTAAACTGTATCCGGCTCGACCGTGACTGTGCCCGCATTTGCTACACCGCCATTTCCTTCATGGCGAGTGGCAGTTCCTTTGCCCGTCAGGTGTGCGAACTCTGCGCTCAGATCTGCAATGCCTGCGCCGACGAGTGTGAAAAACACGCCAACCACATGGATCACTGCCGACAATGTGCTGAAGCCTGCCGCCGGTGTGCCCAGGCTTGCCGGAATATGCAATAAATGGCTGACATCTATAGTGCATCCTTCTAGTGAAAATTATTCGTTTCAGCCGAGGGATGCATCATGATTACTTTCGACCAGCACTTAGTTCTTTGGAGTTGGTGGGCCACTGGTGGCCTTAACCGCGTATTGTAGCATCTGATTAAGCTGCTCCGCCGTCAGATTGGCCGACTTCACATCGACCTCTACTCCCTGAATAGGATGCTGTCTGAGAGTAATACTAATCCAGGCATCCGCTTGCAGCATTAGTCCAACTGTGTTCTGTAGATGCTGATCGGGCTGGGCTTCACCTTCGATAAAGAAAACAGGTTTGACGGGGTCCATGCAACAAGGAAGCTTAAACGTATTGGTACAGGCAAGCAAAAGTAAGTCGTAGCGGTTACACCACACTTTCTGATTGGTGCTGTTTAGCTAATGCTGATTTATATTGCCGCAGCAGAAAGTGGTATACAACCGTTTCACAGAGTCGCTGCTCACTGGTAAAAAACCGATTACACTGCATATGTAGCAGTGATGTAATCAGATCAGTTAAAGGCAGTAGTTCGACGCGCTGTTGATGCAACGTACCTACAAGGCTCTCAATAATAGATTGAGTTTGATTAGTAGCGCGAATGCTATCTTCGGCCCATTCGGACCCTTTTTCCGCCAACCGGGCCGACCACAATCGAAATTGCTCATTTAATTGATTTCGTAATTCAGGTGTAGCCTTATTCTCGTGCAGAAACTTTGCCTGAAGGACGGTCATGAACTGGTGTTTTTCTGACAATGATAAAGCAAACGCTTCCATCAACGCGTCTGCCCGACGACATGCCATTAACCACTGCTTGTCTTCGTCGGCATCCTGTTCAGCACAAAGACGCTGCACTACGTCAACGCTATCGAGCCAAAACAAACGCTCGCAGTGAGTAATCGTCGAATGTCCGTACCGCTCTAATTCGCGTTCATAGGTATCGATTTGTACGGTTTGTACCCGCCCGTTGTCTACCCAACCTTTTAATCCATTCGAAAGCTCATTTAACACGTACTCATAGTTATTACTAGGGCAGTGAAACCGAAGACGAAGGTGCGGCTGAGGATCATAATACCGGATAAAGAACCAGTGATCGACCCAACCTTGGCGGATTGCCTGGTTAACCAACGGCGCAACTACCTGCGTTAAAACATCGTTGGCGGTTTGTTCTCCTACGTACACCTTGATGTAGAGCCACTCGCTACCTGGCAGGTACGTTCGCTGTACGGCCAATGAACCGTAATCGACAAATGGAGATGAATAGGGTGGGGGTCCTGGTGCTGGCCAAGAGTTACGGAAGGGTATAAGCAACTCTGCCGTGTAGGGCTGACCACCTCGTTGCACCCAGCACTGATCGGGGTGGGCTAACCACTCAACCAGCCGAACCGATTTCCTTTTGCGGATTTCGTCGAAAAGTAGCTGCCGACAAATCACCACGTCAAGATCAAGCAACAGTTCGTTATCCCTTTCTACCAAAGTAACTAATTGGGGAAGGGCAAGGTGTTGGCGCAACTCGTCTACCATTACCTGAGCCGATGTCCATTGGGCAGACATCGTAAGTTTCCACTGTGCGCGGGCTACTATTAGGTGCTTATACACTACGCGAGGTAGATGGGGCTGGTCGGATAGTAGTCCCCACGACCAATTTTGAGTAAATGACTCTTCCTGATGGCTCAGATCGCTCAGGAAACGATATACTTCATCAGAATGATGGTAGTTATGGGCTGTTGTGTTGCGAGGTATGACACGCCGGTTATGCTTCTTTGACCACAGTTCTACCGTAGAACCAGCCGAGACACGTACCCATAAGTCTTCCAGCAGCAGGGTATGTTCTTCATCTACTGACGCGGGTGTGACATAGGGGATCTCATACGCTCGGAGCGCAGGTCGATGGACTACGTTGCCGATTCGTCCGGCTGGCAGATGAACTATTTCAGCAAGCAGAGCATCCGAGTACTGATTAGCTTCCCAATCTGTAACCTGTTGTATTGCCTTGGCGATTTCCTCGTCTCCACTACCGAAACGGGCCATTAAGGAAGCTCCTGACGATCCTGTGACGTTTTTTACCAAAAATTGGTAGTCACCTTGGTCAGCGGCTTCACCACTGGTACTGTACAGGTCGCCCAGCACGGCCCAACTATGAGCCTTCGGGGTTGACAAGGTGCTTTTTGCGGCTTCGGTCAGTTCTTGCTCCGTGATTTCCTGCACAGATTCTCGAGTTGTCAAGAACTGAGTAAGTTTATTCAATCGTAGATTGTCCAGCCTGTCCGACTGTGCAGCAGTGGTTAAATTCTCATGGTCGGTAAGGGTACGTAGTAGAGCGAGGTGACCCGTTCGACGATCTGCGTTGGCAGCATAGCCAATACCCGACTCATGATCGAGTGCAACCAGCAATGGTTGCGGCTGCATTCCATAGCGGGCATAGAATCGTTCGGCAAACGTGGACAACGCTGGTGCCTGTCGGTTCAATCGTAACGCAGACAGCTCTGCAAGTTCCTGCCCAATTTGTCGGACTACCTTTTGACTCAGTTTCAGTTTTTCTACCGGACGGTACAGGTCAAGTTGGCGTGTATCAACACCTCCGACAACTCGTTGCAGATCACGGTCAAGCTGTTGCTCTTTCTCAACAGATTCAAACGGTTGCTGCAACCATTTCTGTAAAGCCGCCAAAGACCGCCTGATCCCATCCTTATTTGGCGACGAAGGCAATCGTTGGATTAAATGCTCAAAGGCATCTTTCCCAGTAACGCCCGGATCCAGCTCACTCACCAGAATATGGGCCTCGATCAACTCGTCCACTAATTGCCTGGCTTCGGCAGGCTCTTCACCAAGTTGCTCAATCCAGCTACACAAATCCTGGCCGACTACGCCCCCCACCTTCGACCGGACGTATTGCAATACACCCAGAATCGTTTCGTCTGGCTCAATGGCGTTAATGAAGAAAGCACGATGACCCGGCTCAACCGTATAATCCGAATACCGGAGTTGAGAGCCTAAAGAGTAAAGGCTGTTGTTAACTTGATAATGCAGTTGCCACCGAATATCAGGGTGTTTTGTAAGCTGCTCTGCCAGTGCTACTAACCAACCTGAATCAGGCCGAACATTAACCGCGATTTTATCTGCATCGATTTTACCTTCTGTTTGCTCACTGATTGATATTTTACTGACTCCAGCCATCACGCCGAAAGGCGTTGATCGACTACTCATGCGGATGGCGTACCGCCACAGTGCAAGGCGAGCAGCCAAAGTTGGCCTCTGTTTACCATCCTGTTGCCACAGTTGCCAGACCTGATGCAGATTTGGCGATGCCGAATACAAAGCCCACTCGGTCAGTGGATCGGCAAACCACTGCCGCAGTTGCTCGTCCGCGTTGTCTGGTTGGCTATGCAACAACTGCATCAACTGGCTAACTGAACATAAGGGTGACCTGAGTAAGCAAAAAGAAAATAATTGAGGAGTAACTGGCATTGGTCAAAAAGAAAAAGGCCCGCCGGATAGCTATCCGGCGGGCCTTCGCTTAGAGCGTAAAAATGATGGTTAAATCAATGGTCGTCGGATACTTGATTGGCTTGGGGTTTCCGTTGGGCATCCGGGTTCCGATTGGCTTCTTATTGAGCCGCTTCGCGTTATTCAACATGGCATTAGGTTGTTAAAAAGTGAGAAATATAAAAAACGAGTACTCGCATCATTAGAGGCCGTTACGGATCATATTACCGACTACGGCCCGGTACGTAGATCCGACGCGCACTGTCTGTCCACCCAGCATTTCGATCTGGTGGCCGTCGGTTTGCCGAATCTTAGTGGTATTAACAATAAACGACCTGTTCACCCGGACGAACAGAGACGGGGGTAACAACTTTTCCAGTGCCGACACTCGCTGATGACTAACGACTGTCTTTTCGGGGAGTTGAATTTTCACATAGTCGCTCATCGCTTCCACGAGGATGATATCTTGGCAGGCAACATTCACCAGCATTTTTCCATCCCGAATGGAAAGGTGACTGCTCGCCGTTGTCGCTGATCCGGAACCAGTCGGTGATAAAGCCAAATCTGCCTGCTGCTGCATACGTTCCTGTACTTTAGTAATGGCCCGCACAAACCGGCTAAACGTCACGGGTTTGAGCAGAAAATCAACCACGTTATGCTCGAAACCCTCAAAGGCGAATTCCTGGTAACTTGACACAGCGACAACCCAAGGAGCTTTTCCAGGCAGACTTTGTAAGAGTTCATACCCATTCATTCGAGGTAAATTGATGTCCAGAAGTAGCAGGTCAGGTTTCAATTCCTGGTACAGCTCAATTGCCTGTAAAGCGTTACTCGCTACGCCTACCGTTTCCAGAGTTGGTACTTGCCCGATATGATCGAGCAGTAGTTCCTGCGCCAGTGGTTCGTCATCAATGAGTAAGCATCGGATGGGCGTGTTCATATGTACGTTTCGTTGTTTCGATAGTTTCGCCGACATGGCGAAGCGGAATAGACAACCACACCACAAACTGGTCAGGCTGATCTTTTATAATCAACTCGTACTCTTGAGGTGAGAAAAGCAACGCCAATCGGCGACGGGCATTGGCTAATCCAAGGCCCCCTTCTTTGGGAGCTGGGGGCGTTTCCGGTCTGTTATTGACCACGGATAATGTCAGCCTACCTTCAGATGGATTGGTTGACAGACTAATACGCACCCAACCGCCTTCATACACAGCGTTCAAACCGTGTTTGAATGCATTTTCAATGAACGTGACCAGCAATAGGGGAGGTACCTGCCATTGCTTCAGTTCAGTAGAAGCATAGGGCAGTTGACAGCTTACCGCATCGGTACGGCTATGTCGAATCCGTTCCATGTCGATATACCCGTTGATGAATGTTAGTTCGTCCGAAAGAGGTACGAAGTCATTTCCGGTTCGATAAAGCGTGTACCGCATCAGTGTAGACAGATTCACCAGTGTATCGGCTGCCCGGCCATCTTTGCGATGAATCATTGTATAGATGTTATTGAACGCATTCAGTAAAAAATGCGGGTTAATTTGCTGACGCAGAAAGTGTAAGTCTTTGACAATGCCTTCGTTTTCCAGGGCCAGCTTATCGTATTCCAATTGCCGACGTTTCTTTTCTGCCTGCTGTTGTAGTCGGCTTCGTGCGTAGCCATCACGCACCGCCTTTATAAGGAGTGGTATCGTTAGATATGAGATGAAGTGACCATAAATGAAAAAGGCAATGGATGGATCAATGACATAATCGTACCAATGAGCTGCCGAAAACATCGTTACTCGTCGAGCAAGGTAGGGGGGTAGGTTTGAAAAGTGAGCTTCTACATACCTTAATAAGACATATGTGTTAACACTCAACAGGGCGTAATAAATGACACAAGCCCCCATCAGCATAGCCACTCGTTTCTTCATGGTTCGCTCATGATACAAAATGTAGGGTATCACGATGTAGCCCAACAGCCCGAAAGAAAGAAGCGTGGACAGAAAATGGTGTGTGTTAACCAGATATAGTAGGTCAGTTCCCGGATAATCAGCGAGTGCCCGTTTGAACTGACTTAGCGTAACAGCATAACCAATGCTCCAGTAAAGAGCATGGTAAAGCATCCGCATAATGGTAACCGGACGACGAAACGGCATAGATTATCCAGTACACCTCTTGGAGGGGTTAGTAGTCAAGAATACCTTTTGCAGATTTAGTTAGCCGACTGCGCTTTACGGACCATTACGCGCAACGTGGCATGTGCACCGATCTCGTGGTTTTTTCGACCAGGCGATGCGCTGGCCCGGAGCAGAATGTGGTCAGGTACTTTTGGGTCTGTTACCCGTTTAACATATATGCTCCAAGTCCTTTCTGGACCGGCAATCCAGTCCGTACCCTGCTCAACACCTTCTACTGGAAATGCACTATCCAAAATTAGTTCGTGGCTAACGTAACTATACCCCTTTGGTAAAATCACATCTTTCTGGACGATTACCGTAGGCTGGCTGTTCTTATTGAGAGCTTCAATGGGCACTACAAGGGTGGAGTCACTGGGCGACGAAGCACTATTGGTATCGACTGGAATAGACCCAAAACATGTTGAAAAGCCCATACTGGTAGCCACACAAAAGGACAAAACCAGCTTATTGGTAGTTGATGAATAAAACATAATCGCTGCACTGAAAAAGACTATTTATTCTACAAACATACTATACAATATTAGTTCTTCACCTCTTTTTGCATGATTTTTATTTAATTAATTAACTATTTTTATATCTATCTGAATATCAAGACGTACTTTTTTCACAGTCAATTACTCATCAAATAAAGTTGGGTTTTGTGCGTTACCATGAATTTTGCTCTTCGACATGTCTTTTCTTAGAGAAGAAAGTTCATCAGTAACCGGCTCAGTTGGTTTGGGACGAGCGTATAGTTGCTGCTTCCCCGTCTGAGTCACCAGTGAGAAGTTGTTGAGGAAGTTTTCAATCTCTTTGTGCTGATGAGGGTGTTCTCGATTTATCTCCGTTGTATCCACAAAAATGATATTGTATCGTTGTTGAGTAATTACACCCTGCTTATCACGTTGTGGATTTAGTAAATGTTCTTGGGCATTAGCATACTCCTGCTCAGATGACTTGTACTTGTAGTTAAGTGTGACATATTGGTAATCTCGCCGGTAATTAGAGATGGCAAAGTCATACTGATCCAGATTTAGCGATACCTCCTTCCAAGTTTTGATCTCCTGTTCCAGCATACCAATTTGGCCGCGTTCGTCCGAAAGAGCTGCACCAGTCAGTTTATCGACTCTATCCAGTTTGATGGCCCGTTTCACAGTTATTTCATTAATATAGGTAGTGATACGTACCTCCTTCTCCTCACGAGTCAAGTCTGCGTCCTTCAACAAAATGTACTTGTGCTTTTTAAAAAAGGTAAGCCGGGTAGCGGGTCGGCCATAGTTAACCAGTTTGATAGTTCGGCAGTCAAAATGCTGGAAATCCTCAAACAGTGACTGACTTTTGGCATCAACAAAATGTATTACACCAGTGCCGTTCCACTCGCCTTCAATATCCCAGGCGTTACGATCTGGCTGAAGCTTGTCAACCACTCGCATGAACTCAGTCAGTCGTCTTAGTTGTCGGACGTAGTCTGCTGGGTCATATGTTCTCCGTTTTCTTGTAGTCTTTTCCATGTCCGAGTCATTAGAGTAGCAAGATAATTAAGTTTACTTTGAAAGTAAACTTAATTAGAGCGAGACGGCCTCTTTATTTGAAAGCTTCGCACAATTTGTTGAATTTGTGATATTCAATCTCTCGATGCCACTGCTCAAGATCAAAAAGTTGTATTTTAAGAATTGTTCTGAGATTGATAATAGTAGCTGTGGATAAGCTAGTTGTAACTTACTAAATATCAGTCGATAATAGTGTGGATAAGTATGCGACTGGCAATGAATTAGAGTGCTTAGGCAATAGATCAAAGTACTTAGGCAATGAAAAAGAGTCAACATTAACCCATGAAAGCAATGAATTAGAGTAGAAAAGGCAATGATATAGAGTTGGATAGGCAATAGATTAGAGTACAAAGGCAAGAAAATAGAGTCGTTGCTTAGAAGGCGAGTAATGTTGGTAATCACTTTTCAGAGTCGGCAAGAAAAAAACGGTATAAATATTTAAAATATTAAACATTACTATAAAGGATATATAGCTGATTTTCAGCAATTTAACAACGCATCGGCAAGAAAAAAAAGTTAAAGTGCCGTCTATAGGCAGAGTTCATTGGCAAGGATTCCTTCCGAATTATTGCTTTTGTGGTTGACTTCACGGTATTTAACGCGATGAACGATGAAATCATCATTAGGGAACCATTGACTCTACTGCTGGGTCGGTCTGAATTCTCTCTACATGAGCGCCGAATTTATTGGAATATCCTTAAAGCCCTCAAAGGTGAACAAACGTTTGATGTCAAATCCTACCGGGTAGAAGACCGAAAGTTTCGGATTCACTATTCGGATGTGTTCGTCGGCGAAAACTCGCACGCTCAAACGAATGTGATCCTGAGGATTTTGGACAAGGCAACATCCCGGAAAATTAAGATTTTCGATCAGGACAAGGGGAAATACACATTTATCGTTCCGATACCTTACATCCATTATGAGGCAAACAAAGGTTACTTTGATATCCTTATTAATTCGATGGTCTTGCCTTACTTCATTGACCTAAGCAAAGGATACTCACAATACGAACTAAGTGCAGCGGTCTCACTGAGTAGTGAGTATTCCCAATTGCTGTTTCCTCGTCTAACCCGGTTTATCGATACGGGTTTATGGCGAGTAGAGGTGACGGAACTCCGTGAACTGCTAAATGCTCAGAAGTACGTGCGGTACTCCAACTTTAAGCAAATGGTCTTGTCGAACGTACTGGCTGAAATTAATCGCAAGACGTATCTGGACATAACCATGACAGAACAGAAGGAGGGGCGGGCTGTCAAGTGGATTAACTTCATTATCCGCCGTAAAGGGAAAAACAGCCCTAAAGCAGCGTATTACGCATTAGTTAATAAAGACCTGCAAACAGCCAGTGAGTTATCGTTGGCTGACAAGCAGAAGAAAGCAGCCGAATTTTTATATAATTACCAGTTTACTGACAGCCAGAAGAAGACTATTTTGACAAATGAGCAATACCTGAACGAGTTTCTACGGCTTGACAGCATGGTCACGCACGGGGCTGTGACAGTGGCTACCACGCCTACACGGTATATCGCTGGTATTTTATTTAAGGATGCGTCAGGGCCTAAGCAGAAGAAGCGCAAGCCAGCGATGACTATTGAGTTAGACCTTAGATCGGAAAAGAATTAACGTTCAATTAGAGAGATTTTTGATGTTACTTCTGTCAAACTTTGTTTATCAATGAACAAACTGGTTGCGACCTATCGGCTTGAGTTAACCACGATCAATGCACTGAATTTGCTGATTCATAATTACGGTAGCGATGACTTGGATTACCTTCGAAAGAATCGGTCCTTCGATCATGCCTGGACGTATTACTGGAACGGCGATGAGGACGGTCTCGACCACGAAAAGTTTTGGTCAACCTGGGTTGATAAGTTTGACCACGAAACCCAGGCGTTCTTGCTGGACTATGCGATGGAACGATATGGCGAAGAAGCTTACCGTGCTATCGACAGTACAGCCAATTGGCAAAAGCACTTGCAGGATCTTTTACGAGAGCAACACCCAGACGCAGATCCTGATAATGAAGTTTAGAACACATCCAACCATGCTACTCTCAATGCCAGACTCTGAAACCGATTACGTCCGATAAACTTTTCTTATCGGACATAACAAGCGAGTGATATATTGCAGCTAATTATCAAGCTATCATGACGAATCGGAATAATCATTCTAATTGATGAATCATACAGACAACGATGAGATACGCTGGTCAGACCCGGCCTGGCTTACCTATCAGCGGATGCCGCCTGACGTGCAGGTGGGGATTGACCAAACGATAGAGAGCATGTTTGACCGTTACGCGCCGGTTTATCGTCAGCGGCCTGTCGATATAGTCTCTGTTGGTACGGTTTCGCATATGCACGTACCCGATTGGGGTATGTGGCTTCGCTTTGAGACCGAGTATTATGAGGATAAGGATAAAGCGTATTTATGCATTGAGTCCGTCGATGAGTTGACGCTGAAAGAATTTGAGGAGTCAGTGGCCGCAACTCGTGCCAAGTCGGATCGGATTTCATAACCCTATTGAAGATGACAGAATTAACACCCTCCATTATAAGCGGACAAGCTAAAGCGGTTCGCATCCGAAAATCTCATGAGGACCTGGCTCATCAAACAGCAGCCTTCTTCCAAAAAGGTGTAGCAGGCGCGGCCAATACCCAAACCGCTTACGCTTCAGACATTGAGCAGTTGGAACTTTGGCTCCAGACCAACGAGCTGGGTACGTTGCCGATCAGCTCAGGTACGTTGGCAGCCTATCTGTCCGATCAAGCTACCGTTCACAAGTGGGCTACGTTGACTCGCCGGTTAGCAGCCATTCGGAAGTGGCACCGGGGACGCAAGCATCCTGATCCAGGTAACGATGAAGCCGTCAGGCTGGTGCTGGAAGGCATCAAACGATCCATTGGCACGGAACCTGACCAAGCTCCTGCATTCGATATCGAGAAGCTCAAAGAGTGTACTCGCACGATAGCTCCGACTCCGACCGGCCTGCGCGACAAGGCGATGCTGCTGGTATGTTTCGCCGGGGCGTTTCGTCGGTCTGAACTGGTGGCTCTTGACATTGACGGGGTAAAATTTACGCGGGAGGGTGCCATCCTCAGTTATCAGGGCAGTAAAACCAATCAATACGGTCGGCGGGAGGAGAAAGCTTTGTTTTTCAGTCCTGATCCGGCTACCTGCCCGGTGCGCGCTATACAAGATTACATGGCCCTACTGAACCGGACAAGTGGCCCATTGTTTGTCAGGATTCGTAAACAGGATGCCATTACTGAAGACCGACTATCGGACAAACAGGTCGCCCGCGTGACGAAACAGTACCTCGGTGACGATTACTCGGCCCACTCACACCGGGCATCGTTCGTAACCATTGCCAAGCTCAACGGAGCCGACGATTCGCAAATTATGCAGCAGACCAAGCACCGTACCCGCACGATGATTGACCGCTACACGCGAGTACAGGAGGTTGTTAAGCACAATGCAGCTATGAAGCTGGGGTTGTAGTAGTCGGCTGATTGCCTAGGATGACGTTCACCACCCGGAAAACCGCCGTTGAGGACTCTTCAAATGCCGGGCTGCGGTGGTCATATTGGTCGAATACTCGTTCAGCACGGGAGATGGCCTGATCGATGCGCCGTTTCCGGGTCTGGGGATCAACGGCCAGCATCAAATCGAAGAAATCAATACTGATTCGTTTGCTCTTACTCCCATCATAGGTTATGCCATAGGGTTGCAAACACTCGTTCAGCCGGATGTCATACTGCCGCCTGTGCATGGCCCCACCCTGGTGATCCAAGAAGTGCAACAGTAGCCAATACTCGAACGATTGATTGGAATAAGCAACGCACTCCGCACCAAACATACCTTCAGCCAGTCGGACAGCTTCGTTGAAATCTTCGGGCGAGAAGTCGTCTTTGTCGAATACGCACCAGACCTGGTCGTATTCGTTACCCTTATTAGCTTCCTCTTCGCGGATTTGTGCCGCCCGACGTACCAGCGATACTGTGTTGTAGCCAGTTCCGACGGCCCGCACCTGCATGTTGGGCATTCGGAATTGTTGGAAATAGCTCACTTCGGTGTTTACGCCTTCGGTGACGATCAACAGGCGAACAAACTCCGGTACGTTGGGTTCGGGCCTGTCGATGGAACGAGCCGCAGCACGGGTCGCCCGTTTATCCGCTTGCCGTTCATCACGCTCCTGCGCTTCGCGGATGGCCTTCATCCTACTCTTCATCGGCTGCGGGTTAAAGCGTTGGCCGCACCGGCGATTCGGTCAGGGCTTCTTCATAGTCGTTCAAGTACGGAATGGCCCCAAATCGACCCTGAAGGTATTTTTCCCGATAATCGTCTCCTTTACGCACTGTGTCAGTTTTGAAATCTGACAAGGCGTAGAGCGACGAGGCCCCGTAGCGGTCTTTGCTGACAAACCAAATCTGATCGCGCCGGAGCAACGGACGCGCCGGACTACCCGCACTCAGCAGGTTGCTGTCGTGGGTATTGAAAATCAATTGGGCATTGTGGGGGTTGGTTTCCGGGGAATGGAACAAGCCTACGAGCTTACGGACCAGGTTAGGGTGTAATTTCGATTCGAGTTCGTCAACTACGAGCGTATCACCCTGTTGCAAGGTTTCCAGAATGGGGCCGGACAGCGCGAAGTATTTCTGTGTTCCCGACGATTCGTCTTCCATGTCAAATTCGATTGTACCCAATGGATTTCCGTCTGTATCGTAGCGTCGGTGCAGGGTTTTGGTGCCACCCAGAATGACCCCGTCTTTCTCGGTTAGGGCTTGGGCGAGTCGCTCACGGAGGGCAGAAGGCAGACTACCCGGTAACTCACTTTCGTGTTCGATAGGTTGTACACGCACGTCGGCGATGCCCAGATCGGCACCAGCCAGAAAATTCATTACGGCTGATTTACCCTCGTGGTGCATCACCCGGCTCACTGTGAAGCCTTCGTAGCCCTCCTCCTGCAAGCCCGAAATCACATTGAACCTGCCCAACCAGGCAAACACGCGCCGGGCAAGTGGGTCATTGAACTGGGCGGCTACGGACAACATCAGCGCGTTGGATCGGATCATGTCGTCTTTAGCCAGCCGAAGCCCCGTTTTGAACTGCCGGGGATTGATGACATCGAACGTTTGCCCGTCGCGGTAGAACACCTCAATCTCTTTGGTCTTGGGTCGGTGGTAGAGCCACTCCGATACAACCTGTTCGGTCGTGACTTCAAAGCCATAACGGAATAACTCACCCTCGTGCAGAAAGACCAGTTCGAACTCCGAGGGGGCTGCTTCGCTGTCAGGGTTTAGTCGGAACGGGACAGTCGGAATCTTGTCGTTTAGCTGAGTACTACCCGATGAACGCAGAATGAACTGCCGCACAAAGCCAAGAGCTTCAACCAGCTTGCTCTTGCCGGATGCGTTGGCACCATAGATAGCTACGCTCTTGAGCAGCTTTACGTCGAGCGCAGGTACATCTACCCAATGGGTTTCAGTAGCAGGGTCTTTGTCGTACCGGGAGGCCACAAGCGACAGCTTCACTTCATCCCGAAACGACTTATAGTTTCTGACCGAGAATTGAACAAGCATAAAAATATAGCCAACTTTTGCACAAATAACGCAAAAGACACTATCATATTCACAAAATCTACGAATTCTCTAAATTGTCTCTTACCTTATTCTCATTTATGTGCCATTGTCAATGTGTTCCTCCGCCATTCCACTGACCAGTGACAGCCCATATCTCATAATGAAATAACCATTCAGCAATCCAAGGCAACACTGTTCGAGCTATTACTTTCCCACGATGCCATTCCTTGCCATCTGGATAGTACAAACACAATTCATCTCCGTCATAAACGTGTGGCAACTTCGCATCACTCGGGATCAATAGTGTCGGTTTAAGAATGTGCACTATCGGTCGCCCACCAATACGGTACACTAACCTTACCTTGTAGCATTCACTGGTGGGGCTGGGTGTTACCCAACCCCACCAGCGTAGCTCATCCCTTAGAAGCCTGTATCGACTACCCACCAAAGCGCGGCAAAGCAATTCGGCCTGAGCAGGCAGAGAGATAATTGGCGATTCAATGTAAGCCATGAAACGTGTGCTGAGGAACTGTTAAACCGCCGACAGCGCTCGATATAATACCAGTGCTCCGCTCCATAGTAAGTTGTCCACTTTCCCGAAGTTGGCGGGCATCATTACCAATGGAGTTGAGTGCCCGATTTACAATGTTCTCGCCGAACTGTGCTTTTAAGCTCGATGCCGCGTTTGGCAATCCTTTAATCTGACCAATTTTAGCAAAGTCAAGCTGTGCTTGAGCAATCCACTGAAAAAACTTCTCAGCCTTTCTGGGAGTGTCAGCCCAGCGGTCGGCGAAATTTTCCAGTGGATTAACGGGATTTGGAATAACATACTTGCCTTGCTCAACGCGCACTAAACCGGGCATTGCAGTCAGTACCTGCCGCATGGCACGCTCAAGATCAGGTTCTTCCTGATAAGCCCACGCTGCCAGCGTTGTGATAATGATTGATATGGGTTTTTCGGCATCGTCACCGAACATGATGTCACGGTGTCGTTTGAGCAGTTGAACAATGCGCTGCAACACCGTTTTGACGCGGTATTCAGGTACGTCTTCTACTTTCATCTCCATTCGATTAGCCAGCCTTATCCGCTCTTGCGCGAAGATATATTTCATACGACTGTGGAACCAACGCGCATACCCTTCAGGATTACTGCGAGGCCACTCAATCCCTACACCCCAGGTCTCGCGGTCGGTAATGCACAGAGCGTGGGAAGCCAATTCAGGTAAGACACCTGCTTGGATTAACCAACCGAAGTCATCGGGAATGGATGGTAGAATATCCAAATGAAAACGCTCAGCCTCGTTGTAATTCAATCGCCAGCAGCGTCGGCCTTCTTTGTCTAACATCCGTCGATAATCGGTATGCGCTTTCAGCCTGTTCCCAACCATCGCTTTCAACGTTTGCTGATTAACCAACCGCTTGTTGATGAGCAATCGGCAAACAAGATCAACATCAAATTCTTCCTCGTCTGTTAGCGGCTTAATAACAGTGCCATACCGGAATGACCCTTGCGGGTAGATGATGGGCTTGTATAGTGCCAAGGAAGAACCGGGAGCATCAAGCCACTTGCCAACGGCTTTATAATGACTGACCGCTTTTTCATATTGAGCAGGTGTAATATCCAGCAATTCAGTGATGCGAGTCAGAATGCTACTGTAGTCAGTCAATGAAGGTGATAAGGTGGTCATAGTGAGGTAGTATCTAATTTATAGTTAGAGCTGAGGTAAACCCGCTCGTGCGGTGGTTTTGGTCGTAAAGGGCAAATGCCACATCAGCTTTAGGCATACGTACCCGTCCGAGTTCAATAGCCATAGCGGCTGGCATCGCTGGAAAAATGTGGAGTCGCGTATCTTGTCCATGTCGGGCTTTAACAGCATCAAGCAGCCGACGGAGCACATTGCGAAAATCGGCCAGTTGATTCGACGTTCGCAGAAAGTCGTTGTGAGGCTGCTCATGCGTTAAAGTCCAGATAGCACATTCTGGACCGAGTACAGCCTGTATTCGGTCAGCCGTGATGGTAGCACTGAGAGACAAATTCAGTGCTACTGTCGCATAGTCGTGTTCAGGCGGGTTCACATGGAACACGACAGGGTTATTCAACTCTCGCCAAGACCACGTAGCTGGTTCCCGGTGGCGTTGATAAATAACGGATGGTACAATGTCACCCAGTAACGTACCCAAATGAATGAGTAGAGGCTGCGGAGCTAAACCAAACACAGAGAGGTGACGTATTTCGCCAGAGGTTATCCGGTCGTGTACTTTCCGCCGAAACTGTTGTTCAAGATTTTGCTGCTCGACTTGCCAGTACAAGTCTTGATCGTCCTGTATGCTACTGTTTACCATTCCCAAAGAAATGGGAGACGCATTGGCCGGAAAGAAGTGCGGAGTCATTGCCAGACTGCAATCATTGACTGCTAACGGAGAGCCATGCTGACCGATGTTGGCACCGTAAAGAAGTATTTCGCTGGCTTGATCGTCGCAGATTGCACTCAGCCGTTCGATTCGGGCTTCGTGGCACTGTTTCATCTGACGTAGCCGCACTTCAGTGTACTCGTGCCAGGTATGCTCCCCGTCGATGCGGTCGTGGCAATCGTCGCACAGGAGCATCAAATTATCATAATCCTGGCAAAGCAACGGAGAACGGACGGGGTCTCCTCGCTTGAAGTTTGGTTCGGCGGCTACGATATGGGCAATATATCCCCGGTTACTTGAGCGTTTGGTCCGTGCATCGCGCCACAATACTTTGTTGCAGCCTTCAAAAGCACAACGTCCGGCTGAACGTGCCCATAATTCCCGGACCACGTGTAGGGGAATTGGTTTCCTGGTTTTTGATTTTGCCATAAGTGGGTATGGACAGTTGCTTATTACCAAAAACAGATGGAGCCGGGCTATCACCCGGCTCCATCTGCAACCGACCTTATCCCTTCGGAGGATATGGATCATTTCCGTATGAGTCCCGCCAGTTTATTTTACCATCCTGACGATGTACGATTAGCTCTGAATGCTGATTCTGAGCGATTTCACGGGCAATTGAGATTGCTTCGCGTTGGGTGTCAACAAGGCGGGTGGCGCGGCTGTTACCGGCTCCCTGCACGGCCCATCCGTCTCCGCGAGGGACAACGTGCTGATTTGTTTTAGGCATAGTACAACGTTTTAGTTACTACTAAGGTACAAATCGTCGTTTAAAAAAGTTCGCTTAATAGCACATTTTTAAATAGTCAATATTACAAACGTTTGTAATATTGACTATTTGTATTTTTCAAGGTATATTTGCCACGTGAACCAGACGCAACGACAACGCCTATATGATTTATTGGGCGAGAACGTGAAGAAGTACCGCTCGAAGAAAGGGCTGACTCAGGAGCAACTGGCTAATGAAGTAGCCCTAACCCGGACTTCCGTAGTTAACATTGAGCAGGGTCGGCAACACCCTCCGTTGTATATCCTCTTTGATATAGCTAAAGCACTTGAAATCGAGTTGGGTACGTTACTACCACCAGAATCATCGTTTTTAAGTACGTCCCTGATTGACGAGGAATCACTAAAGGGAGTAGCCGAAAAGGACCTACCCAAGCTTACTTCATTCGTAGCAGCGTTTAGAAAATCAACTGGTGACCATGAACAGAAAGCGGCAGAAACAAATTGAGGAGATAGCGATTGCTACCCTTCGCCGGTGTGATGCTTATCCGATGAATGCGTTTGATTTGATCAGGAACGGAGGCATCGATGTGCAGCATGTCGCAACTACGTTAGACATCGAACTTATGCTGTATGATTTCGGTGACGATGTGTCGGGCGTGCTGTTGAGAGACGGTGATAAAGCCAAGATCGGCTACTCTACGCAGACAGGGCTACTGCGGCAACGGTTCACAATAGCCCATGAGTTAGGCCACTACATCCTGAACCATCAACGACAGGGGGTCTTTGTCGATACGCCCGAAAAGTATTTTACGCTATTCCGCGATAGCAGATCGTCAACGGGTGAAGATTTTCAGGAGCGGGAAGCCAATGCCTTTGGAGCCGCCCTCCTGATGCCTCGTGAACTGCTTATTGAAGCAGCTACCAACATCTATCAGACGGGTATAACAAGAAATGAGGATTACGATATAGTGCCCGTGCTGGCCGACAATTTCAAAGTCAGTAAACTGGCTATGAGTATCCGGCTAACCAACCTTGATTTGGTTTGGTAAGCCACTGATTAACAGATAATTTTTTTAGTGAGCCGGTCGTTGACCGGCTTTTCCATATCAATACTTATCTACCTGAGTTGCAATGCCCACGCTTAATTGGATTGGCAAAGACAAAGTCGTTAATCACCACCTCGACGTACCTTACCGCACGCTCGACACGCAATACACTTTTCAGAGCTGCAAGCAAACTGCGGGCGACTCCGCCCCAAACATGGAATCGGACAATCTGATTATTCACGGCGATAATCTGGAAGCCCTGAAAGCCTTATTGCCTCATTACGAGGGTCGCGTGAAGTGCATCTACATTGACCCGCCCTACAACACGGGCAATGAGGGTTGGGTCTATAACGACAATGTAAACGATCCTAAAATCAAACGCTGGCTCAACAACGTAGTTGGCAAAGAAGGCGAGGACCTGAGCCGCCACGACAAGTGGCTGTGTATGATGTACCCCCGGCTAAAGCTACTGCACAAGCTACTGGCGGAGGACGGAGCCATTTTCATCTCAATAGATGACAGTGAACAAGCTAATCTCAAGCTGGTAATGGATGAAATTTTTGGAGCTAACAACTTCGTTTCAACCGTAATCTGGCGAAAAAACTATGCCCCAAAGTCCAGCGCAAAATATCTATCCGAGGATCACGAGTACATAATAATATACACCCGCAAACTAACTGATTGGGCTATAAATCTTATGCCGCGTACCGAAAAGCAGGATAAAGCTTATAAAAATCCTGATAATGATCCGCGCGGATTGTGGCGACCCAATAATTTGGCCGCCCGGAATTTCTATAGCAAAGGCACCTACTCTATTGAGTGTCCCGGGGGAAGAATCATTGCAGGCCCCCCGCCTGGCTCATACTGGCGAGTCTCAGAGGAAAAGTTTTGGGATATGAACAGGGATAATAGAATTTGGTGGGGCAAAGACGGTAACGGCGTACCTGCACCTAAAATTTTTCTTTCAGAAGTAAAGCAGGGGGTGGTTCCTCAGACATTTTGGTCTTATGAAGAAGTTGGACACACCCAAGAAGCGAAAAAAGAGGTAATATCGATTTTGGATTCGCAGGCATCAGATTCTGTCTTCTCAACTCCTAAACCCGTTAGGTTAATTGAGCGTATTCTTCAACTCGGCTCTAAGCCCGGTGATATCATCCTCGACTCTTTCGCTGGCTCCGGTACTACAGCCCACGCCGTGCTGAACCTGAACCGGCAGGACGGGGGAAAGCGCAAGTTTATCCTGGTAGAAATGGAAGACTACGCCGAGACCATTACAGCAGAGCGGGTACGTCGCGTGATGTTAAGTAACTTTACCCCCCCCCATCAGTTACATATAATTGACGATCAGCCCGAAACAGAATCATTTTCGTATTGTACGCTGGGTGAATCACTCTTCGACGAGGAGGGAAATATTAACCCTGCCGTTCCCATCGAAAAGCTTCGGGAGTACATCTGGTTTACCGAGACACGGCTGGGCGGCACTCCGCAACTCTACAAGCCACAATCGCCTGCAACTCACGAAGACGCAGGTACGTCCTACTGGCTGGGTACGTGCGACGATACGGCCTACTATTTCTGTTACGAACCAGAGGCCGCTACTACGCTGAACCTCTCGTTGCTGACCCACATTCGGGAGCGGGCCGGGCAGTATATCATCTACGCCGATGCCTCTACGCTCGCCGATACGTTCCTGCAACAGCACCGGATCATTTTCAAGAAGATTCCCCGCGACATCTCCCGCCTGTAACCTGCCACCGTTATGGAACTCAAACCCTATCAACAGCAGGTTATCAGCGACCTAAGCCTGTTTCTCGACTATCTCCGGCGTGTGTCTCCTACACAGCACGCTTTTCAGGACTATTGGACCGACAAGGGCTATCAGCCCATGACTGGGGGTGTGATAGAGCCATACAAGAACAACATCAAAGACGCGGTTGGCGGGGCTGTGCCCCACGTCTGTATCAAAGTACCGACGGCGGGCGGCAAAACGTTTATCGCCTGCAACGCCCTGCGCCCGATCTTCGCACATAGTGACCCCGACCGGCCTAAAATGGTGGTCTGGCTGGTACCCTCCAATCCCATTCTGCAACAGACGCTCAAGAATCTCCGCAACCCGGCCCACCCGTACCGGCAAAAGCTGAATGTGCATTTCAACCACCGCGTCGAGGTATATGACAAACAGGCGTTGCTTAGTGGCAGCAGTTTCAATGCTACTGCCGTGCGCGAGCAATTGAGTGTCGTCGTGATGAGCTTCGACTCGTTGCGCGTTCGGAACAAGGAAGACCGGAAACTCTATCAGGAAAATGGAAGCATCCTGAGTTTCGCCGGAGGGCCGGACAGTGAAACCGTATTGCCAGGCACCGACGAAACCGCCGTCATCAACGTGATCCGGGCGATGCAGCCGGTGCTGGTGGTTGATGAAAGCCATAATGCCGAAAGCGAACTGAGCGTCGAGATGCTGCGGAACCTCAATCCTGGCTTTATTCTGGATCTGACGGCCACGCCCCGGCGCAACAGCAACATCATCAGCTTTGTGGATGCGTTGGCCCTTAAAACGGAACATATGGTGAAGCTGCCCGTGATTGTTTATAACCAAAAGGACAAAAACGAGGTCATCAGTGCCGCGCTCGAACTGCGGCAGAAGCTGGAGATTCAGGCCATAGCCGAACACAAGAAGGGCGGACGAGCTATCAGGCCCATTGTGCTGTTCCAGGCGCAGTCGCAGACCGCCGAAGACAACCACACCTTTACCCGCATTCGGGATATTCTGGTGCGGGTGGGGATACCGACCGAACAGATAAAAATCAAAACGGCTACGCTCGACGAGTTAAAAGGCATCGACCTGATGGCCGACGACTGCCCTGTGCGGTTTATCATCACCGTGAACGCCCTGAAAGAAGGCTGGGATTGCCCATTCGCCTACATCTTGGCTTCGCTGGCCGACCGTTCGTCGGCAGTCGATGTGGAGCAGATTCTGGGTCGGGTACTGCGGCAACCTTATGTGCGTAAACATGAGTCGGCTTTACTCAACCTGAGCTACGTACTGACTGCATCGGCTCGGTTTAACGAAACGCTGCAATCAATTGTAATGGGTCTGAACAAAGCTGGATTCAGCAGCCGGGATTATAGACTGGCCGGTAATCCGGTGGTTAACGTCCAAACACCTCCCGTCGATGTTGCCCAGCCTATTCAGGTTGCTCCGGTAGATGACCCGTTAGCTTCCCTATTCGGTACATCTGCGGCCAGTCAACCCAGACAGGCCACTCCAATAACGGCATCACTGGGTGAATCGTCGGCCACGTCACCCGATGGGGATGGCCTCGACCCGGACAAGATTCAAGTAGTGGCCGTACCTACACCTCCCTCCGCCGAAGCGGGTAATACGACAACTGCCAACGACGTACCTGCCTCATCGGCTGCGGTGCAGGAGATAGAAGAATTAGCGAAGAAGGAGGAAGCTGACTTTACCGAACGTACCCAACAGATGGGAGCCAACTCAGAACCCACCGAACTGCAAAATCTGGCAAACCGCTACCAGATGCGCGACCACTTCCGCGAACAGGCCACTGGCATCCGGCTACCACAATTTTATATGCGGGTTGAAGAAAGCCTGTTCACCCAAACTGGTGAGGAACTGCTAGAGCGAAGCCATCTACTCGATGGTTTCCGGTTGAGTAAGCAAAACACCGACATCAACTTCGACAGCGTACAGGCCGAACTCTATAAAGTGGACCTGGAGCAGCGCGACCGGGGCGACGTGGCACCTTCCTTCATGCGTGTAGATGGCAAAACCAAAGAGGCTCTTCTGAACACCATCCTGCCCGCCATGACGCGCGAGGGGCAGATCAAGACCATGAGCAACCGGCTCATGAAGAACATCGGCGACCTGCGCCCCATCTCCGACAAGGAGGTGAGCACCTATGTAAGCCGGATTTTGAACGACCTGAGCGACGAGCAATTCCGGGATATGGTGGCGCATGAGTACACCTACGCTGACCGTATCAAAAAAAGGATTAACGAACTGGCTACTGAACACGCCGAAAAAGCATTCCGCAAGTTGCTCGACATGGATCAGGTGTTCGTGAAACCAACGTACCTGCTACCCCCATTTGTATCGCCGAAGGAAACTGCCAAAGACATTACGAAGTCGCTCTATGCCAAGGAAGAGCGCATGAACGGCTTTGAGGAGCGGGTGATTATGGAAGTGGCGAACCTTGAAAACGTGGCCTTCTGGACCCGCAACGGCGACCGGCGCGGTCGAGGTTTCTGGCTCAACGGCTACCTCAACCACTTCCCTGACTTTATAGTGGTTACCAAACGCGGCAAGATTGTTCTGCTGGAAACCAAGGGCGACGACCGCGACAACTCCGACAGCGAAGCCAAACGCAAGCTGGGCGATTTCTGGCGGCAAAAAGCCGGAGAAACGTACCGCTACTTTATGGTTTTCGAGCGCAAAGAGTTTGAAGGTACGTACACGCTGGACGAATTCTTGGGCGTGATGCGGGCGTTGTGATTCAAGTTTATTTAGCGAATTGAGAACGAATACAATAAAGTGTAACTTACGTCGCACATAGGCATCATCACGTGAATCGACAAGAACTCTTAGGGAAAATTAGCACGTACTTAGGTCGCTTTACTGAGGAAGTTAAGCAGTTAAACGCGGCCAGTTTGTATGACATCAATATTCACTCAGAGAATGTGTTGATTCCCCTGTTAAAAGAAGTGTTTGGCTATCAGGGTCTTCAAAATGCTAACGTTCAGTTAAAAAACGCACCAGCTATTGATCTTATTGACTTTGAAAGTGGGGTTTCTATTCAAGTAACGGCAACCGCTGATGCTGAAAAGATTACCCATACTTTAACCAAGTTTACAGAGAACGAATTAAACAAACCTTTTGATAGACTCATCATATATATTATAACTGAGCGGCAAAATAATTACCGAAAAGACTTTAAAGCTTTACTTCCCGAAGACTATAATTTTATAGCAGATCGTGATATCATAGATAATACAACTTTGTTCAAGTATATTCATGAACACGTACTCAATACTCAAAAACTTAACAAGATTGCTCAGTTATTAACTGATGAGTTTTCAGAATTAAAAATTGAAGCCAGAAAAGCGACCAATGATTATATAAACCGTATTGACGGTAAAACAGATAGAATTTATCCAAATTTGCTTGAGATGTTAATCCCTAAAAAACTGTTCGTTGCCGACTTACAGTTTGATTTTAATTATTACAGACAAGAATTAATAGCTGATCTGAAGGCAAGAAAGAAGTTCGGGAAACTGAACCATATGTCGGAGAAAGATGACATAAAAATATTTTTTAAGCAATCCAATATTGGCTACTTTGATGACTATGTAGTGTATGAAAAGAAAATTTTAACTTTTAGGAATCTACACGAGTCATCCGAGCGACTCCGAAACGTAATTGACTTGGGAACAATCACAGTCATAACACCTGAAGAATTTATAGGTGAAAATTTAGATAGGGAAAACGTATTCAAACAAGTCTTGAATACATCACTTACTCAGGATTTACGTGGTCGTCAAATTGAGTGGATTCATGACGAGAAAGTATATCGATTTCGCATGACTGCGAAGCCTCCCAGACCTCTTAAAGTTCAAGGTAAAGGGAAAGCTGGCCGAAGTGTTGTGTCAGGAGTTAAATCCAAAACAAATGAGACAAAAATAACCGATGAAGATGGTAAGGAACGAACGCGAAAAGGTAAACATTACACCAGCTTTCGGCATTTGGCTTTTGGAGTAACATTTAATCGCTTTGGCGACAAGTGGTACATAGCATTGAAGCCGGATTGGAGTTTTACTAGTCCTAAAAACGGCTACAGACCTAGCCCATTTGCAGCTTTGTATTCAACGGGCCTTAAAAAGCTTGAAAAAAACAAAGCTGTATTGGAAAGTTTTCAATTTTTAGCTGGTTATCTAATTCATCTCGCAAAAGGAGATATGTGGTCTTCAGCATTCACACTAAAATTTTCTGAATTTCCTGCCTACTTTGAATCACAACCGTCTATTCCCGATGATGTCTGGGTTAAATCAGAACCGAAGGCAAAAGATGACAAATTACAACTGGACATAGAGTTCGAGGAATGAGACTGATAAATCTACCAGAACCGTTGCTGGAATTCGGCAACAACAACACGTCTATATGCCCTAAAGATGGTATTCGGCGTTTTGGTCCTTACGACATTCATCAACAAGACCGCCCTGAAAAGGTGGTTGTAGGTGTGATTGGAAAAAGTGATAGTGTCGATATAGTTCTAACTTGGCTTGAAGAAGGTAAATCTATCATTGATGCCAAACCCAGTAAGCAGCCAAAGCTTTTCCCCAGTTTTATGGGCTTCCAAAAACAAAATGGATTCTGTTCCCAATTGGTATATGAAGAAGAGTATGTCCGTCGAATCAATAATACTGAGTTTGACGAGGTATATAAGGTCGGCAGTGAAGATGAAGTTATCGAAAGTGCGGTAGAATTATACGTTAGAAAAATCAAATGGCTATCTGAAAATAAAAAACCAAGTGTAATACTTTGTGTAGTTCCAGAATCATTTGTCCAACATTTTAATCCCAACACCGCGCTTGAAGCTGATGAAGAACAATCTGCCGATGAAGCAGGGGAAGGCGACGATGATGAGAGAGCAAGTAATAAGATGGAGTACAACTTTCGCAGGATGCTGAAAGCACGTGCGATGAAACACCATATTCCTATTCAGATTATACGAGATCGCATTAATAATCCATCAGGCGAAATGCAGGACAAAGCCAGCATTGCCTGGAATCTTTTTACGGCCTTATACTATAAAGCAGCGGGTACGCCCTGGAGCTTAATACGTCCTCCTGCTTCGGTTGTTTGTTATGCCGGAATTAGCTTCTATCAGAGCAGAGATAGAGTATCTATGCAAACAAGCATTGCACAGATATTCAATGAGTTAGGTAAAGGGGTGATTTTGCGTGGGGAAGACCCCATTCATGTCAAAAAGAGCGATCCTGTACCGCATTTAACAGCAGAACAAGCATACCGTTTGATGAATCGGGCCTTAGCTGAATACAGAGAGTCTTTACATTTAGCACCTCAGCGTCTGGTAGTACATAAAACATCAAATTTCACGGATGCAGAACAGGCTGGAATTATTGAAGCAGCGCGTGAAAGTCGGATTGATGCACTAGATATGGTTACCATTCAACGTGGTACTACGTTTAGATTATTTAGGGACCAACGGTATCCTCCTGTGCGCGGGACTTTGTTAAGTTTTGATGAAAAGAATCACTTGCTTTACTCACGAGGATCAGTCCCGTATTTTGAGACTTACCCAGGTATGTATATTCCCAATCCACTTCAAATTCGTTTGTTCCGGCACGACGTTTCACCAGAATTGATTTGCAACGAAATCTTAGGATTAACAAAGATGAATTGGAATAATACGCAGTTTGATCGGCGACTACCTATAACCATTGAATGTGCCCGGAAGGTAGGCGATATCTTGAAATATTTGCCAGAAGGTGACGATAGCGATATGGAACTTCGATACAGCTTCTACATGTGACAAGTAATTTGCTCAATCATTGCAATTATACAATACAGAAAACCCAGTGAAATCTGGGTTTTTCTACATAGTCCCTACCTTCGCTTTAGATACTCGTCTATTGCCACTCGCACCACGTCCCGAATATCGACTTCATCATCAAGAGCAACCTGCTTTACAGCCTTCGCCATTTGCTTAGGAATCTTGACATTGAACTGCACGAGGTCATCAGCAGTGGGTGGTGCTACTGTTTTCATAGTGGTCCGCTCGTCGGTTGCGACAACTGGATTGACTTCTTGAATAGGTGCTTTGGGCGGTTCAGATTTGAGTCTGTCGGCCAGGCGGGCCTGCCGTTCTTTTAGGGATTCTGCCATGAGTTGTTCTGTCTGTGCGGTCGCTTAAAGTTGTTCGATGATTTCTTCGGCCAAGTCGGCCATTTCGTCGTGTGCTTTCTCGTCTTCCAGTTGTACGATGCCGCCTGCAATCACAGAGCGAATGTAGCTGACCCGTTCGTGTATCCGCGTTTTCAAGGTGGGTATCGGGTAGGCATCCAAGATGTCCTTTATTTCCCGGTTCATCGAGGTACGTGGCTTCACCATGTTGAGTACGATGCCGGCACGAAGATCTGGGCGTTCCTGTTGGGTCTGCTGAAGCATTGCCATCGTCGCTTTTAGAGCCATTGCGTCCAGGTAGCTCACCTTCGTGGGCACCAGTACAAAGTCAGATACGGCGAAGAGTTCTGTCAGTTTGCTCGTCAGGTACGGGGGCGTGTCGATGATAATCACGTCGAGTTCAGGGTAGTTACCCTCCTGCAAGTTTTCGTAACTGACCAGCGTAATGCCGTCGAGCAACGAGTCAAGCCCCTGAACACTTCCCTGTAAGTCTGTATCGACAATACCGACCCTCTTAATATCTTTCAGGTAAAAGGCCAAATTAAGTGCCAGCGTCGTTTTGCCTACCCCCCCTTTTTGATGAGCAACTGTAATGATTTTCATGCTGTGCATTTGGGCCAGTGATGGGCAAATATGGCAAATGATTACAAATAGTTGTCTATAAAACTAACCAGCTATAAAAAATGATTGCACAGAAATAATTTCAAAAGACTAATAATCAACTTAATATCCCCAAAACAACAAGCTCAATTATTAGACTATCTGACAAATTAAATAGTCAATTAGCGATTGTGATCGTTCGTTCAAGGGTAAAAATGCCAACGACCTTTTGTGTCGCTGTGAAGATGTCAGACGCTTTGACAGGCGTGAACTGACCGGCCTTTGCCGTGCCTGGTAAGAATTGAAATAACGAAATGGGGAACGAATACGTGATCTGTTTACCATCTACACTACGGTCAACTACTGTCACCGCGTTGTAATCCGTCAGGATGTTCTTCTTAATCGTAAAATAGGTAGGCGCACTTCCCCCGCTTGATTTAGCGTCAACAGCATACGTGCCTAAATCAAGTCCGTTGAACGCGCCTGCCGTGCCGTCACCTGTCAGAGCCAATTGAACCGAGTCGCCTTTGGCCCGCACCATCGCTGAGTACCCTACTCCTTTTAGTTGACCGCGCCCTTCTGTGTAACCATTGTCCAATTGCAATCGGACGCAAGCGTAGTTACCACTGAGCCTAACAGCCGCGTTGGCTGATTGTTCCTGCTGTTTGTCCGCTGATAATGGATTCGTATTGTCGGAGGGTTTGCAACCTTGAGCAGTAAACAGACTGATTGATGTAATGACAAGGGCGAGCACGCGATTTAGTTGAGTAAACATAGCGGATAAACAGAGTAAAACTTTTTTGTAAAAGTAGTGGCCTTTCCCGATTTGGAGAAATTAGTACTATACAGGTTGCCTGACAAGATTGACCGTAACGAATTAAGTAAAAGAATATAGCCTTGATAATCAAATGTATAACTTAATTAAAAATAATTTTTTACCTTTTATTATTTAATTTTTTAAACATTTATCTAATCTTTGCAATGTCATCTGGCCGGAGACAGTAACCGTTTAACACGCATTGATTTCATGAAACGATTCACAATTGCAGGGCGTGGGCTACTGCTTACCATGCTCTCAGCAACCTTTACGCTCGCCCAAAACGTCGATCAAACCAAGGGCATTGGAGCAGGAGTACAAGTGCTTACTCAAACAACGCGAGACCTACAGGATTACTTCCGGCCCATGACAACGGTGATGTATGTCATTGCCGCTATTGTCGGCATTTTTGGTGCATTTCGCATCTACTCAAAAATGCAGGCGGGCGATCAGGACGTGCAAAAATCGGCAGTCAACTGGGGTGGCTCAGTGCTTTTCCTACTGGCCTTTGCCGCTATTCTCCAAGCTGTATTTTTCCAAAACGCCTAATCGGATGTGCTCCATGTTCCGCCTGAAAACATTGTGGCTGCTGGGCTGCTGCCTGCTCATCACGTATGTCGGGCTGGCCCAGAACGTCAATCTAAACGGCAATCCAGCCGCATCAGTGGGCATCGATGGACAGTTTACAAACCCTATCCTAAGCCGAATGCCGACGTTTCTCAAATTCGTTTGGGCCGTGTGTGGGCTAACGGCCCTCATCGGGGGGCTTCGGATCTACGCCCGCGTTCAGGCCGGTACGGGTGACTTTGCCGTAGAAGTCTGGCGGTTGGGATCAGCTATAATCGGCGTTAGCATGATTGCGCTGTTTTTGCAGGGCTGGGTTGGCCGCCGGATGCCTTCGGTAACCTCGTCCCGGTTTGGTACGGATAAGCTCCTGTACCGAGGCACGGAAGACAATTCAGCCATTGCCGACCCAACCGCAGGTACGTTGGCTCCTACGGCCTACCGGCCCGGCAGCGATGCCCAGGTGGATTCGATTCGTAACTACTACCGCGTCGCGTCTGACTCGCTCCGCGAATACACACGACTGACCCGGTGATCCTACTCTACGACGAATTTCAGGCTTACGGGCAGGTGAAGTCTATTGGTCTTTGGCTGTGTGCCTTTGCCGCAGTGGTTGCGGGGTTTCGGATCTACCAGCAATGGAACCGGGGCGAAGACGTGGAGGGGCCACTGGTGTTGTGGCTAACGAGCATTGCCTTCTGTGGCGGGGCCGCCTACGCGGTAGATCGCTTCATCCTGAGCGGAGTCTTTTCGTCTTCGTTCGGGGGAAGCGATTACCTCGCCCAACAGTACACGCAGTCGATGGCAATCGAGGGGAGCCGGGCGGCCCTGCTGTTGGGCGTTGTCGTGGCGATCATCGGCCTGATCCGGGTGTTTCAAAAGTTTCGGCGGGGTGACGACGACCTCTACGAGTTCATGTTCAAATGGTTTGGCTCATTGGCGTTTTTGTTCCTGATGAGTTCAATAATCTCAGCAATGCTATGAAATCTTACCCAATTCACCGGGGTGTTGATAACGAAATCGAGTTTCGGGGGCTACGCGGCCTGCATTTTTACTACGCAGCCGGAGGGCTGATCGCTTCAGTCTTTGTCACGCTGTTCAGCTATATTCTGGGCTTGCCCATTCTGGTTGCTCTGTTCGTGCTGGCCGTAGGCAGTGGTGGTACGTTGGCCTGGTGCTACACCCAAAACAACCGGCATGGTCGGTGGGGGGCCGTTAAGCAACAGGTACAACGACTCCGGCCCCAATACGTCTGCCAGCATCAGTCATTCAACCGGCTGATCCCTGTCCGTACTACTGTAGCACGTACCCCACGATGAAGAAGAGCAAATCACTCGCGCAACTTTTCCCAATTCTGTGCATCGACGAGCCGACGGGTTGCCTGGTCTCAAAAAACGCGGACATTACGGCGGCTTTTGAGCTACAGGCTCTGGAAATCTTTGCCGTGTCGGATGGGGAATATGATGCCTTGCACGACGTATTGATCCGAGCGGCTAAGGTATTGCCGGTGGGGTACATGGTTCACAAACAGGACCTGTTTATCGAAGACGTATATACACCTCCGTTTGGAAATGAATTTTTGCGGGAGACAAACTATGTGGCCTGGGAGAACGAGCGGCATTTTTCGGATCGGCCTTACTTGCGGCATCGGTGTTATCTCTACATCACTCGCCCGGCTACCTCGCCCCTGAAACGTACCAGTGGGCAGTCGTCGCTGTTGAAACGACATTTGGTGCCAAAGGAAATGCAGGACAGCCGTACCTGGGCGGAGTTCGTGGATGTGGTCAATCAGTTTGCGGCAATCTACCAGGATTCGGGCAAGATGAAGCTGCACCGGCTAACCCCTACCGAGTTGTTAGATAATGGCGAACATACCGGGCTATTCCAACGGTACTTTTCTCTGTCCCTCGATGACCCGACGCTGCACGACATCGACCTGACCAACGGCTTGACTATCGCAGGGCAACGTACTCATACTTACACACTCTCGGAACTGAGCGACTTTCCGAACGAAGTGTACAATTCGGCGCGGCTGGAGCAGTTCTCTACCGACAGTAGCCATTTTCCTATTTCGACGGGTTCAGCGTTGGGTATGTTGCTGCCCTTCAACCACATCTATAATCAGGTGCTGCTTATCGAAGACGGCCACGCCCTAACCAACGAACTGGTTAAAGAAGTAAAACGGCACACCTCGTTTGCGGCCTGGTCGAAAGAAAACGAGGTCAGCATCCGCTCGAAAGATGCGTTTATGGAGGAAGTTAAAGATCGCAACCGGCGCGTGGTACGGGCGCATTACAACGTGGTCGTGTTTCACCAGGACCCCGACGTGGCCGATACGTACCGTTCACAGACAGCAGCAGCGATTTCTAAACTGGGCTTCAAGCCGAAATTAGCCACCTACGACGCAGAAACGCTGTATTGGTCGTGCATTCCAGGCAACATCGCCGAAATCGGAGCCGACAACTTAGCTACTTGCTTTTTAGAAGAAGCAACGGCCCTGTGGAACACGGAAACCAATTATCAGGATGATTTTTTCTGCAAAAACGGGCTGTTACTGACCGACCGCTTTGGTCGCCCCTGCATGGTTGACCCGTTCTTCGGACCAATGGAACGGGGCATTATTGCCAACCGCAACTTCATGGTTATAGGACCGTCGGGGTCGGGCAAATCATTCTCCATGAACAACTTAGTGTACTACCTGCTCGCGCACGGAACGCACATCAGTCTGGTTGACGTGGGCGGCTCCTACAAACGACTATGTACGCTCATGGGTGGGCGGTACATTACTTACGAGGCCGACAACCCAATTGAATTTAATCCGTTCTACATCAAGGATTTAAACCCGGATGAGGAAACCAAAGACGCGCTGGCAAACCTGCTGATGGCCCTTTGGAAGAAAGACGGAGAACCGGCCACCAAAGCCGAGGAGGTGACCATTGCTAATATCGTCCACGAGTATTACGGGGCCATGCGGCACATGCACGACACAGGCGATGATGACTCGTTTCCCTGTTTCGATACGTTCTATGCCTTCACCCGTGATACGTACCCGGCCATCTTCGCGCGCAACATGGGGTCAGAGCGTGAATTCAACCTGAACAACTTTCTGTACATACTCCGGCCTTTCCACGCGGATAATCAATACGGCTACCTGCTCAACTCCCGGAAGAACATCGACCTGATGGAACTGCCTTTCGTGGTGTACGAACTGGACAACATCAAGGACCACCCGGTGCTATTTCCCGTGACGACCATCATGATTATGAACACCTACGTCCGTAAGCTATTCAGCGTCCGGGGCGTGTTGAAAATGCTCATCATCGAGGAAGCCTGGAAGGCATTGGCCAAGGAAAACTTCGCACAGTTTCTGCGGTGGTGTTCCAAAACGGTGCGGAAACACTTGGGGTCGCTGGGTGTGGTGACGCAGGAAGTGGACGATCTGGTGGGCAACGCCATCGTGAAGGATGCGATCATCAACAACTCGCCCATTAAGTTTTTGCTCGATCAGAGCAACTACGAGAAGCGGTTTTCGGAGGTCATGCAAACGCTGTCCTTATCAGAGAAGCAGGCCAATATCATTCTGAGTATCAATAAGGGCAAAGACCCGAACCGCCCGCCTTACAATGATCTGGCTCTACTGTTGGGCGACTACTGCAAGGTGTATGGTGTGGAGGTGAGTCGGGTTGCCTACGGTACGTTCACCACGGAGCGGTCGAAGGTGGAGGAGATTGACGATCTGGCGAAAACGAAGTACGGCAATGATTTAGAGTCGGCAGTAAAGGGCTGGGCGCGGGGCGAACGTGCAGGGGGATATTTACCCGTAAACGCGCAAGGTGTACCGCTTTTGCACCCCAATGGTCGCCCTCCCCGACCGCTCAACGGCACGGAACAGTACAGCCGAATCCCCTAAAGGCAATGCGTTAGAGCAATTCAACCCTATTCAATCATGCAAACCAACCGACTTTTTCGGGTGGCCGGGCTACTGCTTTGCCTGTGCCTGGCTCCACCCGCTCTGCAAGCGCAGTTTGTGGTCTCTGACCCCATTCACACGGCGGTATCCAACCTGATGTCGCTGATCCAAAAGCCCTCGTTCAAGACGATGGTCGATGCCGTTGAAAAGCTGAAAAAGGTAAAGGGAGCCGTTCAGAGCTACCACCGGGGCCAACAATTGATCTCGACGGTGCAGCAAACGACCCGAACGCTACAAAGTATCTCGACGGTCATCAGCAAGGACGGCCACATCTACCCCGCCGAGTATTCACTGATCGCCGATGACCTGAGCGCAATGGGTACCCACGCCAACGACATCCTCAAGGATATGCGACAAGGTACGTCGCAGAACCTGTTCGAGATCAATGATCAGGGACGTATCGAGTGGATTTTCCGGGCCTACGAAAGTGCTAAGAAATTTCAGGGATTAGTCAACAACTACTATTACAAAGTGCGGTCGATGTCGCTGCGCCGGGTACGTTCCCAGAAAGACTGGCAGATGACGAGCCGCCTGTACGCGATGGCTGAACCGACACTGAACAAGCAGGGCAGCTACAGCGAAGTACAGTTCATGCTGGGCGAAAAAGGTTACGACGATGATTACACCGACCGCAGCAAATCGGCCCTCGACGAAGAAACCATTGCCCAACAGCAACGGCAGAAGCAGGCCGAGATCGACCGGAAAACGGCTATGATACAGGAATGCCAGGACAAACTTCAGATTGCTGACCTACAGGGCGAACAACAGGCTTATGCAGAGATGAAATTTCTCTACCCGCCCTACTTCGACCCGGATAAGAAGGGCAAGCCCAATGGGTACGTGGACCCTTACGACGGCCACATTATTTCGGATGCCGAATTTGAGATTCTGGTTCGGATTCGAGGGCGACAGATAGCCGCCGATAAACGAGCCGCCATCCAGCGCGAATGTCAGGAGAAGATGAACAGCAGTGGGGGATGAAACTGCTGACTATCAACTCCTGCGCGTACCAAACCACTTACATCCATGCTTTTTGACGCTTACAAAACGCTGCTGGGCCTTTACGCCGACATGACAGCCTCCACGATGGACGTAACGGCCCTGATTGAGTCGAAAATCAGGGCGGTGGCCGGCATTGGGGCGTTGGTGTACATCTTCTCGCGGCTCATTCCCCAAGTAATGCGCTCCGAGTCGATTGATTTCTTCCCGTACCTGCGCCCGTTTATGCTGATGGTGCTAATCGGTTTGTCGCCCCGCATTTGCAACGGCATCGACAAACTGGGCGAAAGTATCCGCACGGCGGTTGAACGGCAGAACGGTACATTGTACGAGAAGATTGCCGAGCAGACGAAGCTGCTACAGCAAACCGTCGATGCCAAATGGCAGGAGATTGGTGAACACCCCGAACTATTCCGACAGGTTGACCCGTCGTTTAACCCTGATGCCTTCGGGTCGAGCCTAAAACTGAGCTTTGCTGAGTACTCAGAAAAGTTTAAGTATGAATTGCTCTCCTACACGCAGGACATCCTGCTGGCTCTGATGCAATTGGCCGAGTGCATTCTATTCCTGATCTCGTTCACTTACCGGCTCGTGCTACGAATGGGCGCACCCCTTGCCATCGCGCTCGCGGTGTTTCCGGGCATGGCAAATAATATTGCCGAGTGGTTTGGCAAGTATATTAACTACACCCTGCTCCCGACGGTCGCAGCCGTGTATTCGTCCATTGCCTTCAAAGTCACGCTGAAGTACCTCAGCTACTACGACCCAAAAACCATTGTGTTGGGCAACGCGGGAGGGGCCGAGGCCCACACGCCTGAGTACATGGGGCTGGCATTCATTGGTATTCTGGTGATGTGCCTGATCGGCTATTGCCAGGTGCCGTCCATGACTAATATGCTGGTAACCGTAGGTGGCGTTGGCGCGATGGTGCAGGGAGCCACCAGTCTGGCTAAGTCAGGTGCGGGCACGGTGGCCTCACCCGTCACGAAACCACTTAAAGCGGCAGGCCACACCGTAGCAGCCCGCATGGGCAATAGCGTAGCAACCAACGTCACCAACGTAGCGCGATTTGGGGGGAACATGGCCGCAGGCGTAGCCAAATCACCATTCACGATGGCCGCGCACGTCGCAGGAGGTGCGGCAAGGGGAGCACGAGCCGGAGCCGCTTCGGGCGGCAGTACGTTCAGCCGGGGCGTAAAAGGAATTGCCGGTGGCGTGGCTGGAGCTGTCATCGGTACGGGAGCCGGGGCAGTGGCGGCTGCTCACGGAGCCACCGTAGGAGCCTACCGCAAGACGTACCCCAAGAAGGAAAATCGACTCTAAAACATTGCTTTTGAACAAGGCGTACCGCAAACTCTTTAGCTAAACAGTCTATGAATCACTATCATAACAACTTACTGATCAGGCATAAGCATATGCTATTGATCAGCACAACAGGTTTAACGTTACTGGCGCTTGTCGTCGTAGGTAGCATTGTTTGGAGCTTCGGGCTTTACCGACAGGCTACCCAAAACACCTACGTTTTTCATCAGAAGGGGGCGGCTGTTGCCATTTATGATGAACGTATTCAACAACCAATTTCCATATCACATACAGCCAAAACCGACCGTGATACCCAATGAAAGAGCTACTGCAATTAGAGAAAGATTTTCAGCGCGGACGTTGGTTGTTGATGGCCGCGTTTGGGTTCAGTTTCGTGGTGGCTCTCACGGCGGTAGGGCTTGCCTTTAAATACAGTAATGAGTTCAGTAAGCGCATTTACCTCGTCAATCGGGGTGAGGCTATACAAGTTACCTGCGGCAGCGTAACCGATAATCGCCCGGCAGAATTGCGCCATCATGTCGGTCGTTTCCACGAACTATTCTTTACCGTTTCGCCCGACCCAAAGTCAATCGACGAGAACATCCGACGAGCCATGTTTCTCTGCGACGAGTCCGCCAAGCGACTGTATAATAACCTATCAGAGCAGAATTTTTACCGAGACATGGTGCAGGGTAACGTTACGCAACGGGTGCAAATCGACTCAGTCGTGGCCGACCTGCGGCACTACCCATACCGGGCTATCACGTATGCCCGGCTGGTACAGGAGCGGGCTACGGCCATTGTGCACCGGAGCTTGGTAACGGAAACTAATTTGGTTGATGTGAACCGTAGCGATAATTCACCGAACGGCTTACTCATGCGCGACTTCCATATTCTTTCGTCCCGCGTCACGCAGGAATACAACAAATAGCATGGGACTGTTTCGCACAACGAACAAGACTACACAACCCGAACGCTCACCCGAACAACACCCGGCTTTTCGGCTGGGAGCGTGGGCGGCAACGTACCTGCTGCGTTTGGAACAGCGGCTTGCTAATGGGCTAAACCAGGGGCAGCATCGGATTGGGTTTCGGCTTAGAAATGCCTTTCTGGCCCTATTGGCTCTATTTTTTCTACTCTATTTTATTGCCTTACTCACGCAATGACACCTGCTGAACAATCACCAAAAGCCCCTTTTTTTGATACATCCATTGAGGAAACACCTGCACCGGGTAGCGAAACGGTGCAGAAAGGGAAGGCAGGCCGTAAACAGATTATGCTACTGATTGGCGGCTTTGCCTTTTTGCTGGGCGTTGCCATCTTCGGTTTCCTTGGAGGCTTCATTGGGTCAGATACCCCACCTAAACCCGGCGAACTGTCCGATGGGGGTGCCTCCTCACTGGCCCCGCCCGAAGCACGTCCGCACGGTCTCGACGCGCGGGAGAAATACGACAAGTACGGCTACGATGGGGCTTCGCTCAACCCGAACGCAACCGGGGCGATGGATCGTCAGGCAGCTTCAGGTACGCAACTGTTGACGGGCAAAGACCCCTCGCTGGCACGTGGCTCGAACGAGTCGCTGACGGAAGCAGATCTAAACAGTATCGGGAAACAAACCCGGCAAACTACCCAACCCTATATCACGGCCACGGAATGTAAAGCCGCCCGGCGCAGTGCGCTGAATCGCCAATTCGATCATCAGCAGGCCGAACGGGATGCTATTTATAGAACCATGCATCGGTCGCCCAAGGGGAAAGAGCAATTGACTGAGGAACGTTTGGCCCGACGCGAACGCGAGCTGGATCAGAAAACGGCGGATGCACTGCTGCGGCACATTGACCGCGCAAACGGACAATTTGCCCAACCGACAACGACGGGGGTGTCATCAGATGCCTCGTTGCAGATGGCCGACTACAAACAGTTGAAAGCGAAGTACAACGGTACGTTGCCGGCTTCGTATCAAAAGCTTTTTAGCCGTGAGATAGCGGCAGAGCAGGCAGCCCAGCAGGGTGAGGGAGCATCGATGGGCGAGGGCCAATTGGCGGACCCGATGAACACCCAAACGCGAAAGGCAATAAACATGAGCAATACAGGCTTTTATGGACTTTCTGCCTCAGGAGCCCAATTAGATACTCCCTCCTCCCCTGCCACCCAATCAATCCCGGCTGTCGTTCACGGCGACGGTGATGCCGTGACGGTGCAGAACGGCAGTACGCTCAACATTCGACTGCTGGAAGACACTCCTTTGCGACTAAACGGAAAGGTTGTAAAGCTACCTGCCCATACACTTTTGGCAGGTACGTGTAGCATGAGTGCCGACCGGGTGAACGTGATCATTACGAGTGTCCGGCTGGGGAGCGACATCTACCCAATTCGCCTAACTGCTTACGACTTAGATGGTCGGGCGGGACTTGCCGTGCCAAAACTGGCCGATAAAAACCGTTTGGCTCAGGGCGTGGGCAGTTCCGCTGGACAGGCTATTTCATCGCCCTACTACTTCGTTCCGCAAGGTTCGTTTGGGCAACAGGTCGGCAGTCAGTTGGCGATGCAGGTTACCAATACGGCCTTCCAGGGGGTACGTTCCTTCGTGCAGTCGAAATTGGCTTCGGTGAAAGTGACCGTGAAACCAAACTACCGAATCTTCCTTCGGGCCGATCAAACCACTCATGATTTTACTAACTGATTTATACTCTTCACAATCCTATGATACGCTTCATCTTACTCTATTTCATTGCCTTTACGCCCCTTACAGTAAGTGCTCAACGGAGCCGCTCAACAACCCGGCCTGTCAAACTAACGATGCCACTTAAACCGTTAGTTGGCAAGTCCTTTCAGACTGTTGCGACAACTCAGAAAAGCAACTATCACGCGCTGGCTCTTCTCACTACTACCCTGTCGAAGTCGGCAGTATCATCAACGGCCCAACGATCAACTGGCCCCAAATCGGCAGTTACAGCACTCGAAACGCCTGTCCGCATAGCAAACCCGGAGTTGGTTGATCGGGTACGTGCCAAGCCGTATCTGCTACCCATCGACCGTTCGGCGGTGAAAGGATCGTACCCACTTGGCATTTCAGACCGCAAGACGACGCACATCATCTTTCCGGCTAAGATAAAGGAGTTTGATGCCGGGACCGACTACGTGCTGGCGCAAGTACCCGAAACCGTCACCAACGTCCTGCGCGTTAAAGCCAACCCGAATGCGAAAGTGTTTTGCCAGTCCGATTCCGGCAAGGAGACCAACATGACGGTCATTACTGAGGACGGCGGCTTCTTCTCGTTCCTGATCCGCTACCAGGAAGAGCCGGAGATTTTGAATATCAACATGGCGAACAATGTGACCGCCGATGACTACACCAGCCGCTCGTTGGGCATCAATCGGTCAGCCGCTATTACGTTTGTGCAATCGACAACGGCCAACGGGATGCCGATGCCGGAGAGTGATTTACAAAATCATTGTGAGCGCGTCAACGACCGCAAGCCCTTTGTCCGAAATATTGGGGCTTCTTCCATGCGAATCACCAGCATGGTTACGGGCATCTACGTAGCGGATAAAGTGCTGTATCTGCAATTCAATCTTCGCAACGATAGCCACATCGACTACGAAGCCGACTTCATGAAGTTCTACGTCCGCGACAAGGAGAAGCTGAAGCGCATGGCCGCACAGGAGATTGAGCTAAAACCTTACAGTCGATACCCAAGCGAACCCAAGCTGCTGCGGGCCAAAACAGAACAGACTCTTGTATATGCTTTGCCCTTAACCACACTCACTGAAGACAAAGTCATCGACGTGGAATTGTATGAGAAAAACGGCGGTCGCCACCTCCGCTATCAAATTGAAGCCGACGTACTGTTGTTAGCCAAACCGCTTTGAGCCATGAAAAACTACTGCATTTTCGTATTTGTATTGACTGGTTTCAGCATCACGTCTGCCTGCGGGCAGTCGCACCTGAAAGGACAGCGTTTCTTCGACGTGCAAGCTGGTGTCGCCGATGGGCCTTGGGCAAAGCATAATGACATAGGTTGGCTGGGTACGTTCAGCACGGGCCGGTACAATCGTCAATACAATGCCTGGAAGGTTTCGGTTAGCTACGTGCAGAAGACAGTACGCGGAGAGGATTCCCTTTCTACAGGAACGGTACGACAGTTTGCAGTTGGCTGGGGCTATGAATTTAACCTGTGGCGCAATGCCTTCCGCACTCGCTTTGTGCGCGGCTCCGTGCAACCCCTCCTACTCTACGAAACCACGCCCACCCGTCCAGCCCAAATGATGGCCGATAGTTTGTGTTCAACCATGCCGACTACATCCCGATGGCTACTGGGTGTTGACGCTGGCATTGACTTCGAGTTGTCGCCCGTCGTCGTCAGCCTTCGGCAACGCTGGCAACCAAAGTCCACGCTCCAGCCGTTTCACACGCTAATCAGTGTGGGGTGGCGATGGCATTGACAAAAACGTATTCGGTACATACTTAGGCAACATCACAAAGCGTAGTAAGCCGACAAACAAAGCGGGGTGACTGACCAACAAATAGTTGGTCAATCACCCCGCTTTGTACCTTTTGCCCTCAACTATCTTTTTCCCCTCTACCTAATCCACCCGTCAACCGTTCAGAAAATAACGCCTGAATGCCTGAAATGCCTCTAATTTACCTAAACAGGTGGTACAGGCGGTGCCTCGCCCATTTACGGGACCTTCATAATGCCAATCAAGAACTGTAATGATGTGTCCGGCGTAGTCACTGAGATATAACCGATCAGTATCAGCATCAGCCATTAAATACATCACTTCCTGCGGGGTAGTATCTTTTGGTGCATCAGCAGACAATTTAATGCCCTTCCATTTCGCGAAAGGGGACCCTTTGCCAAGCAAGTATAAGTTTAGATGCTTGGCTTTGTCGTGGTCTCCCTGAGGTATAAACTCGGCGGATGCGCTTGATGCCCTCTCTCCTTTGATTGTAAAGTAGAAAATCAGTTGGGTTTGGTCGGGAGCGTACCCACTGAAAATGATTGTCTTTTCATAGCCGTTCACGGATTGCCCATAGCTCGGCTCCATCCAACCCAAGAACAGGACGAAGGCCAGTGATAACGTCAGTAAAATTGTTCTGTACATACTCGAACGGGTTATTCTGGAAATAGATGGCAATTGATAAATCTGTGAGAAAAAGCTATTAATTTCATCAACTTAGCTCCCAGTGGATAAGTCAGTCGTTATAGCAACTATGTAGAATTGCGTGCTACGATTCAACCAGCGGTATGAACCTACTCAGTGCCTTCTCACGCTCAGTTGCGTTGAGTGGGTAAAAGTAAACAACATCGTTTACTAAACTCACGGCATCCCAATGACCCATACTATCGCGATAGATAACCGAGTAGCCAGCTAAACTGCCGAGGTCGGTGCGGATGTCGGCCAGTACATTTTCAATATCATTCGTCACACTCCGGTTGCCTAAGTCCAGATCTACGATGACGATGATATTGCCTTCAATCGAGTAGGTATAGTCAGCGCGGATGGGCGTATTTCTCATGTTCAAAAGCAGCTTCTTAGTGATAGCAATTTCTAAAATGTAGGCCCCTCCCACTCGCTTCCGCCATAATACTCGTCCAATGCCAACGTCTTCATTGCATCCTGCTCGGCTACTGTGCGACTCTGGAAGCGTTCGGGATCGTCGATGCCCTCGGCAATGACAATGTTTACTACCTCACCCAAACTATCCCGCACTTCGTAGACCGAAACCGATTCCTGCCTGACAAAGACAAACCTCACGTCATCGTAACTGCCTCCATCCAGTACTTTATCTTCGTTGTTCTCCACAGAAGTCTCCATCGTTGTAGTTGTTTAGTTGGATAGTCAAATATACAACTATTTTTCTATCGCCACTTAAACACCCACTTTGTTTTGTCGTATTAATGGCTTCGGAACGGCTGGCTGTCGTTCATCGGACTGTTGGACCAATGGCTTCTCGTGATGGTGCATAACCGCTACATCGGACGACTGATGTTGACGTTCACGCTTGGTCGGTGGACCGGGCGTAAGATCATGCCGATCTTCCATTGCCCTACAGAACTGAGCTACCTCCCGATAGTTAAAGCTTGTTTTCGCCGTATTCTTACCCGTCACATCAATGCGGCTGGCGACTATATGGAAATGTTCGTGTTCCCGATCACGGTGCCGAAACGCCACCATCGGGTTGTTCTCCATACCGAATGTCCGGGCAAAAGACTGGCAGATACCCACCATCACTTGGGCGGGTGGGCATTCGCCAATGGGAAACGAAAAGCTTTGATGCCACACCGGCTTACGGGTACGTTCATTCAACGCGGCCATCGACTGCATGGTGGTTGCCATTGCTTCTAAGTTCAAACGGCTCTTGGATTCGGTGCGTAGTCGGTCGTCGGTGAGAGTGGTTACGCTGAGGTGCTGGGCGTAGATCAGTTCGCCACGGATGCGCGAGCGGTCAAGGCTGTGATTCGACCGCGTTTCGTAATAACAGTAGTGCATGGCCCCCAAAAAGCTGGAGCCAAAGCGGGCCACTTTGCCAATCATGATTTATAAACGGTCTCGTAGCTGTCGCGGATTTGTGTCAGGATTTGGAGCAGCGTTGAGTTACCAATTGATGTTGTCTCCTCTTGCTGAATGTCGCGGATCAGACCATCAAGCAGCGTGATCGTGGATAAGCGAGTCTTGTTCTGCTCGCAAAATTTATACACCTGCTGACTGATTGCCCCTACCTGATACACGATGTCCCGAATATCTTGAGCATAGATTGCGTCCGCGTCGGCCCGTTGGCTGATGAACCAAAGAGCCGTTGTTAACCGGTCGAGCTTAGACAATTGAGCGGTCACGTCAGCAGGAAGCTTTTGGAAGACGGGCAGGCGGTCTAACTGCCCCAAAACACCCGTCCGTAATAGTGTTGACACACTCACACCCGATTGCTGGCTCAATTTTTTAAGCTGTTCCTCTTCCGTTTTCGTAAGCCGCACGTAGACACCCTTCGACCGGGTTTCGGGTGTTTTTTGATCACCTGCTGCTGGTTCACTTCTACCTGTTTTCTCACTCATAGCTACCCGCTGTATATACAAAAACATAGCTTGCTACACACTCCGTTTCGAGTTGCAGTGAGCAACCGGGTTGTCGCTTGCATCATAATAATCTCTTTCAACTGGGATGCAACCGTTGCCTAAGTTGCCTTGAGCAAACCAATTACCGGGGTTGCCACAGCCAACACTAGAAACATAGTTGCTAAAGTTGCTCCAGTTGTATGAGTTGCAAATATGTACTTAATTATTTTATTTTGTTTAATTTTTTACATATTCAACCAACATGAGCAGCAAGATCATTACTATCCATACGTCCAAAGGCGGGATGGGAAAATCAACCCTAACCGTGATTCTGGCCTCCTATCTCGCGTATGTAGCCCGTCAGCGCGTGATTGTGTTTGACTGCGATCCGCCCCAACATTCTATCACGGATTTACGCGAAGAGGAAGTTACGGGTTTGGCATTGCTGACCGAAGCGTATCAGCACGTACCCACACCTGAACTGCTCCATATAGCACAGCCTTACACAAGCGCGAACGATCAGGCGGCTTTCGAGCGGTATCGGCATAATCGGCAACAGGAATTAGTTGACCACTATCCGATCCACGCCCTGCCCTCATCTGCTTTGCAGGAACTCGACATGAACCGGGTGCGGGAAGATTTCGATTACATTTTTCTGGATATGGGCGGGCAATTCAACGCAGGCATCATCCGGGCCTTAGCCGAGACCGACGTATTGCTCGTGCCGTTTACCACGCAACAGGTCGATGTGGCCGCATCTATTCAATACGTAGGGGCAATCATTGACTATGTACAGAATAGGCAGCTACCCAACTACCTAACGATTCGCTGCTTCTGGAACAAGTTCAAATTCACGTTCGGCAAACGGGCCGATGCCCTGGAAGCGTACCTAACCAGTATTTTTAAAAACGATGCGATCCCCGTAACGTTTCTGAAGACCCGCCTAAACGATGCTGATGCCGGTTTTGATCGGGCCAAGATGCTCACGACCATCTCCTCCCCGGTTGTGGTGCCTGCGGGCCGGTATGTTCGACGAAAGGAAGACACGAAACCTGCCGAGTGGCGGGAGGCCCAATACCTTCAGGACATAGTCAATCTGATCTGCGAGGTTGATGCAATCACAACCCAAACCACTACGTACTAATGGACCTTGACAAGTACCGCCGGAACACACCTATAACCTCCGAATCAACTTCTTCGGTCGCGCCCTCAGTACCGCCCGAAGCACCGATCTTAAACGGTTCAGCCGACGCAATCCGCCAAAAAACCAGTCGGTATCGAAGCTATGTCAACGCGGAAAATTCAACGCCTGAATCTGAAGTTCAAATTCCTACTCAGGAATTAGCTGATTCCGTAAAGGCCGTAACGAATCTGGACGTACCTGAAGCAGCGAAAGGCAATAAATTTAAGTCAGGACGTAACGGGCGAATAGCGAAAAAGTTATCGGTTAATAGGCCAACAGCAACCCGACGAAAAGAAGCTCCATCCTTGTCTGGTGTGAAAATCGTGTTTCTTGATGAAACCATGCGGGAGGAGTATATTCAGATAGCTGGCTATTTGATGGTAAAGTATCGGGTCAAGTTGACCATGACGGCCTACTTCTGCTTCCTGCACGAGATAGCTATAAGCCAGCAGACTGACGAATCGTTTCTTTCCAATCTGGCGCGATTTGCAAAATCCGAGTCCTCTAACTCATAGCTATGCTGTTAGCAATTTCAACCTCAACATTTCTTGTAGTCGCCACCGTTGCCCTGTTGGTTTGGGCAGGTGGGGTACTCTACTTCACGGGTCGCGCCAAAGCTAAAAAGACCACCCGCCCCACTCCGACTTTGCAATCGTTCTTTCAGCCCACTGCCGGAAAGGTTGCCGTGGACGTACCTATGCCAATGGCTTCGTACAGACGGAGCGAGCTTATCTCATTAGCAAAACCTGGGCGAAACCCCGCCATAGGAGAGCAGGCTGTACCTGTATCAACCGAAGCAGCCAGCAACGCAACCACGCCCCCCTCCTCCCCTGCCGAACCAGAGTTGGATGACCCGACGTTTGCACCCGCCGACGAGGAGCAGCAGCCACCCATTGCGGTCTATGATAATCAGACGACCACTCCCGTCACAGAGCCAGTTGCTTCTCCAGGTACGTTCAAACTTTCGGTCAACCGCCAACTCCTGAGCCGACTACTCAGTGACGATTCTCTTTGTGAAGAATTTGAAGCCGTTCGAGCCTCAACCTTGGAACAGCAACGCGAAACGGGACGTACCTACGGCGCACTCTTCCGGGAAGCCCTGGCAGACAAACCCGCCGACGTGCAGGCAGTATTGCTGAATCTACTCACCGAAGAAGAGGAAGAAGACTTCGACCGGGCCTTACCAACGTAACCGTAAGGCTACGGATTATCCCGTTGTACATCGGGCTACGGGGTACGAATTGCTTAAATTCTTGTCGTCAAAGCCGTTGATTTTGCACTTCAAGAAGATATTTCCTTATTTGGCTACTTAGCTATTTACGTTTAGTGGTATATGGGGAAGGAATACATCTACGTGTTGAGTGAGCAAGGCCGCCAGACTGACTTGATCAAGGTTGGTAGAACCGAAATTCATCCATTTATACGTGCGCAAGCACTGTCAAAAGGGCAACCCGATGCTAAAACAGTCGAATGGCATATGGAGGTACCCGATTCAAGAATAGCTGAAAAGTTGGCCCACACGGCCCTTAAAAAATATAGGTACAACGGGGAATATTTTCAAATAGACCCGTGTGCTGCCGTCGCGATTATTAAGAAGAAAGTTGTCGGGCATTTTAAACTCACTGAGACTTTCTGCTACGACGGCGATAAACTTCGAGCACAAGCGAAGATACTTGCAGCACAACCTCCTGCTTCGATACCGACAGCAAAACCCAAGTTGAGTAAGCCGACCAAATCAACTCTGAGTGAGATTAAACCCGAGCAGGAGTCAACTCTGGTTTCACAGGAGAATTTAAATCACTTGGATAGACTTGAAAAGTTTGTCCATGATGTCCATGCTAAGTGGCAAAAGACACATCGAGGGTTGGGAGGGTTGTTTTCGAAAGTCGTTGGTGATGAAGGCGAGGCTTATATACTGAAGATTTTATCCAACAAACATGGTTTTGATGCTGTCTTGACACCGGCCAGCCAAACCCCTGTTGATGTGTTCGGAATCAAATGGCGCGGCTATTTTTATCACATCGTGATGGTTCAGGTGAAGACTTCAACAGAAAAATCAGTTTATAAGCTCAACTCAAAAGAGCTGACTGCTATTACAGATTTTGGCCGGTTTGTCAAGGAGGAGTATCTAAATTCCCCACTCTATGAGTCATTCAATCAAAAACCGGTTGCCTTCTCAGTCGGATTAGCCAACGTTAAAAATCATCGCCCAAATCAGCCCCGTTGTACATTGGTCGAGGCCGAATTTATAAACTGGTATTGGAGCAAGTTACCCAGAGATAAAGTGGCTCGTATTAAAGAGTTAATTGACGAAACGCACGTTTTAAGATAACCTGCCATGCAAATAGAATGGGTACGTTGTCTCACCTATGAGGAAGCACGAAACTACCGTCATTGCATCTACTTACATGAGTGGGACGGCAAGCCTTTTTATTGGGGCAAGGTTCAAAACAGCTTCTTTGGGGGCCATATGCGAACAACAAATGGGTATAGAGCCAGTGGTCGGTATAATGTAGGCTACCGGCACTGGATTGAAGGTTGCCTGCGGCATGGAGCCGAGCTTTATTTAGGAAAATTACCTTTAAATGGCGTGTACACGATAGACCAGGTGGAAAACTATCTGATAATGGCGTACCCAAGTGAGATGAATTCAAAATGTACTAAAACTATTACCCCGCTTGATTTGACCCACGTTGGAGATGTGCCACCTATTTTACTGGCTATTTAACAGTCACTATTTCATTCCTAAAACACCTTTCCCCTTGATTCGCGCGGCACAGGGCAGGGTCTTTTCGGGAGCGACCGACCGCGCAGCGGTGAGGGAGTGGAGGGAAAGATGCGGCCCGACGCGCCCGGCTGGGAATGGCCCGCAGGGCGTTTCCCAGCCGTACCCCTTGATTCTTTTTTATAAATACATAGCTGACTATTTTACTAATCAGCTATTAAATTATTTTATATTCCGCGCTGATACCCGTAGGCATCGGCGCGGCTGGTGGTTAGGCTACGAGTTCGGCGGCTGGCTCTGGTTCGTTTTCAGTTTCCATCCGGCGTTTCAGGTCGGCAACTTCTGCTTCTAATTGGTGTAGTTGGGCCTCCTGCCGGAAAGGTTGGGCCAATTTGCGGCTAAACTCCTGTTCAATCAGCCGGGCGCGTTCCAGTTCGTGGCGCAGGTTGGCGGGGGCTTCATAGGCACGGGCAACGGCGGCTTTGAGCGACGAAAATAGCCCGTTCGATGAACCCACCACGCCCGATAAACTACGGCCCCAACTGTACCGCACTACGGCCTGACCGGGCAAAAAGTCGCCTATTAATTCCTGTGAACGCTCCCCGGTTAGGGTCAACGTCAGGCCGTTTATCTGGATGCTTCTTGCTTCCTCAACTCTGCGTTTAACAAGTCCCTTAACCTGCTCTATCAGGTGTTGTACAGCTTCGCCCCACTTCTCGGCATAAACAACACCGTTAATCGTTACGCCCGTCAGGGTGTAGGGGTCGCCAAAACAAGCCCGCAACTCGGCGGCTTCCTCTTCCAACTGATTTAGTAGCGGTGTACTGTGCCGGACGAACCGCCCGGCGTTTTCTACCTGATATTGGGCATCCATCAACCCGCGTTGCCAGTTCTTACGGGCTTGCTGCACCCGCGATAGTTCAAGCTGGCGCGTGGTGTATAGCAAAGCGTATTGCGAACCGGATAACGTCGCCATCATCTGGTCGAACGACATGGCGGAAAAATCATCGTCCGCGCTGATGTCGGCCATTTGGTCATCGGCAATGTGGCCTTTTAGTACCTGATTGATAAATTTTTGCTTAATCGCTAACCGACCGTAGGCGGTCGCGTCGAGCGTTTTTTCTACGCCGTAGGTCAGGATTTCAACCGGGATGCCCCAAACGGCGTGTAAGTTGCCCTGCCGGATGAGTCGCCCGTTACGCTGCTCAAAATCAGTCGGGCGGTTAGGTGCGTCCATGTGGTGAACAGCTACTAAACGTTCCTGCACATTCACGCCAACGCCTGCCCGTTCCGACGTACCCAACAACACCCGAACCGCGCCGGTACGTACTTTGGCAAACAACGGTTCGCGTTTGTCAGCTTCGACGGGTACAATCGCAATTTCATCAGCCGGTACACCCTGCGCGATTAGTTTAGCTCGTATGTCCTCGAACAAGTTAAAGCGTACTCCCTTTTGCGTTAAACCTTCTTCGTCAAACCAGTCTTTTTGAGAGGGGCTTTGATAATTGTCGGCAAAAATTAGCTGTGTTCCCCGGTACGCTGTGGATTGGTTGTAAAGACGTATCACCTCCGTTACCACCCGGTTACACTTAGACCCAGCTTCGTCGGGATTGTTGGCATCAAGCAAGCGTAAATCAATGGTCGCTTTCCGGGCTTGTCCGAAACACACTAACGGAACGTGCGAGTTATCCCGCTTGGTGGCTCCGGTCAGATTTTCAAACCAGCGTAAGGTTGTCTTGATGCTGTCCAACTCGTCGGCCACGCCTTCCGTTTGCGGAATGATAATGCGCGTATGCTGCCCGTCTTTAAGGGTTGGTAACGTCGCGTCACGTTGGAACTCAATAACGTCTTCGTTCAGCACTACGTCAACATGAGCGCGGTATAACTCCGAAAGCTGCTGCACGTTTACGAATTTTGCGAAGCGTTCAATGGCCTTAAAGTTGCCCGTGGCGGTCAATTCAAACGACTGTATCACGCTGCCGAATGCTCCGGCGAACTGGTCAAACGTGGACAGCATGGCCTTATTTAGCCGGTCGGGGGCAATAAACCGTAGGGTAGTCCACGATTCGGCCATTGTATTACTGATGGGCGTACCCGTCGCCAATACCACCCGGCCCCGCCGTGCCTGTACCGTGCGGCACTTGAACAATGCGCTTAGTGCATCCTCCGACCCTGCCGCGTCGATGCCTTTCACGTTCTGCCGAACGGTGAAAAATCCAAGTCGCTTGTATCTGTGGGCTTCGTCTAAAAACAGCGCGTCAATACCCAACTGGTCAAACGTAAGCATCTCGTCTTTTTTCCGGTCGGCCTGCCGGGCGCGACGGTTTGCTAACCGTAATTTCAATTCATTTAGCCGTTTTACGCTCATGGGTTTCTGTCGGCCCTGCCGTTCGGCTGCGGCAACGGCGTAGGCAATCCGGGCTATTTCTTCCTGAATAAATTCTTCCTCGCTGGCCGGGTCGTCAGGGATGAGCTTTAGAAAACTCTGCGGAATCAGCACCCCGTCAAAGTTATTAGTGGCAAGACGTTGTAAGAATCGTTTGCGGTTGCTGGCTTCAAGGTCGGCGGGTTGGGGTACGTAGATCAGGGCTGCGGGGTATAAGGTTCGCCACGCACGGGCAAAGTCTTTCAGGGTCGAGTTCTGCACCACAATCATAGGTTTGTGCGCCAACCCTAACCGTTTCAATTCCATTGCTGCGGTTATCATGGTGAACGATTTACCCGACCCTACAGCATGAGCTAACAAGGTGTCCTGCTCTTTGATGCGCTCCACGCCCCGGAACTGGTGTAGCCGTAGCTGAATGGCTGGCGACGCGCCGGGGTACTGTTTCAGAGCGGGTTCGTAGTATGTTTTATGTACGTGGCTATTGTAAAGCTCATTGTACACGGGTTCGATGGCCGGGCCGTGGTGGTCGCGCACATAATCAACAAACAGGTCGTTTAGGGCTTCCTGCGCCTGTACCGCCTGACTGGTCGCTTCTACGTCTTTAACCGTCCGCTCCTTTCCTTCCGCGTCGATAATGGTTTTTGTTACCACGACGGTACGGCCCTGCAAAGCGGCTTCAATTAACTGCATGGCCGTTCGGCGCGACGTACCCAACGAGCGGTTTTGCACCGACGAGACGTTACCCATGCCCTCAACTTCGTACTGACCTACCCGGTGGTTATAGCGAAGCGTTACGCAATTGGTTTGCAGCGTTTGGCTGATGAACTGTTCAATAATTGGGGTGGGAATCCAGACCGAACCCAATCGGAACGAGATTAGGGGGGCGGGTATGGTGGCCGGTAGTACGGCGGATAACGCCCGTTCATTCACGGCGTACTGTGCATCTTGCCGGGCGGCTTCGGTGGCCTGCGCTAACTTCTTCCGCACATTACCCGATAGGTACGTATCGCGGTCTTCAATTCGGCCCGATGCCGGATTCAGATACGCTAACTCAGCAACTAACAATGCGTTACGGACCTCCGTATGAGTCTGCTGCATCCAGTCGCCCATCTGCTCCACATTCACCCATCCGTATAAGCCAATGGACAGCCGTAACCCATCGGCCAACGATTCGACCCGTTGCGGGTGCTGGTGAGCCGGATGAACGCGCTGCCGGAAAATGTCAGCCTTGGCAATCGCGTACCCTGCTTTACTCGTTTGGCTCCGGCCTTCATCAATTCGGGTAATTATTTCTAACGCCTGTACGGTGGCAAACTGCGGGTCGTAGTCTTCCAAAAAAGCCAAAACCCGGTTACGGTTCAGTGTTCCAAAATACCGCGTAAAGAGTGAATATGCCTGATTCAGTTCGATACGCAAGTTGTCGGTTTCGACCTCTCCCCTACCCTCTTGTTCCGCTTTTCGCAATTGGTCAAATGCTTTTTTCAGCCGCTCGTACTGCCCGATAATAAGGCTCTGACTGTATCGCTTGCCCCGAATGGTTATTGAATCAGCAAACCGTTCGTCGGTGTGTTGTGTGGTTTTTTGGTCGTTACCGGATGCCGGGCCATTCTCGTAAACGCCTTTCGGCAATTGGTCAAGGGCTGCCGCCAATAGCTGCGGCAAGTCGGCGGGCTGCGGCTGGTATAAAGTAGGCTGGTCGGCCCGGTACAATCCGCCTTTGTTTACCTCGTGGGCAAACCGCATTTCACCCAGCATCATTTCGGGGTGGGCATGATAATACTCGTTCACGGCCAACGCGCTTACCGTGTCCTCCTCGTTCGTCTCTGCCCGAATGGTTACGGTACGTTCAAACGGGTAGGCGGCAAAGGTTCGGGCCGTGACAGTCCTTTTACGCAAAAACAGTACGTCGGTCGTTACCTGCGTTCCGGCATTGGCTTCGTGGGTGTTGGAGGGTAGGCGGATGGCTCCCAATAGTTCCGCGTCGGCTTCAACGGTCAGGAACCGCCGAAAGTCGGCCCCGGCTGCGTCGAGCGTACCCATTGACGTAATTAGGGCTACAATGCCACCGGGTTTTACTAACTGCGCCGACCTGCCGATGAAATAATTATGGATGGCAAAGGCGTTTAGTTCGGGGTGTTGTCGGTCGTACACCGTGTAACCACCAAAGGGTACGTTACCAATCACGAGGTCAAAACTTGCGGCCTGTAATTGGGGGGCCGCCCCACCGGTCTCTTCCAATCCGCAAACATGGGTTTCAACCTCCGGGTAAAGCTGTTGCAAGATGTGGCCGGATAGCCGGTCTTTCTCGACCGTGACCCACGCCGACCGTTCGCGCAAGGCTGGCGGCATCAGGCCAATGTAATAGCCAATGCCTGCGGCTGGCTCCAGAATGCGGCCACCCGTAAAACCAAACCCTTCGATGGCCTGCCACATGGCTGTTACGACGTTCGGGGCGGTATAGAATGCGTTGAGCGTCGAGGCTTCGGCGGCTGACTGTTCGGCGGGGGTCAACAGGTCGGTGAGCCGTTGCCGGGTACGCCCGTACTGATTGCCCCAACGGTTTACTGATTCGTCAAGCTCTTTTGTCGGGTTGGCCTGAGCTTGTTGCCACTGCTCAAATGCATCCGTTTTCCAGACTGCCGACAAACCACCCCAACCCGTATAGAGCGACAAGATTTGCTGTTCGTCGGGTGTGGCCGTGCGTCCCTCCTGCTCGATTCGTTTTAGTGTCTCAATAGCGGCAAGGTTCGCCCGTAGTTTGGCCCCGTTGCTGGCCGGAATAGTGAACGAATCAGCCGACAGATAGAAAAGCGCGTTAGCTGGTGTTGCCTTTAGTTCTATCCGTTCGTCAACGGTAAGTATGGTTGCGGCCTGTAGTTTTTGTTGTCCTCTTACGGGTGGTACTAACCCCGGCTGTCCAAACAGGCTGTATTGATTAGTAACAACAAGTACCGGGCGGGTATTGGTCTGACGAGTGCGGGGCGTTGGGTAGCGCGTCATAATTAGCTGAATAGTTTAACACTATAAAGATAGCTAACTATTCAGTTATATAAATATTTAATGCATTCTATATCAACCTTTTACAACCCGCTTGATTAAGGCCATTTTTGCCACTACCCCTTTGATTCCATTATTGCAGTTCTACTTCTTCGGCGTAAACCTTGAAGGTCAGATCGTGATTTGTAGCCGAAACGAATTCATACATCACACGGCCCTGTCTTTCCTGATTAATCGGCTTCTCCGATACCCAACCCTCCCGCCCGGCAGGCACTAAAGCACCCAAACGAACCAAAAGTTTGGCTCGTCGATAGTTGCCTTCGGGTGGTTTGGGAATTTGCATTTTCATTAGCCAATTAAATCAATAGCTGGATAGTTGCCTATCCAGCTATTGATTTGCGATTTACATGTGTTGACGAAGATACGGGCTACTAATCTGATGATTAGTAATCCGGCTTGCATCGGGAGCCAGTAGCGTTGGCTCGTTCGAATCCGCCCAGGACGAAGGCCGAAAAGACGATTTAGCCAATAAGCCTAACAATCGTTGGTAACGCTCCCGTCCTTGCTCAATAAACGTTTGCCCTACTCTATCGGCGGTTGGCTCAAAGTAAAACACCTGGAACGGGGCCGTTTTCTGAACGCCAAGCAGCACAAAGCGTTTGGCATTCAATCCGTCTAAATAAAAAGCAGCTTGTCGGTCGTACTGATATTGTTCGCAGCATTCCATAAACTGCCGGTACGTGCGGGCGCGCGTGGTTTTTACATCCACAATTAACCCATGCCGAAGCGTTATATCTGTTTGACATTTGCAGAGTAAGCCCGTCCGCGTATCGCGGAACAAGTGAGGCTGCTCTTTCCGGCCCCACTGCAACGCCCACCGCCCGAACCGGGTGGAACGTACCGACCGAACCATCTCCCGCAACCGATCAAGTTCTATGGTTGTGTCGAGGGGTCGGCCACAGCGAGGTTCCAAAAGCAATTGGTGAAAAGCTGATCCTTCGGCAAATGCCTTAACGGGGATTTTATTGGGTTCGGCAGTCAAGAATCGTTCAAACTCGGTCAAGTCAGTATTAGAGTAGGCCGGAAAAGCGCGGTAGTCTGTACGTTGAATTAGCATAAAAGGAAGGGAATAAATGAGTAGTCAACTATAAAAATAGCTGACTACTCAAATAAAAATTTAGATAACTTCGGCCTGAACGTCTGTAACAGTCTCACTGGGGGCGGGCAATTCGCCTACCGCACCTGACACCGGAATCGTGTCAGCAGAGGGTAGGGCAAACGTTTCGGAGAAACTGAAATAGTTAGCCGTTTGCTTCAAGGTATCGCGCCGGTAGATGGGGTAGTCAGCCGCGTACTCAGCCAACTGCTGTACCGTTTCGGCTTGGGCAAGGTCGTAGCTGAACCGGCCAATAAACCATGACTTGGTCGGGTCGGCTTTGCTGGTCAGCTTTTCCGGGCGCACTGTCAGTACCACGTCGCACAGCGTAAGGGGTTCATCACCTGCGTAGATGAGTTTCTTCATTACGCCCCGTAGTTCGGTAAGGGTGGTGCCGTTGAACATGATGCTCGATACGCAATTCAGCGCGTCGATGAAAAACAACTCTGCCCACGGCTCCCGGTTGCGATTGAACAGACCATCCTCAAAAATGCGGTACACGAAGGGCTGAAAGGTAAATTCTTTGATGGGCTTACCCGACTTATCGAGTACAGGCGTATCCCCGTCGATATTAAACTGCCCGGTCTGGGAATTGTAGCGGTACTGCTTCGGCTCGCCTTCAATGTAGCGGAAAATATCCGTAATGATGGGTTCACCGTGCTTACTGATGGTTTCTTGCTGATAGGATTTCATACCTGTATAGCGTAAAAAGGGGTTAATGCTTGGGCTTGTACCGGCCAAGCGTCTCCGGTTTCAACACTATAAAGATAGCTAACTATTTGACTAAATTAGAATCACATTGCTGATAACCAGCACTTTACGAACCCTTTTGATTAGGCGGTTTTTAAGATTCAATCCCCTTGATTCTTGAATTGTCAGCCACTCAATTGAGTGGCTGACAATCTGTACTATTCAATGAGTCTATTATCAGTGGAAACGAATACTTTGAAATAGTACCCTATTCAAATAGTTAGCTATCTATTTTTATTGCGAATTAACTCTCGTTCACGTAGTTGAAGCTGATACTGTTGCTGACGGGCTTCAATGATACTTTCAAGGCGGGTCAGTTCGGCGGAAAAAGCAGACGACTGGTGTAGCGTATCGGCATTCCGCAAAAGCTGTGTCACCGCCGTAGATCGATCTACCGTAGCTTTTGCCTTTACGTACCGATGGAGCCAGAAGCCATTCGCAAACGTATCTCGTTGCTGACGGGCTTGTAGCCAGGCAAACAGCAACCCGCCCATAACTAACCCCGACACAACCATGCCGATGGTCAGGTAACGTACCAGCAGGAGGGTTGTCTGACCCGGCTGCTCAACCTTGACCACTTTGGGCAGCGACTTCTCCAAATATTGCTCAACAACGGGAGTAAGCTTCTGAGACATCGTTGGCAACCAATCTGAGAGCTGCCGGGTAAGTTGCTCACCTTGTGCCTGACTGGCCTTGTCAATTGCTGAAGTTAACGCGGCAATCAAGTGGGAGGGCAGCAACAGCTCCTCGACCACTGGCGTTTCGGCAACGTTTATGGAAGGGGCCGATTCAGGAACAGATTGCTCCTCCTGGGCGGAATTTCCTGAGCGTTTCCAGTACGGGTTGGTCGAATACAGTTTGGATGGGGGCGTTGAAGTTGCCGATCCAGTGGCTCGGTTAGCACCGAGTGTGTCCGTTTCGGGATTAAAAGGGGAGGGGGTCATGACAAAAGATGTCGGGGCAGTACTGAATGAGTACTGCCCCGACAATGCGATTAAATTTTGGCTCGAAAAGTTTTGGCAGAATCAGCCGCCGTCTCAACGGGGGTTTGACGAGCGGCTTGCTCGGCTTTCAGTTCGGTATGCGGTTTGATGACTGGCGGAGCACCAACTTTCAAGGGACTTGAATCGGGGAGAGGTTCACCCTGACGGTTTTGTAGAATGTCGTTCAGATCCTTCTGTTGCCGGGTAGGGCGCACGAGTTGGTAAAGGTCTTGCCCCTGCCGACTATTAATTTCGTCGGTCAGCATGGTCAGGGCTTTGACCAGCAGCCGCCCGTCGTTGGGAAAGTGGATGCGGGTACGGGTGATTGCCTCCCTCTGATCGGGGTCAACGAGCGTTTCGCGCTGAAATTCCTGTACCCGTTTCTCTTTGTCGTTGGGGTCATTGTTGTAATTGAACTGCTTGGTAAAGCGGTTCATCTCGTCCAGAAAACGACCCAAAAACGCGTCGTTCCGTTGTTGATCATCATCCGGCCCTTTACTCTGGATGGGTTGTCGAAGTTCCAGTTCCAGCTTATTGACTCCAGAATAAAGGTCCTTCTCCAGCTTGGCATCTTTGTGGTTTTGGATACGCTGCTCCATTTCATCCGGGGAAATCATAGCTCGTTCCCTCGCCACGCGAAACTCGTTGCCCACCTTCGTTTGCATATACTCCGACTTCGCCAACTGACCTAACTCGCCGGGCAACTCGATGCCATACGCCTTCGCATACATAAAGGCGGGGATCACTGACTGTACCATCTCGACCGACACCTTTACGTAGTCGTCGGGCATGATTTCTTTAAACCGGGCCTGATGATTAATGGCAAGCTTATGGCCCTCTGACAATGTGCCATCAACCACATCGAACCGTTTGAGTACGTCGTCAAACGATTTGATCGCCGGGTCGAAAGCAAATTTTGGCCCCAGTACATTCGCCAGTGGGTTAGGAGGGAGGTTCGGGCCAGAATAGACTATTTCGGGTTTAACGCGAAGGGCTGGGTCTGCTGCCGGGTGCGTCAGTCCCAGGTAATTAATGGCAAAGCGAAGGCCGGCGTTGTCGCCATCCTGGGCGATCACGAACTGGGCCTCCGGGTTACGGTCGAGCACCTTTTGTATGAAGCCCATCTGTCGGCTACCCGGCTGTCCCCCCGTAGCCATATAAAATCGACGCTCGCCCTCAGCCTCTGGGTTCAGTTGCTTGAACGAGAGCGCATCAATGGCCGATTCGGCCACCAGGATACGTTGAGCAGGCACCTCCCGAAACGCCCCCCGCGCCGACTCCAGTGGTAGCTGCACCTGCTTCGCCTGGCCTTCCTGCACGAAGTTAAACGCAATGGTGTCTGCACTATGCCGAAATACCGTACCGATGGTACCCGCCGGAAGTTCCGGTTTGTCATGCATGGCGAGCGGCATTTTTAATTCGTAAAACCGATTAGAGTGCCACATAGCCTCCCCCCGTTCGCCCGCCGGGAAAGACTTAAATCGTTCATTCCGAATGTCCATCGACACTAAATGACCGTCTTGGGCATACATGGGAAACGAAGTATTGCGGTGGGTTGTACCCTTCTCCGTCGTGTAGGCGATGTTATGAATCCGGCCATCAAACTCCGGGGAGGATAGGACATCTTTACGGAGCGACCGACCTTCCAGATAGCGCGTATCGGTAAGCGGAGCGATATTATATCGATTATGCAGGTCCTTCTCTCGAAGCTTCGTGTCGATCAGGCTTTCCTTAACCTGCTTGAGCGGAGCCGTGACGCTTTTTTCAAGCACATAATCCGCCGACGACATGATGCGATCAACGGCCTTGAACACATTGCGGTAGATGCCGTTCTCGACTCGTTCGAGGAACTTGATCACGTCGCCCCGCCAGCCACGTTGATCGTTCATGTCTACGAACATCTTCTGGCCGTATTTGTCGCCGGTGTACACAGCCAATCGCTCTTTTGACCCTTTCTCGCCACGCTCATAAATAAGCCACTCGTCGCTGGGCTTCGATTTTTTGGTGTCCAGCACAAACCCGTAGTCGCGCAAAACGACCTCCAGGTCAAGCTCGCGTTTGATCGCATCGAAGTCCCGAACCAGTTTCTCTCCACGAGGCTTTGTTTCCGATTGAGATGCGGCTGGGCTGGGGTTTCTCTCGGCGTTGTTGGCTTCAGAGGGAACAACAGAACGGCCTGGAGTGCTGGCTGAAAGAGCATCGGCGGGCTTCTCGCTACGTAATGGCTTCAGGTCAATGCGGTTGTCATCCGCGTATTTCTCCAGCGTTTGAATGTTCCAGGCTTTGTGGTAAGCCGTAGATTCACGAACATTCTGGTAGAGGTCAGGGACGGCCAATTGCCGGTAGGCCACCGATCCATCGAGCTTGCCCCGGTTCGTGATGAGTGCGGCCCGGTTGGTCTGGGCACGGGTAAACAATTCGCCAAATTCATTGGCACCAAAGCCATTGATCGCCGGATACAAACCCACTTTCTGGGGGCCATCGCCCAACGTCAGCATCTTACGGGGTTGCGGATTGTCGATATGTTCCGGCTTGGTGCGCGTAAGAACACGAGGGCCGTACATTTCGCCAATGGCTTTGTCGAGCCGCTCGAAATTGGCTTTCGTCGGCTCTACCCAAAGCTGTACGTTGCCAATGGCCCGGGCGGGGTCAATGGCATTCATGGCGTAATCGCCAAAGGCTACATAGCGAACACCTGCCTTGTTCAATTGGCGAAGAATCGCCAACTGCTCGCGGGTAGCGCGATTTTGTGCTTTTTGCTTCACAACGTTAAGGATTATAAGGTGTCCAGTTCAAAGCCACCCAAGCCCGGTTCGGCCACCCGGTGGAGATCGGCAGCGAGTTCGGTCAAGTCATATTGGAGTTCCATGAACGCCAGATACAGCCGTTCCCGGTCGTCGCTACTCAGGTGGTTCCAGAGATCAGGGTCGTTGACCGAAGCATTAAGGACGGTGATAGGCGGGTCGCCGGGTTCCTCACCGTCGCCAATAAAGAGCGGCTGAATAGCCTGGTGAATACGCGCAGCCCCCCACTGCGCTTCCAATGCGTTGAGATACTGCATACACGATACGATTACACGGCAGGTTTGACAATCGGCATGACATCCGTACTGGGCAAATGCCGCTCGACAGATACGTGCTGCTGCACTTGGGTATGACTGGGTATTCCTAACAGGCTAAGTGTTAGGGTGGGGAAGGAGTCGCCAGGTACGTGTTCCGCTTGAATCCGCACGGGTGTGATTTGGTGAACGACCTGCTGATGAATGTCTGTCAGAGTTGGATGCCAGTGAACGGGTTGACTGAACTCACGAGAATGACCATTATCGAGACACGCATCAAACGATGTCGCAAACAGATTCACTAAGCGACTGGCCTGTTGATGCGTCAGCAATATGTCTTCGGCATTAGATTTTTTCATTGCTTTTATTTAATTTTTTATCTAAATTACTGTAATTAATTAAATTTCTGTTGAGAATAAGAATTATTTTTGATGCAACAACCGCAATAATCAATGTATATAAGTGGCAGACTTCAACTATCATTTTTTAGTATTGCGCTGTTAATCAGCGCATATACATACCCAAAGGCAATAATTCAGAGCAGAATCCATAGCTGTAAGGATAGTTGCGCTGAAACCAGCGTAGCTACTACCGATGCGCTACGTACCTGGATACGAGAGGCCCGACCCGATCAGGTGGTGCAAGCTTATTCAGTCCTGTTTACGTACTCGCCCGAATTGGCGCAGTCGATTCCCTGTCTGCCTCCGCTGGGCGATTGGTCAGGCAACCGTATTTCGTCTGGTTTCGGGGTACGCACCCACCCCACGCTACATACGCAACGGCATCACGATGGCATCGACATCGCCGGACCGAATCAGTACGTTCGGGCAGCCGCTTCTGGACAAGTGGAAGCAGTGGCCTACAGCCGCAGCCTGGGTCGGTATGTACGGGTAGATCACGGTAATTCATACCACACCGTTTACGGTCACCTTGCCTTACAGTCGGTGCAGGTAGGTCAACAGGTACGTATCGGGGAGACGTTGGGCATTACTGGAAGCACAGGACGATCTACCGGCGTTCATCTTCACTACAGTGTCTTGAAGCACAACGTACCCGTCAATCCCGCTGACTATCTGGTCTTGGCAATCCGATTTGTCAATCAATATCAACAGCAACTTCGTCGCGTCGGTAAGGCGCAGTAACCTCAACCCGTATCATGCCTGAGATGACAAACAAAGAACGGGAGGGACACACCCAGACCGTCGAACTATTCATTATTGCGGCTGTACTGCTGCTGTTAGTACACTGCTTATGGTTCTGCCACGAGCTTATCTATTCAGTTAGCTGGATACGCAACTATCTGTATAATTTCCTATCCGTGTTAAACAGTCGTTTGGGCTTATTCAATAGTCCGTTCACCAGCAAGGCGTTTGTACTGCTCCTGTTGTTCCTGTATGCTGTCGGCTCAAAGGGAAAGATTGACCCCACTATCGGGCGGCATCAGGTACTCCGGTATGCGTCGGTGGGACTGCTGCTGTTCGTCGGTTCAATTCCTTTGCTCTACGCCAAATCATTCATCGCGCCGTTGGGTATAGATGTGTTATACATCGGGTTAACACTGGTGGGTACGATGCAGTTGATCAAAGGTGGGCAATACCTCTCTCGTATTCTGTTCACCCGAAGCCCAAATGACATTTTTAACGATACGAACGAGGAGTTTCCTCAGAATGAAACGCTGGTGCAGAATGAGTACTCCATCCATTTTCAGACTCTATACGCGTATAAAGGAGGTTGGCGACGGGGGCTGGTGAACATTATCAATCCTTTCCGATCCGTGATCGTGTTAGGATTGCAGGGGTCAGGTAAGACGTTCGCGGTGCTGATTCAGGCTCTTTGGCAAAGCATTTACAAAGGGTACGTGACCTACGTTTACGACTTCAAGTTCCCGGACATGACCCTGGAAGCCTACAACGCGTATCGGAAAACCCTTGCCGAGAACACCTATGCCTGGACACCCGCCGATCAGTTGGCCGAGCGCAAACGGCGTAATGACCCCATCATTCCCAAGTTCTACGTTCTGAACTTCGATGACATCGAGTACTCGCATCGGTGCAATCCGATTGATGCTGACGGCATGACCGACGTGATGGATGCTTACGAAGCGGCTCAGACCGTGATGCTGAATCTGAACCGTACCTGGGCGCAGAAACAGGGGGAGTTTTTCCCCGAAAGCGCGATTAACTTTCTGACATCAGTACTCTGGTATCTGCGGACCGTCAGCTTGAAATATCGGGTGTTGCACGAGCGAGAACGGGCCAAACCCGCCGATGAGCAAAACCCGGACGTACTGGCGGCCTACGCCCGGCTGGCCCAGTGCTGCACCTTCCCCCACACGCTTGAGTTCATTAACCGACGCTATGACGAAACTTTCGCCTTGATGGAGCGATACCCGGAAGTTGAGATTTACGTGAGACCCTTCATTGATGCCCGCGACGGGGGTGCGATGGAACAGTTGGAAGGCCAAATTTCGTCGGTACGTATTCCGATGGCCCGGCTGTCATCCCCAACGCTGTATTGGGTGATGACCGGCTCCGACTTCACGCTCGACATCAACAACCCTGCCGATCCTAAAATCCTCTGCACGGGCAATAACCCCGAACGGACGGCTATTTACGGCACCGCGTTTTCGCTTTACACGGCCCGGCTCATGAAATTGGTTAATCGGAAAGGGCGGCTGAAATCGGCGTTGTTCTGGGACGAACTACCAACCATGTTTTTGAAAGGATTGGACATGCTCATCGCAACGGCCCGCTCGAACAAGGTGGCTACGTGGCTGGGCATTCAGGACTTCGAGCAATTGACTCGTGACTATGGCGAGAAAGAAGCAAAGGTTATCATGAACCTCGGCGCAAACGTGTTCGCAGGCACAGTCGTGTATGAAACGGCGGAGAAGCTGTCGCGTCGTTTTGGCAAAACGAATCAGACGAAGGAGTCGATTACCTACTCGAAGAACGACACGACGATCAATGTATCACAGCAGCTCACCGAGATGATTCCGGCAGCCAAAATCTCGCGGCTCAAGCAGGGTGAGTTCGTCGGGCAGTTCGTAGACAATTTTGGCGAGGAGTTCGATTTGAAGACCTTCAAGGCATTTATTGGGGTGGAGGAGCAGCAAATGAAAAAGCCATATAGCCTGCCCCCCATGCTCGACTTGAATAGAATCATTCAGGATGTCTATGGGGTCGATCCTGAGCAGTTGACACCAGCAGTACGACAGGGCTTTAAAACCCAGTTGCTTCAAGACAATTATAAGCGCGTAAAGGAAGATATTCAGCTTCTCGTGGATTTTGAAGTAGCTGAGTTTGGCATTGTGTTTAAGGAGCGTAACGCGAAATAATATCCGTATCTATTTGACTATTTTTCAGCATTCTACCTACCCCTTTGTTCCTTCCTGACTGCCCTTTAAGGGCAGTCAGTTGCTTTCTACAGAATGTAGTGAGCAGTTACGGCGTGAAATACTTTTTCATCGAGGGCATACCGGGCGGGGAGCGTTAAGCCCGAATTGCCGTTAAAGAGCGCGTGATTTACGCCGTTGTACAATAACCAAGCATTCGGCCCTGACCCCAAAACGCATTCCTCGGTAGCCATACGTTCCAAAGCAGCATCAACCAATTTTTGCGAAACGCCCACTTTTCGCACGAGTTGGGCGGCTTCCTGGCGGTCGGTTACGGCTGTGTCCTGCATCACCTTAAATACGTCCTGGGTGGGGGAGGGGCAATCCTGCGCGTACCGTAGGAAGTCACGTAAGAAATTGACCAAGAACGACCGGAACTGATTCAGATTGATACCTCGGTGGGTAAAGATGTGCTGGTACGCGCGTAGCGTCTCGGCACTCTCATAGACCCACTCCAAGCCCTTTACTTTGGCTTTTTCGGGTGTTTGACCCGTTACGAGCCAATCAAGGTACTGGTCAAGGCTCACAAAGTCGTCGGCCCATCCCATCATGCCATTAGAGCAGATTTGCCGGTAAAAGGCGACCCGTACCTTTTGCTCCCGTACCCGCTTCATCTCCGTTCCCTGAATAGTGAATTGAGATTTACCCGTATAGGAGTTGGTAAAGGTTAATTGCCGTTGTATAACGTCGTTGGGGCCTACCGTCGTTTCGTCGGGCAGAATTATATTGATTGCATATTCACCGTTGCGGCTGTAGCGGATATGTACGTCCTGCTCAATACCCGTTACCTCGGTTACGGCATCGCGGATAATGGAGTTAGGTATGAGCGAGTAGCGGGGCGATTGAGCCGCAAAGATCTGTCGTTCCTCGTTCGGCATAGTACCCACAATGAAATGCTGCCGGTCGGTAGGCACGACGCGGTAAGGGTCGGGCAGTACGTCACGAGCGGGAACAGATTTTACAGGAAAGCAAATCGTATCCCATGAATCGGTGGTAAGAAGTTGGTTGTTGATATTGGCCTTACGCATGGCTATCAGCAAGTTTTGAGATTAAATCCGACCTGTCTTTCAGGCCGTTTACTGATATAAAAATAGCCAATTCAATACAGCATAACTAATTCACAATCAACAACATACTACTTTTACAACCCACTTCATTTTTGCTATTTTGCCAACTACCCCTTGATTTTTTTAAGGTTGGAATCAACCTTTTAGGTCTCGCTTCAAGACCTCATTATGATGTATGTACAACCTAAGTTAAGCGTAGGTACGTGCCAGAGAGAGCCGTAAGCCAGTCATACGTTCGATGGTAGCATGTAACTCGCTCACCTCTACCTGCTCAATGACAATCTCTGAAATCGTTGTCTTCGTCTCAGTCAAAAAAGAAACGTCGTAGAGGTCAATCGATGTGTCATAACAAACGCTAACGCTTTTAATGCTTGAGTTGGCTATCTGCCACCGTAACGTGTTGGTATCATTGTCGAACCAGAAATTTTTAGCTCCCATCATAAAGAAAGCCATGCCTCCTATCTGATTATGGATGGTATTAACGTACCCGTTCATGGACTTTGCCATAGAAATTACTAATTGAGGTGTTATTGGTTAGTCAACGTCGAACGGTTTGCCAGATAGAGCTGAAACAACGTCGCTTCAATCGCTTTGCCCATCAGCCAATGAGCCACCTCGGCAGAACACATATACGCCGGATTTTCCAAATCTGCTTCAACAATGGTGTTCCAGATAGTGAAGTCCTTGTTGGGATCACTAAACGTAAAACCCTGTTCGCGGGCATTCGCCACAATGTCGCGATTGATACGGCTGTCGATGGCTAATCGGGTTCGGGCAACACTACAATGACAAATCATAAAGGCCGACTGATTCGATGGATAAGTGAGAAGAGAATCGAATCATTACTTGAAGATACGGCCTTGGAAATTCATATAAAATTCTGAATATCAATACGTTAATCCTATAAAACCCTCTTTGATTTAGATGACTGATATTTTAAAATCCCCTTGAGTTATCCCAGTAACGACATAAAAAAACCCGCAGCAGGCGGGCGTATCATCTTTAAAATATGGCTTAGTGCGTGGTTGGCTCGGCAGCAACGGCTTCGTTTTGCCGTTCGAACCACGCCCGTTTATAAATAGCGTAACACAAACTAAAAACCTGTTCAGGCGGTAACTCCAGAAACATAGCCAATTCGTCGATCTCATTGATGGACAGATTACGCAGGTTGTTCTGCTTGGTCTTGTACCAGTTGTTATACGACATCTTCATGACCTCCGCGATCTTGCCTTGCTTGATACCCCGGAATTCGAGCAGGCCATGAAGATCTTCGTACAGGAGCTTAGGTTTCTGTTCCATCTCATTTGAGCAGGTGGCATTGTGTGAATGTTGCCTGTCACACAAATAAGAGGGAATTTAATTATACTACCTAATTAAATAGATATTATTTTGTTTAATTTTTTCAATCAACGTTCTTATTGTAACTGTTTGATAGGGAAGCCATAACTTTCCAACATCCCACAAAAGCCCTGACTGTAATAATTTCGCCCCTGGCTGACGACCCGAACGGCATGACATAGTTCTACCTCTGGATCAGCAGCGGTGCAGTAACCGGCTAAATCACTGTTGAATGTGTGAATGAGCTTTCCAAGGTCAGGCTGGTCAAAGAAAATGATGGGTGTAAACAGCGGATTTCGCTCCCGTATGCGCCTTATCTCAGCAATTACATCGTGCGACAAGCTGCTGCTGTCTATGAGCACGACGATTCGTCTGGTATATAACCAGGCGGAGGGAAGGGCTTCTTGCTTGAACAGTCTCCAATCCATCACCCGTCGCATCCGCAGCGGAACATCATTGTTGTCATGGATGAGAGAGGTCGTTGATGTGGACGAGTAGGCAGACTCGATGCTGGAGCCTAATAGCCATATTTCTTGGGGGCGCGTTGAAAAGAAAGTACACATACACAGGGGTGACGGGCGTTTGATGCAATCGAACTTGACTTTATAGCTTGTTCGTATGCCAAAAAACGTCCTCAACAGCCCCCAGTCACCATTTTTTCGGTTGACTACTTTATGCGTTCGACCAATCGGTGAAATGGTGTTCATGGTCGGTGAATCAATATGTTTTTGGTGTTGTGTGCCACTGTACTGAAATAATCAGGTTCAAAAAAAGCCGCCTTTGGAGCGAAACGGGGCGGCTTTTTTTGAGAGGAGGTGTGCTGGCAAAAACAAAACGTAGAGGCTAATCTTGAAGCAAATCTGTGGTTGGCAACAGACCTATTCGTTGTGGCTTAGTCTAAGGGAATTTGCTTTCGATCCACTCCGAGCTCTTCTCTGATCTATTTCTCTCTTCAGATTTGCGGCAGAATCTCCCTCTACGTTTGGGACGATTTTCAATTACGGGCCCTGCGCTTTCGGAAAAATTTTATTCAAGCAGGCAACGGGAGAAACCGATAGCTCCGTATGACTATCTGTGTACCTTCTGATTAGTCGAAATGAATATCGATTGGGCAAAATCGCTCAGCCGGAACCCGGAGTAGAAAGGCTTATCAATTCAACAATCAACGTTTTTAAACCAAATCGTTATGAAAAAGACAATGCTGGTGGTGGCTGTAGTCGCTGCCTTTTTTGCTGGGAACGTGCAGGCTCAAAGCGGCAAAGCACGTAAAAAAGAAGCAGTCGCTGAGGCTAAAGCCAACGTAGCCAGTGACAAGGCTGCGCTAAAGGAATTGAAGTCGGATCGCCAGGACGACAAACTGCGCGGAGACCGGCAAGCGTTGAAAGCAGATCGCAAACGCACCTTCAAAGCCGACAAAAAACTCCTGAAGGATGAAGTGAAGAAGGACGCGGCTGTCGTAAAAGAAAAGCTGTAGTCATCTATTTCCCCCGAACGGGCCGGTGTGAAAACCGGCCCGTTTTTCATTCACTACACGCATCGACAACTCATAACTGTTTGGCTGTACGGCTCCAAACAAGATTTGTATATTATGCGCCTTTTGTTCATCGTGCAGGGCGAAGGCCGGGGTCATTTGACACAGGCTGTTTCGTTAGCACAATTACTTCAGAAAGCTGGTCATGACGTTATAGGAGCGTGGGTCAATGTGGCAAAGGAGCGACCTGTTCCCGCTTTTTTTGTCGAACAGTTTACCGCCCCCATCACCGCTCTGCCTGGGCCGGCACTCGTGTACGATCCGCAAACCAACGCCCTTGATTTGAAAACGACAATTTGGGGTATCGTCAAACAACTGCCAACCTTCCGCCAGAGCGTCCGCCAACTCAAAGAGGCCATTCAGACCCATAAGCCCGATATTGTCGTTAATTTTTTCGAGCTGCTGGGCGGACTCACCTATGGGTTACACCGGCTTTCTACCCCAATGGTTTGCGTGGGTCATCAGTGTTTAGCATTTCACGATACGTTCACGTTTCCCAAAAACCGTTGGCTCGACAAGCTATTGTTCAGGGCATTGGTTCGCCTAAACAGTTGGGGTGCTACCGAGCTTTTCGGGCTGTCGTTCGATCAGCAAAACGACGTACCTGAGCGCCGATTGCGGGTAATGCCTCCGCTGCTTCGTCAGGAACTTTCGGACTGCTGTAATCAGAGCAGGATAACAGACGCGTGTCCGTACATATTGGCTTACACTACACAACCCGGTCTGGTGAGTGAGGTACTGGCAGCGCACCGGCAGTACCCGGAGATAATTGTTCATTACTTCAACTCCTCGACGCAGGAAGCCCAGGAGCAGGTAGGTAATCAACTATTCTTTCATCGAATTGATGGCACCCGCTATCTGAGGTACATGCGACATTGCGTGGCGGTAGTAACAACAGCCGGATTTGAATCCGTTTGTGAAGCCCTTTACTTAGGGAAACCAGTACTGATGATGCCACAACCCAATCACTACGAGCAGGCTTGCAACGCACTCGATGGCCAACGGGTGGGCGCGGGGTTGGCTGATAATCGCTTTGACCTTCGGCAACTCCTAACGTACCTGCCAACTCATGACCAGTCGGTAAGCCACCGGTTCAGAAGCTGGTACGCCAGTGGCGAATGGCGTTATCTGATTGCCCTGGAACGGCTTACTCAGCCCAGCAAGTTATTTACTGACACTGATTCAACTCACGTATGAAAACAACCGCTCTGTCGTGGCTTTGTCTGCTTGGTGCCGCTTTTTGTGAAATGGCCTGGACATATTCTCTGAAATTCATTGACCTGCCCGCTCTCAAAACGCTGCGCTGGTCAACGCTCTACCGCCCAGACGGCGGCATGGCCGTACTGCTGCCCTGGATTGTTTATATCGTATCTGGCATCGTTAACTCGGTGCTGCTGGCCCTCGCCATGCGGACTATTCCAACGGCGGTGGCTTTTGCCGTTTGGATGGCCAGTTCGTTAATTATCTTAAAAATGACGGATGTTCTGTGGTTAAAAGCTGGCTGGTCGATGACGGAACTGTTTTTTGGATTAGTCATCATTGTCGGTATCGTCGGTCTGAAATGGGCCGGTTCTGCTCACTGAGTAACGAGTTGAGAATGTCAGCATCGGTAGGAGGGGTGCATTCTAAAAATCATACTTTTCTAATTTTCCCCGCCGAAAGATATAAGCCTCATAACTGTGCCGGTCGATGCCATACACTTCTTCTAAGAATACTTTGTCTGCTCCCCGGCTGAGTGCGTTAACATGAGCCTTTTTATCTGGCGGCAGCTCGGAAAGCTCAATACTGCGCTCAAATTCAAAACCCTCATCGTATTCAAACTCCAAAGCGAATAATTTTTTACGCCACTGAAGTTGGGTTTCAAGACCGTCAGAGAAGGGCGCGTAATTAATGTCAATACCATTCTTGTTGACGACCTGCGCCGATGCTTCGGTAAACAAACTCAATCCCGACACGACCATAGCGGCATAACCAACTCGTCTGAACAAACTTTCGCTCAGCCGGGGAAGTAGCCATTTCATACCCCACGAAGACAGCAGAGCAGCCCCGGCGATCACCGCGCCAAAGGTCAGCGCTTTGCCCGTCAACAGCCCGAACGAAGCATAGAGGACCAATTTCACTACATGCAGTAAGACTTCGTTAGCAGCCCGAGTCGCTACGATCTCCTCTTTTTGTAAGCCATACCGGAGGTAAAACCGATTAAACAACAGGCCAACGGCCCCCGTCAGGCCGGAAACGAAACCTGCACCAGCACCGATGAGGGCCAAATACCCTTTAGGAAGCGGGTGAGTAGACTCTAACTCGGCGGTTGGCCGGAAAATCAAGGGTAAGTTGGCTATCAAAAACAGACCCATCAATAGTTCGAGGTATAGCGGATTGATGTAGCTGAGCAGCCGAGCCCCCAGCCATACGGCGGGCAAGGCCGGGGGAACAAACCAGATGACGACATCCCACCGAATAGATGACCAAAAGGCTACGATTCGAGAAACCGAGCTGGAAACTGTCCCCACAGACAGGGCTACCGGTACCTGTGCACCGGGTACTATGGACCCCAGCACGGGCAGCAGCAGCAGACCGGCCCCTCCGCCACAAACGGCACTCAACGAGAACGCCAGCAAGGCACAGCCAAATAATAGCACACCAGATGCAACCATTCACGTTTGTTTTGAGGGTCTTTTGAACTGTTCATTCCAGCGGCTGCTTCGCTGCCATTCGGTCAGTACGATGCCGACAATCAGCCAGCAGAGCCCTAACAGGTAGCCGCCCAGCACGTCACTCAGAAAGTGAACTCCCAAATAAATGCGACTGAACCCAACCATTAGAATTAATCCAACGGCGACTATGCCAATACCAGCCCGACTCCAACGAGAGTGATGCCCTCGAATCAGCCAGTACGCCAGCAGACCGTACAGGATCATGGCCGTCGCGGAATGACCACTTGGAAACGAGTAGCCCGTCTCCGGGTAGTATGCCACCTGTAAGGGGCGTTCCCGTACAAAAGTACGTTTACCAACCTGCACGAACATGGCTACCCCACCGATAAGCGACCAGAGGATATACACGTTTCTCCGTTTATGCTGACGAAGCAACAGGATTGAGCCTAAAAGGGCAAAGCCAAGGGTAGCTTGTAAGGAGCCGAGCCAGGTAACGCCGTAGAAAAACGTACTCATCCCCGTACCACGAGCCTGAAAGAGCGTTTTGGTAAACCATAGATCTACCTGAACCATCGGCTCGGCGTTGACGACGTTTTCAGCTACTTCGGACAGGATCATTACGTTGACCAACAGCAAACCAGCCAGGACCGTTAGGGGCAAGCCGTTGAACCGGTCGGTTGTTAGCCGGGCGGCTACCCAATCGGCAGCGGAGGGGTACCGACGGGCTAACCGGCCAAAACGGTTACGCAACCGGATGAGGATTTGGTCAGTAGTCATTGTTCACTCTAAATACTGCTTTGCTTCGCGGCTCAGAATGGGGTACTCAGCCAGGTCGAGCACTTTCTTATAAAACACACGCGCCTGCTTCGGCTGATTTGTCTGAGCCGCAACCCGCGCCCGCACGGCGTAGGCCCACGCCTGGTAAGCCTCATCTTTAGGCGGTTTTTGTAAAACGATTTGTGCCAGTGCATCCGCTTCCCGCAAAGCTCCCTGCGCCAGTTTGAGCCGGGCGGTCAATAATTGGCCTACCTGCTGATAAAAGGGAGATTGGCTGGTCTGCAAACTGTCGATCAGTGGAGCCGCCTGCGCCAGCCGCCCCGCATGGAGCAACACTTCGGCGTAACGCCCGGCAAAGAACAAATTGTCGGGATACTGCCTGGCTAACTGAGCCAGATAAGGCAGGGCTTCGGGGGCGCGGTTCTCGTAATCGGCCAGAATGTGCGTCAGATACAGTGTGGCTTCCACCTGCGAGAACAGCGATTGCCGGGACGCGATAACCAATTGAGCCAGCCCATTCTGCTTATCGCCGGATCGCATAAACCAGACCAGGGGCTTGTACACGGGGTGTAGTTCTGGGTATTCTTCCCGGTAGTAATCGTACAGACCCGAAGACAGGCTAAAGTCGGGATACTGTTGGCGATAAGCCCGACCTTTCTGGAGATAACTGTAGGCTTTCTTGGCATATCCAACCGACTTAATTGTCTGATGGTCGAAATACGCCATCCGCGTTAGCATAGCTTCCGTGGTAAAATAGGTGAATATCAGTTCGGGATCGTCGGGCCGTTTGTCAAGCTGGGCTTGCGTTTCGTCCGCCGTTTTTTCGAGCAGGTTCACCAACTGGCCCCGTAATCGGTCGTCCGTCCGGGCGGGAAACCACTGCCAGTGCAGCCGTACCGCCCGGAGCAAATCCACGGCGGGATGGTGCGCCGTTCGCTGATCCAACTGCTTCAGCAGCTTGTCCGCCAGTCCCGGATTATTGTTATAGACTGCCTGAAGGGACTGCCTAACCAGGGCTTGCTGCGCGGCCATCGTACCCGAACCAGCCGACTGAGCAACCCCACTGCCGGTCCAGAGCCACCAGCAACCGAGCAGTAAATACAGGCGTTTGTGAATCAGCGTAAATCGCTCCATAACGTTGGTATATAAAAAGGCCCGTGCCAACCGGGCCGCACTTAGTTGGACAGCGCATGTCGGTTTCGACGGCGGGTCAGTTTTCGTTTAACCCACGGATAGACGTGGTAGGCGGCTTCGGCGGATAGCAATCCAATACCGGCCCCCACGAGAACATCCGAAATCCAGTGTTTGTCATTCACCATGCGGAGATACCCCGTCGAGCCTGCCATCGCGTACCCGGCTACCGGAATCAGTACGTTGGTTCGACCAAACTCGCGGTCGAGTACACCCGCTCCGGCAAAGGCAAACGACGTGTGGCCCGAAGGAAACGATTGGTTGTTAGAGCCGTCGGGCCGAACATACCCGGTGGTGTGTTTTAAACCGAACGTAAGGGCCCCCGCTATGGCGTTGGCCGTTAACCACAAACCCGCCCGGTCGAATGGCGTAGAGCGGCCCTCCACGCCAGCAACCGTCAGCCCGGTCAGCAACGCACTGGGGCCATAGGCCAGGTAATCGTCGAGGTGGGTACGGTACCCATGGATGTGGTCCTGAATCTCGCCACGTACCCGAAACCGGTTGAAGGCGTGGTTATCCGAAAGCGTATAAATCCCGGTGCCGATGAACGCGGAGGGAACTACTAACCGGGTAATTGACAGCCGGGGCGCGTGGTACGGCGACTCGCTCAACAACGAATCGGACTGAGCCGCACCCTGTAGCGTCCAGCCGGTAAAAATAAGTACCCACAATAGCCGGGGGTGCCAGCGTTGCCCCGGCTTTTCAACTGGCGACAAATTCATAGCGTTGAACAAATACATCATCGGGCAAGAATAGCCCGTGATTCTGTAGGAAAGCTGAACGCCTGACATTACTCCGGGTACACAAACCGTACAGAGTCTGAAACTGCATAGGCACCAAAGACACCAACGGCCCCGGCACCAAACTGGCCGGGTTTAGTCAGGTACACAGGTTCGACAAAGGGGTTGAACTGGGCCAACTTCTGCCGGTCGAGGTTATCGTAGAACTGGAAGATGTTACGGTCAATGGTCAGGAGTTTGATATAGGCTACCTGACCCTGTTTATGCTTGAAGGCCGGTTCTACGGCAATTTGTTGCCGGGTGCCATCCGAATTGCGGTCATCGTACACCGAACGGCCTACTTCCTGCACATACGTGGTTTTACCAATCGAGCACGGACTAATCACCGTTTCGGCCCGAATGACGGTGTCGGGAATAACGCGGTTCATCTGATAGCGGTAATAGTCGCCTACGCCGACTGGATCGGTGAAGGTGACCAGCACACCCTCATGTTCGCCATACACGTCACGGTATGAGGACGTATAGCCAACGCTGTCGATTGTTGCTTTGCGTTGCGTGGTTGTAGCCGACGCGGTAAACGTCTGCCCATTTACCTGCACCGTCAGCGTATAGGTTTGGCCTGCCCGCACGGGACGCTGACCCTTGAAATAGTAGTCATATTCGCAACGCACTGCGTTGAAAGTAGAATCTAAGCGGAGGGTTTCGCGGTTTTCTGCATTGGTCAGGGTAACGACAGCCGTGCGAGCAACCAGTTGATTGCTCGATATGCTCGCATCAAAATACGGAACCGCCCGGAAGATATAAGCCGTGGCGACCTGACCCGGTGTAATCAGGCTCTGGATGCTGACTGCTCCGTCGTAAGGCACCGGAGCTACCGTGATAACCCGGTCACAACCGACCAGCAACGCCAGACAAATAAGCAATAGGGAGAGTTGAATCGGTTTCATCTCAGAATTTAACATTATAGCTCACGCCGGGGATGATAGGCAACAGCGACACCTGCCGCGCCTGGGGCTGTTTGGTGGTCGGGTCGGTGGTTAGATAAATGAAATAGGGGTTGAGCCGACTGTAAACGTTATAAGCACTGAACACCCACTCCGATTCATACGCCTTCTTTCCCAAATGCCGCTTTTTACGATAAATCGCACTCAGGTCGAGCCGATTGTAGGCCCGGAACCGGGCATTGTTGCGGCTGGTATAATCGTAGTACGTGCCATCGTACAGGCTACCGTCACCGTACACCGGCACTCGACCGGCAGGTAGCGTATAGGCTCCACCGCTGTTGAAGACAAAGTTGGCCGATAAGACCCAGCGCGGACTCAGTTCATACGTACCCACTACCGACAGTACGTGCCGACGGTCGTAGGTGAACGGAAACGGTTGTCCATAGTTCAAATCCGCGAAGGTCTGGGTTGTCTTCGAGAGGGTATAAGCCAGCCAGCCGCTTAACCGACTGAGTGCCTGCCCCCCCGGATTTTTACGCACAAACACTTCCAGTCCGTATGATTCACCCCGGCCAAAGGTGAGTTGTGTATCAATGCTGGTATCAAAAAGCAGTTGCGTTCCCTGCTTGAAAAGCACCTGATTCTGCATCGTTTTGTAGTACGCTTCCAGACTGATCTCGTAGAGGTTGCCTTGTAGGCTTTGAAACAGGCCCATCGCTACTTGTCGGCTAAATTGCGGCTTCACAATTGGGCTGCTACTCACCCAAATGTCGGTAGGCAGGGAGGCCGTGCTATTCGGCACCAGATGAAGAAACTGGTTCATCTCCGTATAGGCAGCTTTTAGCGATAACTGGGGCGAGAAGGCGTATTTAGCGGTTAGGCGGGGTTCGAGCCGCGCATACGTAGTGCCACCTGCTGAATAGACCGGGGCACGAAGCCCTATGCTGACAGCCACCTTGTCGGATAGCCGCCACTCATCATTGACGAAAAAAGCTGATTCATGGGCGTAATTATAGCGCAGGCTGTCGGGCTGCAACGTCAACGGGTTTCCTTTCTTCGGCACCTTTGCCGAGTACGACGCGGGCGCAAACCGGTGTTCGGTCCATTGGGCACCCGCTCTTATCTGATGAGTCGGGGAGGGATACCATTCCAGCATCGACTTGGCCGACCAATCCCGAATACCCGTGTAGAGAAGCGCGTAGTAGTTACCCTGCGTAGTGGACAACGACAGGTGGTAATCGTTATAAAGCAGCGAAGTATTGACAAACACCTTTTGGCCCAACAGGTGATTCCAACGGAGCGTAGCCGTGCGGTTGCCAAAACCGATACCGTAATTAAGGCTGCTGGCTCCGGTAAAGGCGGCCCGATCCTGCCCGTTGAAGAGGCTGACGAACAGGTGGTCACGCTTGCCCAGTTCGTAGTTGAGCTTGGCGTTCAGGTCGTAGAGGGAATAGTTGGTACTGTTGCCCCCGCTTTGAAACGGTTTTAGCAGCAGATCAATGTAACTGCGACGGGCTGACACGATAAATGATGATTTACCCCGTTGCAACGGCCCTTCAAGCGTCAGATTGGATGAAATCAGGCCAATGCCCCCTTCCCCACTGAATTTGTAGCGGTTGCCTTCGCGCATGGTAATGTCCAGCACCGACGAAAGTCGCCCACCGTACTGCGCCGGGAAACCGCCTTTAATGAGGTTGACGCTGTTGAGAGCGTTCACGTTGAACGTACTGAACAGGCCGAATAAGTGGTTGGGGTTGTAAACGGTGGCCTCGTCGAGCAGCACTAAATTCTGGTCGATGTTGCCCCCGCGCACGAAGAAACCCGTTGTCCCTTCGTTGCCCGACTGCACCCCCGGCAAAAACTGGATGACCTTTAGCACGTCGCGCTCCCCGGCAATCATGGGCAGGGTGCGAATCTGCTTCATCGGTACGTTGATGGCCGATAGCTGTGGGCGTTGCACATGATCGTCATTGGCCGTGGCCTGAACCACCACTTCGTTCAACTGCTGACCCTCGGCTGTCAACGAGATGGTAACGCTCTGATTTGTTCGGGTTGTTAGCTTCTCAACGCGGGTTGCGTAACCAATAAAGCTGGCCTGCACCCGAATGGTATCGGCAGTTTGGGGCAGACTGAGCGAATAGTACCCGTAGGCATTGGCCTGTGCCCCGACCTTTTGCAGCGGAGCATACACGGTGGCACCAATCAACGCTTCGCCTGTCCGGGCATCACGCACATACCCACTCACGGTAACACGCGACTGAGCCAGCAACAGGGAAGGCAGCAGCCACAGACTTAAAAGTAGAAAACGCATGAGCGATTAGTTCAGATGAACAGCACCAAACGCAATGAGCGTCGGGGCGTAATTAGTCAACGGTAATCTATCTGTGAATTGAGCAGGCAATGGCCCGTAGTAGTGCTCAGCATCGTAGGTTTCGGGCAACCGAAGAATAACATGGATGAGCAGGTCAAACACATCCGTCAGATGTTTAGCCGTATCGACAGGAAACGTCAAGCCTGTGAGCTGACCTATTTCGTCCAGAACCAGACCAATCTCTGCATCGGTCAGGCCGAGGTCCCGGCGAAAGTCGCTGAATAGGTGGACGTGCCAGGGTGCAAGACCTGCTTGCCGGTGCAGGATGTGCCGTAGGGTTCGTATGGTAAAGGTCATGGTCGCCGGGTACGAAGCATGAAGTACATGGCGGGAACCGGCCCGCTCAACGCAAACCGGTTCCCACATCTGGTTAGAATGTCAAGACGGCCCCAAGACCGACACCCCGACGGCTGGGTACGAACCGCAGGCTGGTTGTCGCCCGCCCGTTGTAGCGATCAGCCGCCCGGCGAAACTGCACCGTAGCCCGGTGATTCAGCCAAAGCGACGTAGCTCCCAGTAATACCCCGCTACCCGTCAGCACCGCTCCGACCACCAGACCGTCGCCGTGCCCATCTCCTCGGTTCTCTCCGGAGGTATTCGTGTCGGTAGGGTCATTGTCCCGGTTCTGGCTATCGTTGCCCATCCCGTCGTGCCCCCCTCCGCCGTCAATCATCAGCCCCACACCCGTGCCAATCAGGGCCAGGGCGGGAATGGCCGTGGCGACTGACCAGGTACGTAGCGAACGGCCTTTCTCAAAACTCGTCAGCGCATCTGGCTGACTATAGAGTAACGATTTTACTTCCCGGCCACCCAGCCGTTGCCCATTCGTCGAGTAGAATCGGCTAAACAAACCACCTTTATACCGCAGGCCCTCTACGCCCACGGGCGTTAGGTTGGTCGCCATAAGCGCACCATCCGGTTTGGACATTGGTGCTGGTTTGGTCAGCAACGGCCCGGCGTTGGAGCCAAACGAGTCTTTGCTGCCGTTGGCGTACTTGATGAGCAGCACATCACGAAGCGGAGCCGAGTAAACAGGCCCATCCGGGTTGGCTGATTTTCGATATTTAAGGTCCGTCTGGTTGACTTCCAGCACTTTGGCCGGAATTTCCTCGCCGTTTCGGAGAACGATGTTGTCCTGAGCGTAGGCAAATGTGGCCGTTAGTAAGGCGGCCATCAGGGTGAGTACACGCATTGGTTTGAACGATTAGCAGTTCTGATATTTAGTTATCAGAATTGCATACGGCAGAGCAACCCACCGCCGTTGCCTGAGCGGAGTCATGAAAAAATAGTTTTTTCGCAGGCAACGGCGACGGTCACAATCTCCGTAGGATACTACGGTACGTAATCCCGTGATGCCTGTGATATTCAGACGAAGCAAAAACCTGGCACTGCCCGACATCATCGAAGGGTGCCGTCGTGAAAAACCGGCGGCTCAGAAGCAGTTGTTCGAGGCTTATTACAGCTTTGGCGTTAGCATTTGTCTGCGTTACGCGGGAAGTCGGGAAGAAGCGGAGGAAATGTTTGACGACGGTTTTCTGCGGGTGCTCAACAAAATCTCGTACTATGACCCGGAGCAACCGTTTGATGCCTGGTTTCGGACCGTTATGGTGCATTCGGCCATCGACCACTACCGGCGCAATAAATCCCCGCTGACCTACACCGACATTGACGAAGCGTATGATGTTGGTGAGTCCGATCAGTTGTTGGAGCGTTTGGCCGCCGATGACATTATGGCTGTGGTTCAGCAGCTTCCGCCCGCTTACCGTACCGTTTTCTCTCTGCATGTTGTCGATGGGTATTCCCATCCCGAAATAGCCCAGATGCTGGGTATTCATGAGGGTACATCACGCTCAAATCTGGCAAAAGCGCGTCAGAAATTACAGGAATTGCTTATGGACTGGAACTCTACATGTTCAGTAAACCGACGAAACTATGTCTAACGAACGTTTCGACCGACTGATGAAAAAAAATCTGGAATCGGTCAGGCCGGGCTATCAGCCGAATGCCTGGAACCGTTTTCGGAAACGCCTGCCCCTGGGCTTCTGGGCCAGGCTATTACCTTACGGTGGCTGGGTACTTAGTGCGCTGATGCTAACAGGATGGCTCACCACACTGTATACGCTGCACACCAATCAGCAGGTGATGGCCCAGCTCACTAAAACACTGGCCGCACGAACGGATACGATCAATATCTCATCGTCACGACCAACGCCAGTAGCATCAACGCATCGAGTTGATACGGTGTATGTCGTGCAACGAACGGTGGTTGAACATCGGTACGGGTATGGGCGACTGGAGCCAGACAGGCCAGGCAATAATGCGGTTGGAGAGACCCGCCGGGAACAGCCTGTGTCTGAAGATACCACCCGTGCAGGTTCTCCTTTGCAACACACAGCAACGAATCGGAAGGCAAGCGTACCACCGGGGCCTTTGCATGCCGGGGAAACCGATGAGTCAAGAGATCAGCCAACGACAGAGGTAACGGCTCAACAAATTCAGAAAGAGCGTGTGAACCAGTCGGGTCGGAGAACCCGTAAACCCGTTGGCGATGATGCGCTTGTGAATAGCCCGGTACGCCCGGCTGAGCCTTCGCTTACAAAGGAGTCGGAGTCTACCGCTGATTCTATAAATCGGGTCATTAACAAAGCCACAGCCGCTATTCCAGTAGATTCTGTCCGAATGCAGACCGGAAACAAGACTATAGTCAGGACAGATTCAGCAGTCCAAAAACCAACAATGGTACCAACTACCGTACCAGTTCCGGCCACGCAGCCCGAGAAGCAAAGTCGGCCGCCGTTCCGGTTGTCGTCGCTTCAACCACGGGTTGGTATCGAGACGGGTGCTACGTTAAATGGCGTGGGCGTAGGTCCTGCCATCGAGCTGTTTCCCACCGAAAATTTTGGCGTATCGCTGGGGGTGCAGGCCGCTCAGTTGCAGCTCGAGGACCACAAAGAACTTCGGGATTTCAATGCGGCTACCGGAACAGAATTCGTTGAGTTGTACCGAGCCTACTTACCCGCTCAATACGATCAGATTAGGGATATTTCGGTACGTACCTCGCTGGTTAGTGTGCCTGTCCATCTTAAATATTATGTACCCCTGCGTCGAAACTGGTCGCTGCTTTTTCAGGCTGGCACCAGCTTCGATATAGCCGCTTATCAGCAGGTACGGTATGAAAGCTTTTACTTAGGTGATGAGCAGTTTCATTCCTTTGAGATAAACGCCCAGCCCAAATTCTTTCACAATTTTATGTTTGGGGCGGGAGTGCAGTATCATCGTCCACGTATTTCAGCCCAGCTTAGTCCGTACTACCTCTACGATTTCCGAAGCATCGCAAACACACCGGCGGGTAGCAATGTGGGCATTAAAGCATCGGTCTGGCTGGATTTGTTTAAGTGATTAATTTTATGCCGACCTGCATTTGTAAGCGGAGCAGCGTTTTTATCTGGCTGGTGTGGATCGGCTTGGTAACCAGCACCTGCCGTTCTCCAACTACCGAATCACCGATACCTACGCCAACCGTGCGGGTGTTACCTCAGAGTATAACATTCTTCGCGCTTGCTGATTGGGGCGTGGGTGGCTTATTTCACCAGCAGGCCGTAGCCGACCAGCTAAATCAATTCGCAGGTAGTTTGTCCCCCTCCTTTCTGGTGTTTGCTGGAGACAACTTCTACACGGACGGTGTACAATCAATCAGCGACCCCAAATGGCAGTTGAACTTTGAACGAGTGTATACCGGTAGCTATTTGCCTCAAGCGTTTGCAATGGCCTTGGGTAATCATGACTACCAGGGGAATGTTCAGGCTCAGCTTGATTACGGGTTGAAACACCCGCGTTGGCAACTGCCGGATCGTTACTACACAAAGGTTTTTGCCAACAACGGCGTAACGGTTCGTTTGGTAATACTTGACACCAATCCCTTCCTCACTATCTACCGTCAGAATCCGGCGACTTATCCAGACATTCTACAAAATACGGATCGACAATTACGCTGGGCCGATAGTGTTTTAACCCACTCCAAAGAAACCTGTACGATTGTGGTAGGCCATCATCCTGTTTACTCGGCGGGGGCCGATCATGGCGACCAACCTGAGTTGATCGACCGGCTGCTGCCTTTGCTTCAGAAGCACAAGGCGCCAGTGTACCTAAGCGGCCACTCTCACACATTACAACATTTGCCGGTTGGACTAACCGACTTTATTATTTCGGGTGGCGGAGGTGCGCCCCTGGGAAGTATCGCTGATTCAACACGTTGCGCCTTTGGCCGGGCCAGTGGTGGCTTCGCCGTTGTTTCCGTCAATGCCGACAGCCTACGTTTATCTTTCGTCAATTCTTCCGGTCAGGTGCTGTACCAATACGGTAAGCGACTGATTCAGTGATCAACTCGTAACGGAGATAGTTCCGCTGCATACTCTTATTGATATCGCCGATGGTTTTGCCCACCGGCGATTTTTTGTCAGCCACATCACCCTTGTAAACCTGCCGACAACCGTCCGAGCCATCAACTAACTACACTGGCTAAATTCGGTATTCAGCCAACTAAATCGGGTAGTCAGCCCAATTTTTTTGTGATGGATGCCGATGACGGTAAAATTTGGCATGAATGAGGGGCTGTATATGCTTAGTTACAACAACTTCAGAATCGCTTCATAATCTACTGATACGTTTGTGGCACACGTCAATTTTATGAATCAATCTATTCGTTTTCTTACGGTCGGTTTGCTGTATTACGTACTGAGTACACTGTGGTTTTGCAGCGTTTCGGCACAGGGGCAGTTTCTGCAACCTACGGGAGAGTTGTCGGGCCAGGTGCTCGATGCCGCTAACCAGCAACCGCTGCCGTTTGCTGCCGTGACCGTTCGGGTCGCGAAGGCCGGGCGCGACACGCTGGTGGGTGGTACTACCGCTGACGCAGCCGGCCATTACGTCGTTCAGCACCTTCCGCTCGGCACTGCCACGGTCCTTGTCTCTTTCGTCGGTTACGAAACGGCGAGTCAGGCTATCACCCTGACCGACAAACCGCTGGTACTGGCTCCGGTTAGTCTCCGTGCCGACGCAACCCTGCTGAAAGAAGTCAAGGTGCAGGGCGAAAAGTCAGACCTCTCGCTGAGTGCCGAAAAGCGCGTGTTCAACGTAGGTAAGAACCTGACATCGGTGGGCAACACCGCCGAGGCTTTGCTACGTAGTGTACCCTCGATTACCATCGACGAAAGCGGCAACGCCAGCCTGCGTAACATGGCTACGACGATTTACGTCAACGGCAAACCCACCCAACTAACGCTGGCCCAGATTCCGGCCAATCAGATTGAGTCGGTCGAGGTCATTACGAATCCGTCGGCCCGGTACGATGCCTCTACATCGGGCGGAATCGTGAATTTAGTGCTGAAGCGCAACCGGGAAGCGGGCTACAACGGTATGGTCAGCGTCGGCTTAGGCCAGAACCACCGCTACGATGCCACGGCCAACCTCGACTGGCACGAAGGCCGCTGGAACGTAACAACGCTCTACAGCTTCAATGCCACCCAAAACCCCCTGACGGGCTATGTTAGCCGCGTCAGCAACGGGGCCAATGGCAAGCCCACAAGTTTCTACGATCAGAACACGAACCTCAGCCTCAACAACACCTTTCACAACGGGCGGCTGGCTATTGATTACGCAGTTAATCCGCGTAACGTATTCACAGTGGCCGGTACGGTAGCCTCCGGGGCTTTCAACACCGTGTCGGCCCAAACCTACACCTTTCGGGATGCGGTGGGCAACCGCACGGCCTACGGGGGCCGCAACCTCGACCCGCAGAACAACTTCACCAACCTTGGCGCGGAGTTCGACTGGAAACACAGTTTCGCCCGGAAAGGGCAGGAACTAACCCTGCTGACATCGCTGACACGCAATCAGGTTTCCAATGCCGCCAACTGGCTCACGACCGCCTACAACGCGGAGTCGAGCGCGACCCCGGGGACTTCTCAGCCAACGTACCCCGAACGCGACCGCATCGACGGGCGCATCATCGGGACGCAACGCTTGGTGCAACTCGACTACGTGCATCCGCTGAGCGATTCGGCCAAGTGGGAATTTGGAGTACGGAGCTACACCTACAACCGCGATACCAAGTACTTCTTCAACCAACTCCTCGAAGGATCGAGTGCGTATGTATTGCTGCCTACCTATTCGCAGGATGCCGATATTCGCGAGACGGTCAACGCTGTTTACGCGCTCTACAGCAAGAAGTTGCGGAGTGGCATTGACATTCAGGCCGGGCTGCGGCTTGAGCAGTCGAGCCTGCACGGACTATCGCGTTTCGACGGCAGCACCTTTGGCTACAACTACCCCTCCAACACGGGGCAAAACTGGTTCAAGTCGTTTTTCCCTTCTTTTTCAGCGACAAAGAAACTGAGCGAAGCTTCAGAACTAAACTTTAGTCTCAGCCGGAAGGTAGGACGGCCCAATTTCCGGCATCTGTTCGTGGGTATTCAGGCCAACGACCGGCAGAACATCACCATCGGCAACCCGGCGGTGCGGCCCGAATTTATTAACACCGCCGAGCTGACCTACACCTGCACAAAAGGGCCACTGCAATCACTTTCGACGGCCTATTACATCTACGAAGACCACACCATCAAGCCCTTCACCAGCCCACTCGCCACCGACTCCAGTATCTTAGTCACTACATTTATCAACGTCAATGCCGATATTCAGTACGGTATCGACCAGACACTTAAGCTTGATATTGGTAAAAAGCTGAGTCTGACGGGCAACGTGAACCTGCGGCAGTTCACCATCCAGTCGAGTACCATCAGTAATTCAGCCTGGGTTTACAATGCCAAGCTGATCCTAACGTACCGCTTTCCAGCGGGGGTTACGGCCCAGGTAAGCGGGTTCCGTGACAGTCGGGGGGTAAGCCTGCAAGGATACCGCCTGCCGGTCAATGCCCTTGATCTTGCGCTGCGAAAGGGCTTTTGGGACAACCGGGGCAGCATCGTATTTACGGTGAACGATGCGTTTAACTCCCGCCGGTTTGTAAGCGTCTTAGACCAGCCGCTGCTTTATCAAACAAGCATGAACCGGCGCGAAGTACGTTTCTACAAGCTCACCGTGCAACTGCCCTTGGGCAAACCCGCCACCACCCGACGCACCCAGCGCCGACTTGATCGCCCGGATGTTGATTTCAGCAATTGATGTGTATGGGCTTGTTTGAACCCCTTATTACCAAAATCATTCTCTACCTTCTTTTATCGCAACCATGCAAAACCGGATTATGCTGACAATTTGCCTGCTTTGGGCAGGCTCTGTCCTGGCGCAACCATCGCCTAATTATCACCTCGTCAAAAAGACAGTAGTCGGCGGGGAGGGAGGTTGGGATTATCTCATGGCCGATGCCGATGGCGGGCGGCTGTACCTCTCGCATGGTACACAGGTAGAGGTACTGAACTTGAGAACGCATCAGAAAATCGGGGTTGTTAAGCCTACACCTGGGGTTCATGGTATTGCGGTAGTACCCAGTGCCAACGTAGGTTACACAACCAACGGCCGCACGCATTCAGCGACACTATTTGACCTGAAAACACTTCAGCCGAGCCGGGAGATACCGACGGGGCTTAAGCCCGATGCCATCCGCTACGATGCCTTCTCGGGGCGGGTATTCATTTTCAATAACGAAGGCAACAGCGCGACCGTGCTTGAAGCCGCTACGGGCAAGGTTGTCGGTACGGTCGAGTTGGGAGGTGCCCCCGAAGCCGCTGTCAGCGATGACAATGGCCTGCTATTTGTCAACTTAGAAGACAAAAATGAGGTGGTTGTATTCGACGCGAACACGTTGGCAGTGAAGCATCGCTGGCCGCTTGGCACGGGTCAAGAACCCACCGGGCTGGCCTTCGACCAGGCCCGCCATCGGTTGTTCAGCACCTGCCACAACCAGCAAATGATTGTGCTGGATTCGCAGTCGGGGAAGGTACTGGCAACGGTGCCCATTGGCAGTGGGGTGGATGGGGCCGTTTTTGATACAGCAACTGGATCGGCGATTTCGTCCAATGGCGAAGGTTCACTAACGGTGGTGCGCGAAACTAAACCGGGGCAGTTTGAAGCCATACAGACCCTGCCGACCCAACGCGGTGCCCGCACCATCACCATTGACCCGGTGAGCCACCATATTTTTGTCATAACGGCTGACTATGGCACCGCCCCCGCTCCCACGGCCGAGAACCCCCGGCCCCGTCCATCAGTACTACCCGATACGTTCGTATTGCTGGAATACGGCATTGACTGACAACCTCACTTTTTCGACGTTTGCCCACGCGCTTCAGGCAGCGGTTGAATAGCGAAAGCCCGTATGTGATTGTACTGGCACCGGATTGCAGGGCTTTCAGCCCGCATTCAGGTTACCCACAGAATTGTCTCCCAGCTTTGGGATAACATAGCTACAATCACATGCAATCGCTTATCCATTATTTCGAGCACGTCCCCGATATGCATCGGGCCTTACTACTGACCCTGGCCGTCGCCTTGTTCTGGTGGCTGGAACACCCACACTCCCTGTTAGCAGATCGTCGCCAACGGCACCATGCGCTGACCAACGCGAGGTTCGTTCTTTTCGGAGCTGTTGTTCAACTCCTCATTGGCTACTCACTTCTAAACACGCTTAACTGGACCGAGCAGCATGGGTGGGGTCTGGTCCGGCTTCTGCCACTTGGTGGGCATCCGGTGTTAAGCTTTGCGCTGTCATTCCTACTGCTTGACTACCTCGAATACGTCTATCACGTACTTATGCACCGCTACGGTTTCCTCTGGCGGTTCCACGCAGTTCACCATGCCGACCCAGCCTTAGACGTTTCGACGGTGTTGCGCGAACACCCCGGCGAGACCGCCATCCGGCTCCTGTTTCTGCTGGTCTGGGTATTTATCAGCGGCACTACGTTCTGGGCACTCATGGCTCGGCAGTTTGTGCAAATCATCTCGAACGTGGCGGCTCATGCACACGTGCGCTTACCCGAACGGCTCGACCGAGTATTGAGCTGGGTGCTGGTCACCCCCAATGTCCATCAGGTTCATCATCACGAAAGCCAACCCTTCACCGACAGCAACTACGGCGACGTGCTCAGCGTGTGGGACCGGCTCTTCGGTACGTTTCGCCAAATGCAGGCGGGCGAGATTGTCTTTGGGCTGGATACGGTCGATGAACCGCTCGATGGCGTATCGTTTCCGCACCTGCTCGCGCAACCGTTTCAGACAGCGCATACTGGTGAGCAGCAGGCGGAGACACGTAGGCCACAACCGACTTTTCTTCACGCAGACTTAGCTAAATCGGAGATCGACGCATGAAAAAAAACCTGCTGGGGCTCCTGTTGAATTGGGTTTGTTTGTCCGCCTGGGCACAGCCTACCGCACCGAGTTCAGCCACGATAACCGCGCGTATAACCGAACTGGGAACGAGCAGACCGGTTCCGTTCGTGAGTGGCTATATGAAGCGTGGCCGAAATGGCAATACCGCCGATGAGAATGGTCTGCTTTCGCTCCCCATCAAACAGTTGCCCGATACGTTGCTGCTCTCCGAAGTGGGTTACGAACCCATTACCGTACCGATTGGGAACCCACCCACCGCACCATTGACGGTCGAAATGCGGGCCGTCACGGGGCAGTTGGCCGAAGTGGTCGTTACAGGCTATCGTGATCCGGGCAAAGCCCTGATGAAGAAGGTCATCGCCAACAAGCGAACCAACGACCCGCAACGGCTCACCCGATGGACCCGTAATAACTACCTCCGCACGGAGGTGGATATTGAAAATTTGTCGGCCAACCAGAAACGCAAGTTGTTGACTACCATGCTACGGGTATATCAGCAGTATCAAAACGATTCGTCGGCCCGCACGTCGCTGCCCATCTTCTTTCGGGAACAATACCGAAAGGAGTACCACACCCGCAGCCCGCAAAGTGACGCGGCCTATCTGGTATCCGAACAAAATTTAGGGTTGCAAACCGATGAATTAGGGCCTCGTCTCGACCGGTTCAACGTACCTATAAACCCCTACGATGGCATCATTGCCATCCTGAAAACGTCGTTCGTTGGTCCCGTTTCGGACATCGGTTTAGCCGTTTACCAGTTCGATAAGCCTGATACACTGATTGAAAACGGCCAGTATCGCTACCGGTTGGCATTCCGGCCTCGCAGTGTTACCGAAAACGGGTTTGTCGGGACGGTTCTCATCGAAGATGGCTCCTACGCTATTCGGGAGGTATCGATGCAAACCAATGCCGGGGCCAACCTGAATTTCATTCGTTCGCTGGGCATTGAACAAACGTTTCTGCCCATCGACGACACCGAACGGGGAACCGCCTGGGTCATGACCAGAAACGCGTTGCGCTATGGGTTTGAAAACGGATTAGGGCTATTAGGCTTGCCCACCCGCATCGACTCCGCCAGCCGCACGGTCAGCATTCAGAGTACGAGCGTATATGGAAACTACCAAATCAACCCGGCGGGTGTAACGGCCACCAACTTTGCGCTCACGGAACAGACCACGCCAACGGCGGCTACTTTCACCGATGCTTACCGGCTGACTCCGTTGACCATTCGGGAACGGGCTATCTATCAGGCTGTCGATTCGCTTAAGAACAACCGCCAGTTTCGTAACACCACCCGGATGGCGGCCTTCATAACCAGCGGCTACTGGGATGTTCGGAACAAAGTCAGGTTTGGCCCATACAGCTCATTGTTTAGCTCCAATCTGACGGAGGGGCTGCGGCTCAGGACAGGCTTCTGGACGATGGAAGGCTTCGACCCACGTTGGTGCCTGTGGGGGTACGTAGCCTACGGCACCCTTGACCGCCGGTTTAAAGAAACTATCGGCATTAAGTACGTGCCTAACCGCAGCCCGTACCGAAAGTATGAACTGACCCTCAAAAATGACTACGACGCGCTGACAAATTATGACGACGTACTGGATAACGACAATCTGTTTACGCTGGCCCTCCGCAAACCAATTCCGGTGTACCAGACCTTCCTGCAACAAATACGGTTCTCGCATGAGCGGGACCTTAGCCCGCTCTGGTCGGTGAAGTCATACTACAGCTACGGGTCCATGACCCCCACGTTTCAGTTCAGCTATGCCCCGTCCGACGAGGTCGTTAACGTAGCCGATTCGTCCATTGCCCGATTAAACACCCTTTGTAATTCAGAAGTTGGCGTTACGTTTCGGTATGCCCGCAATGAGCGGACTATTATTCTGAATTACGACAAACTTCGGCTATACACCCAGTATCCCATCTGGCAGTTTCATGTGGCGGCTGGGCTGCCTCTCTACCGAAATACGTATTTCGACTACTGGAAACTAAGCACGAGCCTGTCTCAGGAGATGCCCGCCCCGCTTAAAGGTTCGTTCTACTACAATCTGACGGGGGGCGTTGTTTTGGGAACCGTTCCGTTGTTGTTGCTTCACATCCCGCGCGGCAATCCAAACTACGTAGCAGATAAGTATGCCTTCTACGGCATGAGTCCGTATGAATTTGCCGCCGACCGCTACGTGAGTCTGCTGACCCGGTATTCGCTGGGCGGGCTGATTTTAGACCGCATTCCGCTGATCAACAAACTGGGCCTGCGCGAGCGGCTAACGGCCAACCTTTTCTGGGGTAGTTTGACCCAGACAAATCGCGACTTCAATAAAATAAACGCCTTTCGCGTAACGGGTTCCGTACCGTATGCGGAAGCCGGCGTAGGCGTTGAAAATATTCTGAATCTGTTTTCGATTGATGCCATCTGGCGGCTCAATTACCTGGATGGTCCGGGTGCCGCCCGCAGTACGCGGTTTGGCATTTACACTGGTCTCAAACTTCAATTCTAAGGCCAGCAAAAAAATATCTCGGCTCAGGCAACGGCAGCGGGTTCAGCATCCGTAATAACCCTTAAAAGCATCGCCTTTTACTTTTCGCTGACCTATAGAAGTCGGGCGAAGAGTGCGCTACGTTACTGTTCGCTACGCGGGCGAACATCCGGGAAAACTCCTGCCGGGCGAGCTACCCACCGTAATTGTAAAGCTATGATTATCATTTTTTCGGTTCATTCATGAGAAACCCCCTCTTCGCCACCCTTGGTGGACTCCTGCTGCTGGCCTCCTGCTCCCAGCAAAATGCCTCCGTAACACCTCTGGCTGCGAGTACGGCCACTACCACTGTAGCTATCAGTTCAGTACCTGCGTTGGTGCTGGCTTCGCTACAGCAAAACTTTCCAGCCGCTACGCAGGTCAGTTGGTCAAAAGTAGCCTTGCAAACCTACCAAGCCAGTTTTACGGCGAACAATAAAGCCCGATTGGCCAACATCAGTGCGTCGGGTACGTTGATGGCCGCGTATGGTGTCATCGACGTGGGGACGCTGCCCAAAGCCGTAACCGATTACATCACAGCGAACTATGCGGGGGCAACCGTAGTGCGGGCAGGTACCAAAACCGACACCGCCGGGGCCATCACGCAATACGAAGTGGTTATCGCCCTCAACAATGTGCAGTATGAGCTGGAATTTGATGGGGCTGGTAAATTCCTGAAGCAGGAAACGGAAGACGGGCATCAACAGGGCACAGCCGTCGCGCAGTCGGCACTGCCTGCCGCCGTTGGTACGTACCTGAACACCACTTACCCAGGTTACACCTTCGTGCAGGCCAGCAGCCGCAGCAGCAACGGGGCTATTACGCAATACGTAGTGGACATTACCTACAATGGCGCGAGCTACGACGTGCTCTTTACTGGAGCCGGTGTTTTTGTGAGTGCCCACGTAGAGGGTCAGGGTGGTGGCGACAATGGCAAAGGGCCGGGTGGCGATAATCATGATGGCACTCAAACGATCATCGCGCAGGCCGACCTGCCAACCGCTATCACCACGTACCTGACCACCAACTACGCGGGCTACACCTTCGCTGCCGCTACGGTCGACAAAGACAGTGTCTGAGATGGTCCAAGTTTGCCGGACGGTCTAAGTGCTTAACTTAGTCTATCATGTCCAAAAAACAAACCTCGGCGGCTCCCCGACGCCACTACGACGACCAATTCAAAGCTGATGCCGTACAGCTGCTCGAAAACGGCCAGCGTAGCGTACCCGATGTTGCCAAATCGTTGGGTGTCTCTGCCAATATGCTCTATCGCTGGCGCGATCTAGCCAAGGCAGATAAAGGGCAAGTGACCAATCAAGCGGAACTGGTCCAGCTCCGGGAACAGCTCCGGCGCACTGAACAGGAACGAGACATCCTAAAAAAAGCACTCTCCATTTTCAGCCGGATGACCTGACGATCACCTACGAGTTGATTCGACAATTGACTGATTCATACCCAGTTGAGCGACTTTGTGAGTGCCTAAATGTTAGTAAGAGTGCATTTTATGCCTATCGGGCCAAACACACCTACCAGCCATCGGCGCAACAACTCAAGCTGGTTCAGGCAACCAAAGAATGCTTCTACGAGCATCAACGACGCTATGGGAGCCGCCGACTGGTGCTGGATTTACAGGAGCAGGGCTATGAAGTAGGTCGCCATCAACTGCGCAAGATCATGAAAGCCAATCAGTTACAGGCCATTCAGCCACGTAGTTTTGTGCCTCGTACCACCCACAGCAACCACGCTGGCCCCTACAGTCCCAACTTGTTGTTGGATCGGCCAGCCCCCACTCGCCCCGGCCAGGTGCTGGTGGGCGACATCACATACCTGGCTCTGCAAGGCGGTGAATGGGCTTATATGGCGGGCTGGTTAGACCTGTTTAGTCGAAAAGTAAGCGGCTGGTCTGTGGATGAACACATGGAAGAAGAGTTGGTACACAACGCGTTACAGAAAGCCATCGCTCATAATCAATTGGCAAAAGGTAGCATTGTTCATTCCGACCGAGGGGGGCAGTACGTGGGCAAAGCCTTCCGAACGACGCTTCGCCTACACCAGTTTGAGCAAAGCATGGCCCGCGCCGATGAGGTCTATGACAATGCGTTTATTGAGTCGTATTGGTCACGGCTGAAAGCCGAATTAGTCTATCAACGAGTGTTTCGCTCGGTGGCGGACGCACGCGAGCAGTTGTTCGAGTACATCGAGCTATATTACAACCGCCGACGGCGACACTCGTCGCTGGGCTATGTTAGCCCCCTGCAATTTGAGGAAGCTTACTATCGGAATAATCTCAAAACTGTCTCTTAGCCACCGTCCGGCTAAACAGGACCACCCCAGTCGGCACCGTAGCGAAGTATGAGGTGAAATTTTCGCTTAACGGCAAGACCTACGAAGCCGAATTCGATGGAGCCGGTAAGTTCCTGAAGCTTGACTAAAGGCCAACTCATTTATTAACCCAAACAGCGGAGTGCCGTTCAGTATTGAACGGCACTCCTTAAAGCGATTTATCCATGAAATACGTACTTACTCTTCTGGCCGCAATCCTGCTGGCTGCCTGCGCGAAAAAGCAGGACGTAACGCCTGACCCGGCCACCACTGTTGCGGGTACGTATCCGCTTACTTATGTGCGAAGCGATTCGGCGGGCATTAAGCTGTATGAGTATAATCTGCCTTATACGGCTGGCTCAAACACCCTGTCGGGTACGCTGACGGCCCGGCGCGATTCAGCCGCCGTCATCTTCCTGACGCAGACGATTAAAGCAACGGGTTACAGCGATCAGACCTCAGTGATTGGGTCGGTGCGTTTGCAGAGCAACGGAAGTGGCTACGATATGTACATGAGTAACCAGAAAATTGGCACTGCTGACGGCACCACGCTTAACATTGATGAGCAGCAGACTGACCCTGCCACTGGAACAGTGTACCGCGACCGGATTACGGGTCGCAAAGCTCAATGAAATTAACCTAAGGTTGCCACAACATTTAGCAATATTCACTGTTCATTCAAGGTAAAATTTTCGCTTACGTTTTGAACGGCAGTGCAATAGATTAACTCATCAACCAGAGCTTCAACGCTCATTATGAATTAATTGCGCCATTTGCTTGTACGATTGGTATTAGATTATTTCTAAATTACATACCCTTGTTCGTAAATCGAAACTTTCGACACTATACAACGTTGATAGGGTAATTACGCAAAGAGATGAAATCCATAGTTGCCATAGTGTTAGCGTGCCTGATGTTGGGAAGCAGTATGCTCCCCGGCCTCAGCATCGACCAGTCTGCCCGCTGGGGAGAACTGGTACAACACTATGCCCAACACCGGAAAGCTGACCCAACGCTCAGTTTCACGGACTTCATCGCGATGCATTACGGGGCCAATTCGGAACACCAGAAACATCCGAAACACAGCCACCACAATCTTCCTTCGGCGGGTCACTCTGTATCCGTTTATGCGCCCGGTGCGCTGCGGTTAATTCCCGCATTCACTCAGCAGGTTGTCATCGCCCTGAAAACCACGTTTTCGCACAAGGCTGACCTGTACTCTTTTCTGGCCGTTTTTGGCCTGATTAATCCCCCTCGACGGTAGTATCCTACTGCCCCTGGCCGAAGTCCGTCCTAACGAATCGGACGATGAATAGTACGTCGGCTCCTCCTGTTTCCTTTTCGTTGCTTCCTTCGACGTGGACTCGGCCTATGCCATTTCCTCGACGGGTTTACGTTGTGGTTTTCTGACCGTTGTTAGGTTAGTCAGCCCGTACCCGGTCGCGTACTCGAAGCGATTCTCCTGCACTTGTCCGCATTTTACGAACCCTACCGCTGGGTCCGGGCAAGGTGTATTGCTGTACCTGTATCACCAATCTATTTTTTGTTATGTCTATCAATGGCGCACACTGGCACCTGCTGGTGAATCATCTCCCAATTATTGGGGGTCTGTTGGCTACGATTGTACTGGGCTACGGCCTGTTTCGGCGCAACGAAGCCATCATACGGCTGGGCTACGGCATGTTCGTGCTGATGAGCATTGCCACGCTCATCACCAACCAAACCGGCGAGTCTGCCGAACACTACCTCAAGTCCATCAATCAGCTTGACCGGCAACGGCTTCACAATCACGAGCAGGCTGCTGATTGGGCCAACGTTGGGATGTATCTGACGGCTGGCCTTTCCCTGCTGACGCTCCTGTGGCCCCGTGCGCGGCAGGTCCGGTTTATGCCCACCCTTGTATTTGCCGCATCACTGATCACGTTTGGCCTGATGGCGAATGTCGGTCGGCTGGGCGGGCTGATTATGCACCGGGAGCTGCGTTCGGAGACAGCTCCGGCTACCATTCCGACCCGCTGAGGTGGCTTCAGTGGGTACGTTCTTTCGCATTACCGAGTACCTATTTTATAAATCAGTTTACCGTTTAAAAACCAGTTTCCCATGATTACTCAGCGTAAAACACTGAATAGGCTGATCGCCGGTGGTCTGTTTGCCCTGGCTCTTGTTTCACAACCCACGCTGGCGCAGAACCGCCGGGTGGGCAACACCCAAACACCGGCTCCGGCCAACGCAGCCCCCAATCAGGCGGCTCCGTCCGGCTCCGAGTTGGGCAATTACCGCAACGAACGGGCCGATGCCTGGATACCGCTCGAAGCCGAAAAGCGGCAGGCCATCAACGCCGACTTACAGGCAACGGTGGTCGAACTGCTCGAACTCTTCCATGATGCCAAGCAGAGTCACTGGAACCTGCGCGGGCCGCTCTACTTCCCCCTGCACGAAAACTTGCAGGAGTACGCTGATACGTACCGCAAGTACGCCGACCTGCTGGCCGAACGGCAATTGCAGATCGGCATCCCGACCGATGGACGTACCGAGACGATTGTACAGTCGGCCAACCTGCCCAAGTTTCCGGGTGGTTTTCTGTCGGATCGGCAGGTACTCGACATCATGACTGAGCGCATTTTCACAATCGCCAAGCGGGTACGGTCGCGGGTGGAAAGCACCGCTAAAAACGGCGATGAGGTAACGTCCAACAAGTTTCAGGACCTGAGCTACGAGCTGGACAAGCAAGTGTGGCAGTTCCGGGTACATATGCAATAAGCGAAGCCTGGGCGGCACGGGAAAAAGGCTCGTGCCGCTCGCTTCCAATCCTTTACAATCAATTCTAAACGGGCTAACGCCCACTCAACACAATGGAAAATAATCAAACCGCGCTGGCGCAGCAGGCCCCGGCACAACTTGGCAATTACCGTAACGAGCAGGCGGATCAATGGGTACCCTTCGAGGCTGACAAGGCCGAAAAGAAAGGCATGGTGACAGGGCTGTTGCAGGCCACTGTCGCGGAATTGCTCGAACTGTATCACAGCACCAAGCAAAGCCACTGGAACCTGCGCGGGCCGCTCTACTTCCCCCTGCACGAAAACCTCGACGAGTACGCTACGATTCAGCTCAATTTCACTGACCGCGTTGCTGAACGCGCCCTGCACATCGGTTCACCCATCGACGGACGGACTGGTGTGGTGGCGAAGACGGCTAACCTCGGCGATTTCCCGGCGGGGTATCTGGCCGACCGGCAGGTGCTCGCCCTGATGACCGAACGTATCTACGCAGTGGCAACCCGTATTCGGCAACGTATCGACCAACTAAGCCAAGTGGACGAAACGACATCCAATCTGCTTCAGGAACTCAGCTACGCCTTAGACAAGCAGGTGTGGCAACTGCGCGTCCATATGCAGTAAATGGCTGGGGATCAGCCGGTCAGACGATGGCCGCTGATCCCCGCTTCCTTCAACTAAACAACTCAACTTTAAATCAATTACGTCATGGAAAACCCTCGTTTGACGACCGCTTCTGGTCGTCCCATTGCCGAAAACGAAAACACGCAGAGCGTGGGGCCGCGTGGCCCGCTGCTGCTTCAGGATTACATCCTGCACGAAAAAATGGCCCACTTCAACCGGGAGCGTATCCCGGAGCGCGTCGTACACGCCAAAGGGTCGGGGGCGTTTGGTACGTTCACCGTCACCAACGACATCACCCAATACACAAAAGCGAAGCTGTTTGGCGAGGTGGGGAAACAAACGCACATTTTCGCCCGGTTCTCGACCGTTGGGGGCGAAAAAGGCTCCGCCGATACCGAGCGGGACCCGCGTGGTTTCTCGATAAAGTTTTACACGGAAGACGGCAACTGGGACATGGTGGGCAACAACACGCCGGTGTTCTTCGTGAAAGACCCCAAAAAGTTTGGCGATTTCATTCATACCCAGAAACGCGACCCCCACTCAAATATGAAATCGCAGACGATGATGTGGGATTACTGGTCGCTAAACCCTGAATCGTTGCATCAGGTGATGATTCTGATGAGCGACAGGGGTACGCCTTACGGCTTCCGGCACATGAACGGCTACGGTTCGCATACCTTCTCGCTGGTCAACGCTGACGGTGAACGTTACTGGGTAAAGTTCCACTTCAAAACCCAACAGGGGATCAAAAACTTTACGGGCGACGAAGCCGATGCCATGAAGTCGAAAGACCTCGATTTCGCGCAGCGTGACCTGATGGAACACATCGACATCGGCGAGTTTCCGCGCTGGACGTTGCAGATTCAGGTGATGCCCGAAGCTGACGCGAAAACCTACCGCTGGAACCCCTTTGACCTCTCGAAAGTGTGGCCGCACGCCGACTATCCGTTGATCGACGTGGGAGTGATGGAGTTGAACCGCAATCCGAAAAATTACTTTCAGGATGTGGAGCAGGCCGCTTTTTCGCCCGCACACGTCGTGGACGGTATCGGCTACTCGCCTGACAAGATGTTACAGGGGCGGCTGCTAAGCTACCCCGACGCGCACCGCTACCGGCTGGGTGTCAACTACGAGCAAATCCCGGTGAACCGCTGCCCCTACGCCGTCTATAACTACGAGCGTGATGGTAAGATGCGGATGGATGGCAATCATGGCAGTATGCCTAACTATTTCCCCAATTCATTCGATGAGGTTGTGGTCGATACACGCTACAAAGAACCCGCCTGGGATCTGGAAGCGTCGGTAGCCGACTGGTATGACCGCAACGCACCGGGCGACGATGACCACTACACGCAGCCGGGCAACCTCTATCGGCTGATGACCCCAGAGGCAAAAAGGGCAACGGTCAACAACATCGTCACGCACATGGGCAAGATGGAAGGCGACCCGGCCAAAATCAGCGAAATCCGCAACCGGCAGCTCTGCCATTTCTTCCGGGCCGACATTGGCCTGGGTATGGCCCTGGCGAACGGCCTTGGCCTTGATGCCGAGCAGCTTATGCCCAGGCAGCACGCCGTTGCGTAACTGTTGAACAACGTACCCAGCCGATAGCCAAATCACCCCATTGTGCTGTCGGCTGGGTACGTTACCTCTGTCTGTTATGCCCAATTATACACTGTATTGTTACAACTCATGCTAAACGCAATCATCTTATTTTCTATCCGCAACAAACTCATCATCGGTCTCTTCACGCTGGCCTTGATTGGGTGGGGGGCGTGGTCGGTCACGCAACTGCCGATTGATGCCGTCCCCGACATTACCAACAATCAGGTGCAGGTCATCACCAGCAGCCCGTCGCTGGCGGCTGAAGACATCGAACGGCTCGTGACGTTTCCCCTTGAAGTGGGCCTGTCGAATATTCCAGGCCTGACCGAAATCCGGTCGTTTTCACGCTTCGGCCTGTCGATTGTGACGGTGGTGTTTACCGACGCGACGGATGTGTATTGGGCCAGACAGCAGATTGCCGAACGGCTCCAAAACGTGGCCGGACAGATCCCGCCGGGTGTGGGTACACCCACGATGGCCCCCGTTACGACGGGATTGGGCGAAATTTTTCAGTACACCGTCGTGCCCAAAAAAGGCTACGAACACAAATACTCGCTCACCGAGTTACGGACTATCCAGGACTGGACCATCCGGCGGGGGCTGCTGGGTACGCCCGGCGTAGCCGACGTGAGTGGCTTCGGGGGGCTGCTGAAACAGTACGAAATTGCCATTGACCCCGACCGGCTCCGCAGCGTGGGCATCACGATTGCCGATCTGTTTGCAGCCCTGCAACAGAATAACCAGAATACGGGCGGGGCGTACATTGACAAAAGACCCAACGCCTATTTCATCCGCTCCAATGGCCTGATTGCCTCCACCAACGACATTGCCGACATCGTTGTGCGGCTCAACGACGGGGGCCTCCCGGTGCGTGTGCGTGACCTGGCACAGGTTACCATCGGGTCGGCGGTACGTTACGGGGCCGTTACGCGCAATGGCGAAGGCGAAACTGTCGGGGCGATTGTGATGATGATTAAGGGTGAAAACTCATCTGCCGTCATCAAGCGGGTGAAAGAGAAAATTGCCGAGATCCAAAAAACGCTGCCTGAAGGGGTGCAGATCGTGCCGTTTCTGGACCGTACAAAAATGGTCAACAGTGCCATCGGAACGGTGGAACATAATCTGCTGGAAGGGGCCATAATCGTCATTTTCGTGCTGGTGCTGTTGCTGGGCAATTTCCGGGCGGGTTTCGTGGTGGCTTCGGTCATTCCGCTGGCCCTGTTGTTTGCCATTTCGATGATGAACCTCTTCGGTGTATCGGGCAACCTGATGAGCTTAGGAGCTATCGACTTCGGCCTGATCGTGGACGGAGCCGTGATTATTGTCGAAGCCACGCTCCATCACATTATGCTACGAAACCGCGACAAAACGCTAAGTCAAGATGAAATGGACGAAGAGGTGTTTGGCGCAGCCAGCCGGATTCGGTCGTCGGCGGCCTTTGGTGAAATCATCATTTTGATTGTGTACCTGCCCATCCTGGCTTTGTCGGGCATTGAGGGCAAAATGTTCAGACCAATGGCCCTCACGGTAGCCTTTGCCATTCTGGGGGCGTTTATCCTCTCGCTTACTTACGTACCCATGATTTCGGCTCTGTTGCTCGACAAGCATGTGGTCCATAAGGAAACCTTTTCCGACAAGATCATGAAACGCATTCACCGGTTCTATGAACCCATTTTGTTGGGGGCGTTGAACCACCGGCTGCTCATTCTGGGCAGTGCCGTTGGGTTACTGGTCGTGGCTGGGTGGTTGTTTTCCCGGATGGGGGGCGAGTTTATCCCGCAGTTGGACGAAGGTGACTTCGCCGTGGACACGCGCACGCTGACGGGCAGTTCGCTGTCGGAAACAGTCGATGCGACGCTGAAAGCCCAACGCATCCTGCTCCGCGACTTTCCCGAAGTGGAGCAGGTGGTGGGTAAAATCGGCTCCGGCGAGATTCCTACCGACCCCATGCCCATCGAAGCCTCTGATTTGATGGTGATTCTTAAACCCAAAGACCAGTGGTCGTCGGCCACCACCCGCGACGAGCTGGCCGGCAAGATGTCCGAGGCCTTGAGTGTGGTGCCTGGTGTAACGTTTGGGTTTCAACAACCCGTGCAGATGCGCTTCAACGAGCTGATGACCGGAGCGCGGCAGGACGTAGCCCTGAAAATATATGGCGACGATCTCGGTAAGCTCCAACAGTTGGCAGGTGAAGTCGGAAGCATAGCGCGGGGCATTTCCGGTGCACAAGATTTATATGTCGAGCAAGTAGGGGGCCTTTCCCAGATCATGATTGACCTTGACCGGGCGCAGATTGCTAAGTACGGCCTCAACATCAACGACGTAAACCGGGTCATCAACACGGCTTTTGCCGGGCAGGCCGCCGGGCAGGTTTTCGAGGGCGAAAAACGATACGATCTGGTGGTGCGGCTGGCTGCCGACAAACGGCAGAGCGTTGACGACATAGGTAATGTGTACGTACCTACGCCGTCTGGTCAGCAGATCCCCCTCAGCCAGATCGCTCGCATCGGCATCGAAGAGGCACCCAATCAAATTCAGCGCGATAATACGCACCGACGCATT